>JBBIQU010000070.1:0-14552 GCA_037442185.1 Chthonomonadales bacterium | reverse complement strand
CCTGCGGCCGTAACGGCGTTCGACGCCGAGGCACGTTGCCTGCGGCCGTAACGGCATAGGACGCCGGGACACGCCTCATCCATCCATCGCGGTCATTTGACGCGCAGCGTGTAGCCGTCGCTTCTCGCGACGCCGGGGTGTGCGCATCGCGAGGACGAATGCGTGCATCGTGACCGGACAATGCGCGGGGAGAACCCGCGGCTACACGGCCTGCGGCCGTAACGGCGTAGGACGTCCCCGAACATGGAGGGATGGGCAGGGGACGCGGCGAACCAACATGCCAGACCGCGACCAGCAAGGAGGCCTGCGCCAATGGAAGTCCGAAAGACCGCCGGAGACACTTCGTGGTTTGTCCACGACCGATTCGGGATGTTCATCCACTGGGGGCTGTATGCCCTCCCCGCGCGCCACGAATGGGTGAAGCACCGCGAGAAGATGACCAACGAGCAGTACGAGAAGTACTTCCGCCACTTCGACCCCGACCTGTACGATCCGACTCTCTGGGCCGATGCCGCGGCCGGTGCGGGCATGAAGTACTTCGTCGTGACCACCAAGCACCACGAGGGGTTCTGCCTCTGGGATACGAAGGCGGGCGAGTACAAGGTGACCAACACCCCCTACGGCAAGGATCTGCTCCATCCCATGGTGGATGCGTTCAGGGGCCGCAACCTGCGCGTCGGCTTCTATCATTCGCTCATTGACTGGCACCATGAGCACTTCGTCATAGATGACATGCATGCCGTGCGGGACCATCCTGACCGGGCCAGGATGAACGAAGGCCGCGACCAGAGCAAGTACGCCGAGTACCTTCATGCTCAGGTGCGCGAGCTCCTCACCGAGTTCGGCCGCGTTGACATCATGTGGTTCGACTTCAGCTACCCGAGCCGCGAGGGCTTCATCGGCAAGGGGCGCGACGACTGGCAGAGCGAGAAGCTCTACAAGCTCGTGCGCGAACTGCAGCCGCACATCGTATTGGACGACCGGCTCGACCTGCCCGACGGCTGGGACATCAAGACGCCCGAGCAGTACCAGCCCCGCGAATGGGTGACCGTGGACGGGCAGAGGGTCGTCTGGGAGGCCTGCCAGACGTTTTCCGGATCGTGGGGCTACCATCGGGACGAGTCAAGCTGGAAGAGCATTGACCAGTTGATTCAGATGCTCATAGACACGGTCAGCAAGGGCGGCAACCTGCTGCTGAACGTTGGCCCGACCGGTCGCGGAGAGTTTGATGAACGTGCGCTGGACCGACTGGCGGGCATGGGCGAGTGGATGAAGCGCCATTCGCGCTCGATCTACGGCTGCACTCAGGCCCCGCCCGAGTTCACCGCACCTCAGGACTGCCGCCTGACCTACAACCCGACCACCAACCGCATGTACCTGCACATCTTCGCCTGGCCGTTTGTGCACTTGCACCTCGACGGCTTCGCGGGCAAGGTCGAGTACGCCCAGCTCCTCAACGACGCCTCCGAGGTCTTCATGAAGGGACCCGAGGACTGGCAGAAGGCCTCCTCGAGCCCCGAGAAGCAGACCCTGACGCTCACTTTGCCCGTGCAGAAGCCGAACGTCACCGTGCCGGTGGTAGAGTTGTTCATGAAGTAGCATGAGGCCCACTGCTCCTCACTGAGGCCGAAATGCCAATCGCCGAGGAGGCACAGGATGATCCAGCGCTTGCGTGTGGACAACTTCGGGTGTCTGGTGAACTTCGAGCTTCGGCTCGAACGGATGCAGCTGCTTCTCGGACCAAACGGAAGCGGCAAGTCCACCGTGTTCGATATCCTGCGCAGGCTCCAGCGCCTCCTCGGCGGCGAGCCTCTTGTGGGAGACGATGCAACCTATCTGGACGGCGCACTCCCCGCCAACACACTGACGGTTTGGCAGAGGCTGCCAATCCAGACCTTCGAGGCGCTCGTCTCGTTGGGCGACGTCCAGATAGGCTACGAGCTTGTCGTTGAGCATGACACCGAGCGAGGGCGAGCAAGGATCAAGCGTGAGGCGCTGGAGTCGGGCACAACGTCCTTGTTCACATTCGAGAACGGCGAAGTTCAACTCCACCGAGACGACGGAAGTCCCGGACCCACATATAACTTCGACTGGTCGCGCTCAGCGCTGTCTATGGTCGCTGCGCGCCCCGATAACGTGTTGTTGACGCGTTTCCGACGGTTCATGTCGGACCTCACGATAGTGTCCCCGTGTCCAGCGTTGATGGACGACATGAGTCTCGGACCATCCGGGGGCGCAGGACCGCATCCGGGAGTTCGGATGGAGCGGTTTGCGACGTGGTATCACCGCCTATCTCAAGATCAGGGCCTGGCCATCCGGGTCGCGGAGACCCTGAGAGAGGTCCTTCCGGGTTTCAGCCACTTCCGGTTCGCTGAGTCCGGCGACCGTTGGCGGCTCATGGCGGAGATGGATGCGCCTGTCCCTCACTCCTTCAGATTTCGGCAGCTATCGGACGGCGAGATGATGCTTGCGGCGCTTTATGTGCTGGTCCTTTCAGCTCCACGAGGTGGCGTTATCTGCATTGATGAACCCGCCAACAACATCGCGCCGCCGGAGCTTGGCCCGTGGCTTGACATGGTGAGGGACCGATGCGACGACGGCGACCTTCAGGCGTTGATCATCTCGCATCATCCCCTCATGGTAGATCGCGAGGCTGCCGCTTGCGGCCTGTGGTTGGATCGCCCATCGAACGGCCCGACACGGTTGTCCAGACTAAGCGACGCATCCGAATCTCCAATGCCCCTATCATCGCTCGTTGAGCGCGGTTGGATACTCGGGTCATAGCCGGTGGCTCGCATCACGACCTACGTGGTCCTCTGCGAGGACAAGTGCCAGTACACGTTCGCGAGACGATTCCTCATCGGCAGGGGAGCGCACCCGCGCAGGTTCACCGCTCGCATCTGTCCCACAGGCCGAGGGTCGGGGGAGCAGTGGGTCCGGGAGCAGCTGCCGAGTGAAGTACAGGCCATCAGGCGGTACGGCGGCCCCGGGAAGGCGTTGATCGTGATCACCGATGCCGACAATCTCTCGACAGCCCAGCGCGCGATGACCCTTGATCGCGCCCTCGCCACCGCTGATGTTCCGGCCATATCAGAGGATGAGCGCATCGGGGTATTCGTGGCCAAGAGGAACATCGAGACCTGGATTCTCCACGTGCTCGATCCCGGCAGGACCGACGTGGATGAGCAGACTGACTACAGCGCACGTCCGATCCCTGATGGATGGCAACGCGCGGTTCAGGACTACGCAGCCCGACGCCTACCGAAGGCGCCACACGCTCCGGAGTCGTTCCGACTGGCCGAAACCGAATACGCCGCGGATCCGACCTTGAGCGTCGTCCGTTCGCATAACCTCGCTGCCGGGAGGCACGCATGCTCACAGCGACCCTGACGTATGTCTTGGCGGCAGCCTGCCTTGCACCGGGTGCGGGCGGCATACGCGTCAGCCCGTCGGGCCACTTCGTCACGTATCGTGGCCGGACGGTCATGCTGATCGGCGACAGCGGCACGCAGGTGGTGCCGATGAACGGGAATCTCAACCTGAGCGCATGGCTCGATGCCTGCCGGCGCGAAGGCCACTCGACCGTTCACATCTGGGCGTTCACCGGTGCGAGGCCGGGAGACTGGCGGCTCGGGTCGAACGCGCCGCTGCAGCCCTGGGTGCGCAAGCCGGACGGTTCGTTCGATCTGCTGCGGTTCGACGAGGGTACTGACCCAACGCGGCACTACTGGGCGCGCATCCGGGAACTGTGCCGCCTCGCGCAACGGCGCGGCCTGCTGGTCGGCATCACGGTGTTCTTCGGATGGGCCAAGGAGGTTCTCGGCTCGAGCCCCGGATGGCCGCACCATCCGTTCAATGTCGCGCTTGGCGGACCTGCGACGCGATCTGCCGATGTCGTCGCGCTCGCCGAGGATCGCGAGATCGGAGGCCAGACTTGGGATAGCGCTTGGCCGTCCAGACGCAAGTGTCAGTGGCTCTGGGAGATGTTCGCCCTGAAGCTCATGCGTGAGACGGAGCGGTTCGACAACGTCTGGTTCGACTATCGCGACGAATGGTCGTATCTGAACCGTGAAGCCGCTGCGTCCGAGGCGTTCTGGCGACGGTTCTTCACGTCGCGCGGGCGCATATGGGCCGACCGAACGGGCGACGGCGGCCTGCGTGTGGCCAACCCCGACGTGCCTGAGTGGGGGCCGACCCCCGCCATCAAGACCGAGGGCGAGCCTTATGAGCACGACGCCGTCCGCCGAGAGGTCTGGCGCCGCGCCTTCGCGGGCATCCACTACCTCCTGCACAACGACGCCCGCGAGCCCAACATAGCCGCCTGGGATCCGAGCGTAGCGCGCGAGAAGCGAGTCGCTCCGACCGACGATCCGGGTCGGAAGTATGTGGGGCTCTGCTCGCTGTTCATGAACCGTCGCGTTCGGAACCCGGGCAGCCTCGTTCCGGCGCCCGACTTAGTTCCCCGTGGAGCATACGCCATGGTCGGCAAAGCCGAGATCGTCGTGTACGTTTCGCCCGGCATGGAGCGCATCCGAGTGACCACGCGAAGCTCGAGCGTCAGGCGCGTGACCGTCTATGACCCGCGCACAGGTCACACATCACCCGTCCCCTTCACGCACACGCCGGAGGCCGTCGAAATCCCCGTCCCGGCCGCGGAGAACGACTGGGTGGTTCACCTCGAGTATGGAGCTGTGTCAGGAAAAGTCCTTGACTTCTGACAGTAACGGTCGTACAATGGCTTGTTAGCCTCGTCTGTCCGAGCGACGCCGACGAGCGATTGATGTCTGGTTGCTGCGTTTCGCAATACTTGGAATCGGGTGTGCCGCGTTGGCCACGGCGTACGACCACTCGGAAGGGAGTGGGAGTGCCGTACCGTTCACTTGTTGCTGTAGTGTATGCAATGGCGACCCTGGCGGGCCTATCGGCCGCAAGGGCCCAGTCCTCTGCGAACGCCGCCAAAGCGGACAGCGCTCGCGCCGAGGCGGCAGAGAAACGCGAATCGGCGCGCTTCCTACTGGATCCCAAGCTCTTCACTCCCGACGACCGCTGGGTCTACGATGGATCGGACAAGTACGACCGTCCCAAGGCGCGATTTGGAGGCGCCATCGTCGGCCAGAAGGGTACTGTCAGCATCGGCGACAACCGCTGGCTGAACACCGGCGCGTTTGTCCTCTACCAGGTCTGGAAGCACCCCACTCTCAAGGACGCGCGCGATGCGTTTCGCGCCGCCACGACCTACGAGAAGCCGGGCAAGTTCGCCCGGAGAGCCGAACGCCGTCTCAACGCCGGTGACGAAGGGCGCGATCTCACGGAGACCGTGGTCAACGAGGCCGGCGAGCCCGTTATGTTCCACCGCCGAACGCATGTGCGGTTCGGCACCTATCTTCTTGCCGTCACTTCCTCGACCGACATGAAGTCGTTCGGGCCGAAGCCCGCATCGGGCCAACGCCCGTGGCTGTCCCAACCCGTATTCGACAGGGTGTTGCAGGCCGCGCTGAAGCGGTGCGCTTCCGTTGCCAAAGGCGAGCGTGCCGGCGGCAAGTAAGCCGGCCAGTCCTGCTGCGGCGCAGCGACGACGCCGTGTTGCAGCCACTAAGAGGAGACCGAGTATGCGTAGTCTTGCCAGATCGCTGGGCTTGTCGGCCGCGCTGGTTGCACTCATCGCGGCAGGCGCGCTCGCGCAGAAGAACGTACGTCCACGGGCGCCGGTGTATGAGCGCCCCATCTACACCCACTTCGGCATTGCCGTCATCGGCTATGCGCCCCAGACCCCGATCAAGCTCGTTGACCACCTTGGCAAAGTGCAGTGGTCGGGGATGGTCGGCAATCGCAAGCCGACCACGATCAAGCTGCCGGGAGGGAACTACACCCTTCAGGCGCTCGACGAGGTCAAGGTCATTTCGGAGAACATCCTGCCCGAGGATATGGCCGGTCCGCGGCCTCCGACGGAGGATATAACGAAGCCGTCGCTGAGGCAGTTGGCGCCGGGGCCGTTGACCGTTGTGCCGGTTCCGTGGGTCGCAGACGCCACGTTCGCCAACAACCCGCCCAGCCTGCAGAGCCGCCACGTGATCTTCGAAGGCATCGAGACCCGGCTGAAGGCGGTCATCAAGGGCGGGACGGCGCCGTACCGCGTGGACTGGGATCCGGGCAACGGCGATCCGGTGCTCACGACGACGGGTGTCACCGATGGGTACAACGGGGCAGCCAAGCTCAAGACCTACAACCTTCCGCAGGGCACTCCCATCACGGCGACCTGTACGGTGACGGACAGTCTGGGCGCGACGGCCGTTGGCTACTACCACATGATCGTCGGCAATCCGTCCATTCAGGCGCATCGAGTTGCCCGATCGTCTGACGAGGCGCTGTGGTATCTGCATACGCAGATGGGACGGACCGACAACTCTCCGGCCTCAGGCCATCCCTCGGCCGATATCGGTTGGATATACAGCGCGGGAGGAAGCAGCGGCTACTGGGTAGCGCCCACATCCATGTACGCCGTGTGTCTGGCCAATACCGGCCGCGCAATACTGGGCGGCAAGAACCTGAGCAACGATCCGACCAAGGACGCGTACGTTGACGACCTGATCCGCTGCATCAACTGTCTCACCCATGCGAGCAACTTGATTTCGGGTTCCGTAGCAACGAAGACCTACTCCTCGTTCGGCTCATTCAACCCTGACACCCACGGCCCGGGCGGCGTACCCAACGGCAAGGGCCTGCGCTCGGTCAGCGGGTACCCCGTCTATGAAGGCGGCATGCACCTGCAGGCCATCTGCCAGGCCGGCAACACCGAAGGACCCGTGCCGAACCGATCCGACTATGCCAGCTACTACGACCTGATCGGCGACTTCGTGGACGGGTTCCAGTATATGCAGGGGAATGCCTCATGGTATGAAGGAGGCTGGCGGTACAGCTACAGCTACAGCGACTCGGACGGCTCTGCTGTGGCCTGGGCGTGCATCGGGTTGGAAGCGGCCGAGCTTGCGCATCTGAACACGCCGCATCCTGGCCCGTCGTGGCCGCAGATACAGGTGCATCCCACGGTGAAGTCGGCGTTGAGCCGCTGGCTGACCTTCGCGATGGACACCAATACCACAACCGTGTACACACGGACCGACTACAGGCTTGGCGCTAACCGCAACTTCCGGCGATATGGCGGTCAGGACTACGCCAACAACAACAACTACGATAACGTGGCCAAAACCGGCGGCGGCCTGGTAGGGATGAAGCTGGTCGGTGCGGCTCCCTCAGATACGCGAGTGCTTGGCGCGCTGAGCTTCCTGTACCGGTTCTTCTTCGCGCCCGACTGGATCATGTCCATAGTTCACGGTACTCCCTATGGCAGCGCCCGATGCTCGTACGGCATGTACAACATGTTCAAGGGTCTCAATGCCTACGGCATAGGCACGCTGACCGACCCGCTCGGCTCGGGCGGCAACGATCTTGATGGGGTGCCTCTGGCCCCGTTCGACTGGTATAGCGTGCTGGTGGACTTCATCGCGGGCAGGGCGCCTGCTCCCGGCGCTACACCGACCGATCTCGGTCATCAGGCGTGGGCAGGCAACACCAGTCTCACCTCGCGCTATTACGGCGCCGCGAACGACGGGCGCTATGAGCCGACGGGGACACGCAGCGGAGCCCATCCGCCACTTGTGTTGGGCGAGTGGACCCGTGCCGCCGCCGATAACAGCGCGAACAAGAACCTGATCACTGCGTGGGACCTTGCGGTTCTACAGTCCACGGTGTTCACGCCTCCTCCGGTTGCCGTGATCTCCCGACCGAGCGCATCGGCCGGCGAGACCTACGTTCCGGATCAGGTCGGCGGCTCCGATTGGTACGCCGTGTTCGATCCGGGCGGCAACGGCGTGGGGGCCGACCCGCGCTTCGGTTCCTACCACCTCGATCCTTCGCGGTACGTCAAGCGGGTTCGCTGGAACTGGGGCGACGGAACGCCCGACACCGAGTATGACCTTCCGTTCCCGGGCGCTCTCGGCGGCTATGTTCCTTCGGCTCCGGGCGTCTACCCGGCCGGCAACCAGGCCGTGCATCACTTCAGCCTGGGCTCGGGAGGCACTCCCATTGATAGGGTCGTGACCCTTACCGTCTGGGACGACATCGGCCAGCAGTCGTCCACGACCGTCCTCATCCACGTGATACCGGCCCCGTATCCGCCGGTTGCGGTGATGAGCTTCCAGGCCATGGGCGCGTCCAACCAGGACGGCGACACCATCGGCGTGCTGCCCGACGGCACGGTGCAGATCAAGTTCATCGGCACCAACTCCTACAACCCCGATCCATCGTCGGTGCTGGCTCCCAAGAACGCTCTGGGGATCAGCGAGTTCATGTGGGAGTGGCCGGCCAACGCCGTGCCCTACAACACCGGCCTGTCCGAGGTTCCTGCTCTGTTCGATGAAGGCACTGCTTCGGGCGATCCGAACCTGAACCCGGGCTCGAAGGACGGGCAGCAGATCTACACGTTCCAGTTCGATCCTGCAGCGATCGCGTCGCATACGCTGACCGGCATGATCGTCGGGCTGAAGGTCAAGTCCAATCTTGCCATCTCTCCGCCGCCTAACACCGCGACCATCTACAAGACGATCAACCTGAAGCCCAACTCGGAGGTGACGCCGAGCGCGGTCCAGATCATCAACGTTTCGGTGCACGACATCACCGAGACGACGGCTAAGATCAGCTTCGACACCGTGAACGCCGGCGGGGTGCCTCAGGGCACGAAGGCGAAGGTGGACTACGGCCTCACCAACGCCTACGGCTCGACGACCCCGCTCACGCCGACGTTCCTGACGCACCACACGATCGTGTTGTCGGGCCTGCAGTCGAACAAGCTGTACCACTACATGATCACGGCCACGAGCACGGGCGGCGTCGTGGGCACGACCACCGACGCGACATTCACGACGCTGGCGGCTGCCACGCCTGTCCTCCGTTACCGTGTCGTGAGCAGGTCTCTGGTGGGCAACCAGCAGCTCGTCACCTATCGTGTGACCAACGAGGGCGCCGGAATAGCCCTCGGAGTATCGTTCTCCGGTTGGTGGGCCAACAAGGGCGTAACGCTGGACATGCTGATGAGCGCCACACCCACCACCATCCCGCCGGGCACCTATGCCGACTTCACAGTGCGCTGGAATCTGCCGACGCCGAACCCGGCCAACTACGCGACGAAGTTCACGTGCACGTACCAGAACAGCGCTGCTCCGCCACTGAGCTACTCCAACACGCCGATGCTGCTGGTATTCGTGCCGTAACGACCAGGCATATCCCGGGCGGTGAGGATCGGTTTCGCCGCCCGGGAACGTGGTATGATGAGACGTAAGGACTGAGAAAGGCAGGTACCGAAGAGACATGAAGATGTGCCAACACCTGGTCAGAACGCTGGCGGCCATCTGTGCGCTGCTCGCGGTAGGTGCGGCATCGGTCCGTTCCGAACCGTGGGACCTGCGGATGCTTGACGGCAGCACGCCTGTGGCGTCAACGCTGACCTACGATCTGGGCACGTGGACTGAGGGCTCGCTTCCCGGGTCGCTCAACCTGAACTTCTACGCCCTATTGCGCAATCTGTCGGATACCGAGGACCTCTACATCGGCGGCTACTACGACGGTTTCTCGGGCGCGCCGCCGGCTCTGGACGGTCGCACCTGGTGGACCTCGCAGGGCGAAAACGCAGTCGGCGAGATGGTCGGTCCCGGCCTGGACTTCACGGCATGGCTTGGGACCTTCAACGGCAGCGGTTTTCTTTCAGCGCTGCCGGCCAACGGCACGCAGTATGCCGCGCTGATTGACTTCACCTACTTGGCCATCAACGGCCTTGGCGACCCGTTCGACGACGGCCTGCCGAACGGGATTACCCCGGGTCCGCCCAGCCTCAGGATCTACGGTCGCGTCAATCCGAGGGGCGACCCGAACATCATTCCCGAGGCGAGCACTCTGACGCTTCTGGGCACGATGGGGCTCTGGGCAGCGCCGCTGGGCCTGTGGCGGTTCAGGAGATTGCGCAAGCAGCAAGAAGCCTGACTCAGCCCGATGCAACGTATCGGACTGACCTTGTTTCTCTGGAGCGTCCTTCGGGGCGCTCTCTTTCTTGTGTAGGGTAGAATGCGGCACACGCCGCCCCCTCTTCGGCGACAGGAGGTTGCCATGACCACAGGTTACGCGCTGCTTGCAGCTGCGGCGCTCTCTGCGACGCTGCTCGCACTGTGTTCGGAATGCCGGTCCCTTCCGTCGGAACCGCTCGACCTCGGCGGGGCTGCCGTTGTGGTCAGGGACATTGCGCAAGCGCCGCCTGTCGAGCGCACGGCCGCATCCGTGCTGGCCGAGGAAGTTGCGCAGCGCACGGGCATCCAATGGCCGATCGCCTCGGAGTGGCCTCGATCGGGTTGGGCTATCGGCGTCGTATCGGGACCCGAGCCCACGCTGGATGGGCGCAAGCCTCCTGCGGGCATGATGATGGCCAAGGGGCCCGACGGCTTTGCCATCGCGACGGACCTGAGCGTCGAGGGCAGGCCGACCGTCTGGATCGTCGGACATGATCCGCGCGGCGCGCTGTTCGGCGTCGGAAAGCTCCTGCGGACGCTGGAATGCCGCAAGGGCAGCGTCCGGCTCGCGTCGCCCCTCAGCATCTCGGAGACGCCCATCCGCGCCATCCGGGGCCACCAGCTCGGGTACCGCGCCACGGCCAACTCGTACGATGCGTGGAAGCCCGAACAGTACGACCGTTACATCCGCGAGCTGGCGCTGTTCGGCACCAACGCCATCGAGAACATCCCGGGTCAGGACGAGCGGCCTACGGTTAGCGGATTCCCGCGCGACAAGATGAACGTCGAGATCAGCCGCATCTGCGGCAAGTACGGGCTCGACCACTGGATTTGGACGCCCGCGGACTTCGACCTGAAGGATGCGGCCAAGCGCGCATCCGCGCTCGCCTCCTACGAGAAGCTCTACAAGGACTTGCCGGTCCTGACCGACGTGTTCGTTCCGGGCGGCGATCCGGGCTCGAACCATCCCGACCTGGTCATTCCGTACCTTCGCGATCTCGCCGAGCGGCTGAGGGCCGCGCACCCGCATGCCCGCATCTGGCTCTCCATGCAGGGCTTCGATCCCTTCGAGCAGGACGTGGTGTACCGCTGGATCGAACGAGAGCGGCCTGTATGGTTCTCGGGCATCGCCGCCGGACCTTCCAGTCCGCCCCTTGCCGACATTCGCGCGCGACTGCCGAAGGAATACCGCATCCGCGACTACCCGGACATCACCCATAGCGTTCGTTGCCAGTTCCCGGTGCCGTACTGGGATCCGGCGTTCGCGTTCACGCTCGGCCGCGAGTGCGTCAATCCGCGGCCCGTGTTCCACGCGCGGATCATCCGTGACACGGGCGTGTTCACCGACGGGTTCGTCACCTACTCCGACGGCGTCCACGACGACGTCAACAAGGTGATCTGGAGCGCGCTGGGCTGGAACCCGAACGCCGACCTGAACGAGGTCATTCGCGAGTACTGCCGCCATTTCTTCGGACCGGACGTAGCTGAGCCGGCCGCCGCAGCCATCTTCGCGCTGGAGCGCAACTGGGAGGGCGCGGTCGCCACCAACGGCGCCGTGGACGCAACGTTCGCCCTCTGGTCGGAACTCGACACACGTCATCCGGAGCTGCGCGCGAACTGGCGATGGCAGCTCTGCCTGCTCCGAGCCAACTACGATCTCTACGTTCGCCATCGCCTGCTCTTTGAGACGACCATCGAGAAAGAGGCCAACGGGCATATGCTCACGGCCCGCGCACAGGGTTCGGAGAAGGCCATGGCCGACGCGCTGGCCGCGCTGAAGCGTGCCGACACTCCGGTCCGACCGGAGCTTCGCGAGCGCGTCGTCGCCCTTTGCGAGGACCTCTGGCAGTCCATCGGCCTGCAGACGAGCGTGACCAGGTACAAGGCCAGCGGGCTCGAGCGGGGAGCGGTCCTCGACTTCCTCGATTATCCGCTGAACAATCGCTGGTGGATCGAGGACGAGATCGCCAGAGTGAAGGCCATGACCGATGAAGCGGCTCGGGTCAGCCGCCTTGAGGAGATCGCGCGATGGGAAGACCCGGGTCCGGGCGGGTTCTATGACGATATCGGCAACGTCGCCAAATCGCCCCACGAAGTGCGCAACGAGCGGATCGCAGCGCCGATCCTCGACATGGACCACATGATGAATGCGAGCTTCATGCACTGGGTCGGCGATCATCCCAATGCACGCGCGCGCCAGTCATGGGTCAGCTACGAGGACTGGCCGGCCGCATTGCGCTACGCAGGCCTGGATCCGGAGGCCGACTACGTCCTGCGGGTCACTGGATACGGCGATTGCTTCCCGAGGGTCAACGGCCTGCGCCTCGTGCCGACAGTCTACGGGAAGGAGCTCGGCGCGATCAAGGAGTTCCCCATTCCAAGGGGCCTCAACCGCTCGGGCGACATCACGGTCACCTTCGATCCGACCTTCGAGCCGCATCTGAACTGGCGGGTGCAGTCCAGGTTGTGCGAGGTGTGGCTGATCCGCAAGTAGACGCCGCTGGTAACGGGCAGGGCAGCCTACGGCATCGGGGCGAACCGCAGGCCCTTCAAGGGCTGCCCCTGCAAGTCCGTCAGCCGGAGGTGGAACCCCCACATCCCTGCGCGGTTATGGACCTTGACGAGCAGGCGGTTGCGGCCCTCGCGAAGGGTCACCTGGCGCGTTTCGGCATCGCGCTGCAGGCCGCCCGCGTAGACGCGCCGGACCACCTCGCTCCCATTGAGCCAGATCGCCATATCGTCATCGCTGCCGTACCGAATCTGGACAAGCTGGTCTCTGCGGCTCACAACCTCGCATGTGGCGTAGGCCGTTGATCCTTGCGACATCTCCGCTCCCGTCACGAGCTCACCGAGGCCGATCACTCCGCCACACGTTCGGCGAACTTCCCAGCGGACGGGGCCAACCTTGCCGTCGTACACGGCGTCAAGCCTTATCTCGCGCTCCGGAGGGTGGACCGGCCCCAGGGGGTCGGCGTCGCCTCCGGCGAAGGGCAGGATCACGTGCCACGCAGGCGGTATGCCGCCAACGCGGCGGGGCTTGACCGAACCGCCGATCGGGAACACCCGGCCGGCGCGCATGTCGGCCGGTTCGGGCGATACGTGGAGTCCGCCCGTATCCCGAATCTGCCGGAGCGCCTCGCCGATGACCGAGCGCATGTATGGCCGCGTTGTCCAGCCCGGCAAGCTCGGAACGCCACCCAGATAGGCCACGAGGCCGCATGCGCCTTCGCGAACGAAGTCCTCCATCTGTGTGCGAATCTGCTCGGCCGTCGGCAGGCCCTTACCCTCGCTCCCCGGACGGTCGAACGCGGCGTCGAACGTCTGGTAGACGCCCGCGAACGGCATGCCGGGGACTTGCTCGCGCGCCGCAGCGACCATCCACTGCACCTGATGGCTGGTCATCATCGGGTCGTACTTGCCGCTGCCGAACACGGGATACCAGTAGATCAGCATCAGGTCGCATACCCCCGGCCCGAAGTTGCAGAGCGAGCCGGCGCTCCCGTAGCCCGCGGCAACGATGCGTTTGGGATCAACGCGCTTGACGACGCGGTAGATGCCCCTCAGCGCCGAAAGAGCATCGCCGGGGCTATCGTCGAGCACGTAATAGCCCCACAGCATGGGCGCATCCAGGACCTTCAGGATCTCACGCTCGCACTCATCGGGCCAGAAGAGGAACATGCCCCCTCGGTGCGGCGCCGGCTTGGTACCTGCGTATCCGCGAGTGCAGCGGAACAGATGCCGGTCGTCCGAGGCCTCATAGCGGATTAGCTCATCATCGAGCTGGACCACGCCCGAGCGCGGGAACGATGATGCTCCGGCAGTGCGGATCGGTATCTGCAGGACCTTTGGACCGATGCGGTCGCCCAGGCGCGGCTTGCCGTACACATGCTGGGTCAGGTGGTGCAGCACGTAGATGCCGTTATCGGCGCATGCCTTGCCGATGGGCGTCGAGACATCCAGATGGTCGTGGCCGCCGAGAACGAGGTTCATGCCGACCTCTCGCATGGCGGCGATGTCCGCAGGCGTCTCGACGGAGTACGACCCGAGGATGGGCTTGCCTGCGACGGTCAGCGGCGTCGGCAGACGCATGTGACGATTCGTCGCGTGCGCAGCCATGGCCAATGCCATGGACGCGACGAGCAGCGCCGCGGCAATGCTCGGCGTTTCCGCAAATCGTACCAGAGCTGCCATGCGGGACCTCCGTACCACCCATGTGTAGGTCTGGCCGGGTACGTGCCCCGGACCGACTGCTGGGTTCGGCGCGAGGTTGGCCGATCCCTTCAGAGCCCATGCCGGCGTGCGACCCACATCTTGTGATCTGGTCGCCTGCCAACCCTTGGAGTATGCACGTCATGGCGAGCGATGAGGCGGCGGGTCGGCCGACTGGGAGTAGGAAAGGGGGCTTTCTCAGAAGCGGCGCGAGGGCGTACCAGCCGGTCGGAGCGTGATGTCCGGTGATCGGCAGGTGGTCGGTCCGGCTGATACGCCCCTACACGACAC
>JBBIQU010000069.1:0-20178 GCA_037442185.1 Chthonomonadales bacterium | reverse complement strand
AGTTGATGCTCGATGCCCTCGGGCCGTTGCTGGGCGATGCCGGAAGCGCGTTCGATATCGGGCTGAGGGCGCTGCGAGCGATTGCGCGCGCTTCATGGCATCCCCGGCACGAGACGAGTCTGGTCGAGCCGCTGAAACAGGCGTGTGCAGCCTACGCCGGCGGCGAGCGGTTCTGCCTCGTCAGCTACATGCTCCAACATCGGGACCGGGCGGAGATAGCTTCGCTGGCGAAGATCGTGGATGCCCACGCCGAGGTCGGCGACACTGTCGCCTGTCGCGTTCTGACCGAGGCTGCGGATGCCATCAGCGAGACCCTGAGCGACGTCGTGGACGCTCTGGGGCTGCATGGGCAGGCATTGTCGATGGTGGCGGCGGGCAGCGTGGCGCGGCGGTCACGGGTATTCTGGAACCGCGTATGTGACCGGGCGCTGTCTATCGCGCCGCAGCTAAATCCCGTCGTCCCGACGTTGGCGGAAGTGGTTGGTGTCACGTTGGCGGGCACGCGGTGTCTGAGCGATCTATCAACGGAGTTCGGTCAGCGCCTGAGAAGCGAGGCTGCCAATCTGTAGGGTGTGACGTGCCTGAGCACAACGCTCGTCAGTCATGATGATGTACAAGCCAGACGGGCGATGAATCGCCCGCCTGCGACTCACGAAACCCACTTCTGTGGGTTAAGGCCATCCCGCGCGCGGGATTCGTCTCGCAGACCGACGATTCATCGTCGGTCCGGCCTCAGTGAGGGGCATTGGCGATAAATGTACCATGACGCAGGAGGTCAACATGCATAGCCGGTACCTTGATGCAGTTCGACAGGTGATTCGGCGCCTCGAGGAAACCCAGTCGGAGCCCATCGAGCGGGCGGCCGAGCTGGTGGTCGGCGCGCTGCTGAACGATGGGGCCGTGTTCTGCGCGGAGATCGGTCACGGCATTCAGGGCGACTTCCTGAACAGGGCAGGCGGTCTGGCCGCGCTTCAGCCGCTCTCGTTCGGACTGAACGTGAACGACCCGGTGGCGCAGTGCCGAGCCGGTAGGCCCCGTGAGACGGAGGCCGACAGGGAGATCGAGACAGTTCGAACCGCGCTGCGCACGGGCAACCTTCGACGCGGCGATGTTGTTCTCGTCGGAAGCGTTTCCGGCCGAAACGTTCGGCCCGTGGCGATGGCTCTGACATGCGCGGAGCTGGGAGTGCGCACGGTAGGCCTGACGTCGCTTGCCTATACAGCGCGCGTTCAGCCTCTGCATCCGTCCGGCAAGCGGCTGTGCGACGCGGTGGATGTTGTCATTGACATAGGCGCGCCATACGGCGATGCTGCGGTTGAGATGCCCGGACTGGACACCGCCGTCATGCCCGTCTCAGGCATTGGTTTCGATCTGGCCGGTTGGATGATATGGGAGCGAGTGATGGCCAAGATGGTGGATGCCGGAAAGCCGCCGACGGTCTTCATGAGCGTCAACCGAGAGGGTGGTCAGGCCTATTACGAGAGCGCGCGCAAGCGCTTCAATGAGCTGGGCTACTGAGTCTCCGAAAAGGCGCCCCTGAGTGAGGAGGACGGAAATGAGCGTCCGCTACGCAGACGAGTATGTGAAGACGGTTGCGGCAGCGCTGGATCGCTTGATCGAGTCGCAGAGAGACGCCATCGGCCGCGCGGCCGACATGATGACGGATGCGGTCCAGGCGGGGAGGTCGCTGTTCGCGTTTGGGGCTAGCCACTCCTTCATCGTTGCCGAGGAGCTGGTCTATCGAACGGGCGGACTGATGCTCATCAATCCGATCTATCCCCACGGCATGAACCTGTCGGTCCGACCCATGACAATGACATCCAAACTCGAGCGAGTCGAAGGGCTTGGCCGGGAGCTGCTCCTGGGTTCGCCTGCGCGCGAGGGCGACGTGTTGATCATCGCCTCGACGTCCGGCCGCAATGCCGTCGCCATAGACATGGCCCTCGGAGCGCGAGAGCGCGGGATCGGCGTGATCGGCGTTACGTCCCTTGCGTATTCGTCGGCGGTTACGAGCCGTCACTCATCCGGCAAGAAGTTGCTGGACCTGTGCGACGTTGTCCTCGACAACGGTGCGCCGCACGGCGACGCTGCCGTCCGGGTCGGCGGATTCCGGCAGCCGGTCGGTCCTCTCTCGACGGTGCTCGGGTGCGCACTGGTGAATGCGCTGGTCGTCGAGGTTGCGGCGAAGATGCTGGAGCGCGGTCTGGAACCGCCGATCTACATGAGCGCCAACCTTGACGGCGGCGATGACTACAACGACCGCCTGCTGGCGCTCTACCGCGACCGCATTCACTATCTGTGATCCGGTTCCGGCACAACTCCGAACGAAGTTTGCGCGTCCCTCGGTCATTTCTCGAAAAAACTGTGTCACAAACGCCCCGTTGGCGCACTCCATATTCGTAACAGGAGACACGCCCGCGCATGGAGGAGGTACGCGGCCTCTTCAGGGAGTTCGACGAAGACCCCGTCGGACAGGCGGTTGAGCACGCCCACTGGTGGCTGGTCAACCGCATCCGTTCGCGTGCCGATGCCGAGGAAGTTCTCAAGGTCGCTCGAGCGTGCCTGACGCCTGTTCTTCGCCTTCAGTCCCCCGTTCGCGGCGTTGCCATGCGGCAAGCCCTGGACCTGATCGGTGATGCCGTCGAGGCCTGGGACGACGCTCAACCCGCTCAGGCCGAGCGGCTCAACGCATGGGAGAGCCTGGACTCGGCGCTGGCAGCCGTAACCCCCAAGGTCGGTTCAGCCCCCGCGCGACATGCTGCCGAAATAGGGCGAATGTTCGTGCATGCGCTGAAGGACGCCTACGCCATACAGAAGGTCGGCAATCGCGCGTCCGTGAGTTGGGCCAAACGGATGGCGGGAGAACCCGACCGGCCCAGAAAGCGTGCGGACCAATGTTAAGCGAGCCCTGGCGCGTCTACCTGCTCGGCACGTTTCGGTTCAAGAGCGGCAACCGGGACTTCACTCAGTGTGCCACACGCAAGACCGAGGAGCTGCTCGGACTGCTTGCCTACCGCCTTGGCCAGCAGGTCTCTCGAACCGAGGTTATGGACCGGTTCTGGATGGAATCCGAGTTCGAAGCTGCTCAGGTGAACCTCCGCGTGGCGCTCTCGTCTCTTCGCAAGCAGTTGGAGCCGACAGGGGTGCCTGCGGGCAGCGTCATCGTGTCCCACGGCCGGACGTGTATTTCATTGAACCCCGAGGCCGTCACCTGCGACGCCGTGGACTTCAGGCGTCTGCTCAAGAGCAAGCCCGGGCAGACCCCCGAAGATCGGATACAGCGACTCCTCGCGGCCATTGATCTGTACAAGGGCGAGCTGATGCCCGGCCACAACGAGGAGTGGATCGAAGAGATTCGCAACAACCTGGCCGAGATGTTCTACGCCGCCCTGCGCGAAGTCTCAACCTCCATGGCAGCCTCGGGCGAGATGGATCGCGCCCTCGAACATGCCCATCGTGCCGTTGCCGAGGATCCGCTTCGTGAGGAGGCCCACTGCGAGCTGATGCGCCTCCTTGCCCTCGCCGGTCGGCCGGAAGAGGCCGTGCGCGCCTACGAGCACATGACGCGGCTTTTCGAGCGAGAGGAGATGGGACCCCCGTCGCGTCAGGCATGGCGGATCGCCGAGCAGGCGCGGGCGTCCATGTCGGCCCCAACCGATGCCGCAGGGCTCACCATGCCGACATCCGGAACGCGCCCGTCCAGCCCGACGCGCTCGCCTGAGCCCCCCGTTCAGCCGGTCCGACGCGCTCGGCCTGCTCCGCCGGAACCTGAAACCACCTGGACTCCCGTCGAGCCGGAGCCTCCGCCGGCCCCGGTTCCGAAGCGAGAGGCACCCCCGTATCGTGAGGGCGGAAACCCGAACCTGCCGATGCAGTTCACGCGCTTCTTCGGTCGCGAGCCGGAGTTGCGCCGTCTATCGGCATTCGTGGAGTCGGGTTCGGAGCGGCTGATTACGCTGATAGGTCCCGGAGGAACCGGCAAGACGCGCCTCGCCGTCGAGTTTGCCACCCGGCAGCACGAAGCGCACGAGCGGCGTGTGGTGTTCGTGCCGCTGGCGGATGCGACAAACAGCCAGGCCGCGATCGTGAAGATCGCAGAGGTGCTGCAGGTCCCGATCCGACCGGGAGCCGACCTGACGGGTCTCGTCGAGCGCGATCTGGCGGCTGAACCCACGCTGCTGGTCCTCGACAACTTTGAGCAGCTCGTTGACGAGATGGCCCCGCTGATCCTCCGGCTGATCAGCAACGTAGGCGCCCTGTGCATCATTGTCACGACCCGGCATGCGCTGGATCTCACCGGCGAGCAGCTCCTTCCGGTGGAGCCGTTGCCCGTTCCGGAACGGGCAGCGTCGCCTGAGGACATCATGGCGTATGCCGGCGTCCAGTTGTTCGTTGATCGAGCCACGCGCGCCCTGCCCGACTTCGCGGTCACTCCTCGCAATGCTTCCGACATCGCCGAAGTCTGCCGGCGGCTCGAGGGGCTTCCTCTGTCTCTGGAGCTGGCGGCAGCTTGGGCTCAGGACCGCTCTCCGAAGCAGATGCTGAGGGACCTCGGGCGGAAGTTCGAGCTTCTGGTGAGCCGGAAGCGCGACGTGCCCGATCGCCATGCCACGCTTCAGGCATGCCTCGAGTGGAGCTACCGACTCCTGCCCGAGCGGCTGGCCCGTGCCTTCGCGAGCCTCGGGGTGTTCCGGGGCGGATTCACGGTTGAGGCAACGGAGGAGATCTGTCGTTGGCCTCAGGCTGTGACGACGCTTCAGGAGCTGCGCTCCCGCTCCTTGATCACGGTTGACCGCTCAGGCGATGAGCCGAGATACGGGATGCTGGAGGCGATTCAGGCGTTCGCCGAAGAGAAACTGGACGAGCGTGATCGCTCGGAGCTCGCCTCACGCCATGCGGCCTACTTTGCGGCCATCTGTGCCGAAGCCGAGCCAAGCCTCTGGCGGACCGGTCAATCGGAAGCGATAGCTCGGCTTAGCGTCGAGATCGGCAACATCCAGTCTGCGCTGGGCTGGAGCCTTGAACACGATGCGGCCAGAGGCGTGCGCATGGGGCGGGACCTGGGGCGCTTCTGGGTGCTGACCGGCCGCCGGCGCGATGGGCGCGATTGGCTGACACGCTGCGCAGAGGTGGCCGATGCGATCGGAGATACGGCGGGCCGAGGCGCGGCTCTCTGCTTGATGGGTCCCCTGTGCGCCTATGAAGGCGATGCGGCTGAAGCGATTCGGCATGCTCAGAGCGGTGCCGACCTGTTGCGCGGCCTTGGGGACGCCGCAACGCTGGCGAGAGGGCTCGTCAATCTCGGCGTAACGCTGCAGACGCTTGGCGAGGTTCAGAAGGCGCGATCTGCGTACGAGGAGAGCCGCGAGCTGGCACAGGCGGCGCGCGAGGACCCGATACTCGCCACCGTGCTCACGAACTTGGCGGGCCTTTGCCTTCTGGAGGGCGACTGCGAAGCTGCGAAGCGCATGGCTGCCGAGGGCATCTCGCTTGCGCGGCGGCTTGGCGACCACTGGCTAAGGGGCATGCTTCTCGTCAACCTTGGCGACACCGCCTGCGAAGAGTACGATGCGCCGAACGCCCGCGATCACTACGTTGAGGCCTTGCCGCTCTTGACCGGTGTCGGCGACCTCCCCCATGCCGCGCTCGTCCTCCGCCAGCTGGCTGCGGTCGTCGCGTATCAGGAAGATCATGCATCGGCGGCAGTTCTGTTGGGCGCTGCCGAGGCAGCCCAGGAGGCGTCCGGCACGACGCTGCCTGAAGACCATGCCGAGGACCTGGAAGCGACGGAGGCCGCCGTGCGCAAGGCCCTTTCCGTCGCTGCCTATGAACGGGCGCGCGCCCGCGGCTGTGCGCTTCGCGCCTCCGAGGTGCCCCAGTGGCTCGCCAAGGGCGGGGCAAGCGCCGACGCCGACCTCAGCGGCGGATAGGCTCACACACGTTTGGGACCCACTCTCCTCCGAGCTGGTCCCGTCCGTCTGAAGGTGAGCGCCCGCATACCACCGCCCACCTACCCGCGTTGCGTTTCCGTTTAGAAACCGTTCAGTCGTGCGACTCCGTCAACCTCCGCGCGCCTCCTCGTCGTCCGTCCGTTAATAGCTCGCTCGCTATTAGTAACTCCGAGCATGAACGCTAGCTAAACGATGGGTCTGTACCATAGGCGCAACACACCGACCAATCCATAAGGAGGGTTTAGTTCAATGTTCGTTCGCGCTTTTCGCATGTCCGTCGCAGCCGTTCTGTCCATGTTCGTGATCGCCGCAGTTGCCGAGATTCCGACCCTGGGGATCGGGGGCCGCCCGAAGCCGGTGACGGTTCCATGTGCTGTCGTGATCTCGCCCGACGCCACGACCGGCGGTTCGACCGTCCAGGTTACGGTGACCCTGGATGGGACCGTTGAGGCCGATCAGACCGTGGAGATGGAGACCGACCATCCGGAGGTCTATGCCAACTTCCCCGAGAACGTCGTGGTTTCCGCCGGCAACGACAGCGTCACGTTCGACCTGACCACCGTCCAGGTGTCCGGTTCGGTCGCCACAACCGTGTATGCCTCGTGCAACGCCGGCCAGGCGTCAGGAACGCTGACAGTCAACCCGTAATCCCGACAATCCATCACAATGGGAATATCACCATTCACGCACGGCCGAGACCGTGCGGGGTACGGATTCGTTTCGCGTGCCAGCACCGACTACCGGTTGCGCTTTCCGCTGAGCGCGCACGCGGAGCCGAAGGACCGGACACCCGAGCGGTGGGACGACGATGAGGCCCGGCGTTCGTTGAGGGAGCAAGTGCTCAAGTACCTTGCCAGTCCCGAGGGGGTCCTGGTTCTCGACGAGACGGAGTTCGCCAAAGAGAACGGGAAGTTCGTCGGAGCCCACCGTATACGTGGCACTCACGGTACCGGTACCCATATGCAGACCGGCATCTTCCTTGCGTACTGTGGTCCGCGTGGCCGTGGCTATCTGGACCGGGAGCTGTTCTTGCCGAAAGCGTGGGTAGAGCACCATGACCTCCGCGCGGCATCCGGAGTGCCCGGCGACGTCCGCTACAGCACGCGCCCGGAGATGGCGCGCCGCATGCTCCAGCGAGCCCTCGAGTCCGACATTCCGCATCGTTTCATTGCGGGCGGTCCGACATTCGGGGCCGACCTGGGACTGCGCCGATGGCTCAACGAGCGGCGCGAGACCTATGTGCTCGGGATACCCGAGGACCAGACCGTGACCGTTGACGGCCGTATGGTCGCGGCTGGCCATGCGGCAGCATCATTGCCGCGTCGAGCCTGGTCTCCCGGGAAAGCAGACGGCGGTGGGCCGCATTGGGCGGGCATCAAGCTCGATCCGGCTCGGGGCTCGCGTCTTTCCGATGACCGGGAACGATGGCTCGTCGTATGTCGTCAACAAGATGCCGGTCCCGTTGAGTGTTATCTCGGATGCGTAAGGGCCGGCGCCGATCCGGAAGACCTGGCAGAGGCCATAGCAGCTTACCAGCGCATCAAGGTTGGGCTGCGCGAAGCGAGGGAGGCCGTTGGCCTCGATCGCTTTGCAGGCCGGTCCTGGGAGGGATGGTACCGGCACATGACGGTGGCCCTGATGGCCCACACGGTCCTTTGCCTGGCGCGTGACGGCGGTCGCCTGGCGTTTGCGGGAGACCATGGCACGTACAACTAACTCGGCTCGACGCGGCGGGTCGTGAACATGATCTCGACCCGCTGCGGCCGGATCACCGGCCGCGTTGGCCATGACGAGGTGGGAGCGATGGCGCAAACATGGACGCGAGTGCGCATCAGGTCGTTTGCGGTGCGAAACGAGTTAGCGCGCGCCAACGTCCGGGAAGCGGTCCGGGCGGAGCGCCCGAGTGGCTATCGCGCTTACCGGGGCATTGGCGGATGGGTGCCATTCGAAAGCCCTGCGGGGACGAAAGGATCATTCAGCTTGCCCATCCGGCTCGGGCCGTTGCCCTTCGAGCGAGGAACGGGCCTAACTGCGGCCTCGGAATAGGGGGCGGAGCGCCACGGTCAGGGGCACAACGAGCGCCATAGTGTAGGTTGCGCGGCCCAGGGTGCGAGCGACGTAAGTCGCCGCTTCCGGCTGTGGCGCGAACGCGAATAACAGCAGGTCCGCCCCGAGAACGGCGCAGAAGCCTGCGGCGGCCGCGACCAGCAGATTGTCACGGAAGAGCCGTTCCTCGAGCAGTCCGATCCCCCATGCGGCAATGGAGCGGCTGACGGCCAGACTGCCGAAGGCCGGAGAACCGAAAGCGCCCTGCAGCGATCCGACGAGCAGTCCCATCCATGCCGCCGAAGCCTGACCGATGAGCAGACAGACGGGAACCAACGCGGCCATGGTGACGTCAGGCCTGACCCCAAGGATGACGGCCCTGCTGCCGAGCGCCGTATCGAGTACGAAAGCGCCCAGCACCACCAGCGCCCCTCTCCACATGCCGGCGCCGCCCCTCACTTGAGCACCGCCACTTCCTCGATGCGTCCAATGCGGGCGGCTAGTTTCACAAGGGCGATCCGAGCCGACGTTGATGGATCGTCGGTCACCTTGGTCACTCTGCCGATGACCAGCCCCTTCGGGTAGACGCTGCCGGCGCCGCCGAGGCCCGAGGTGATCATGACGTCGCCGACCCGCACATCGGCGTCACGTTCCAGATATCCGACACGGAGCATGCCTTGCCCGATGCCGCGGCACACGCCAATGGCCCTCGAAGCCTCACGCTGCACCATGGCGCCCAGCGCGCATCTGGGATCGGACGCGATCAGAACGACGGAGGTAGTAGGACCTGCATCAATGACGTGGCCAACCACGCCGTCAGGTCCAACCACGACGGATGCGTTCCTGACGCCGTGTCGCTTTCCGGCCGCGATCAGGAGCGTCGCGATGTGCGGACTCGGCATGACGGCCAGTACGGATGCTGGGTGCGTTTGGCGATTGGGAGAGCTTAGCAGCCCGAGTTCCTGCTGTAGACGCCGACCGGTGTTCGCCTGCTCTTGCAGGTCCTGGACCTGAGCCGTCAGGCTGGCAACCTGACGCTGCAGGCGCACATTCTCTCTGGCGAGCCGGCGGCTGTTCGTGATCCATCGGGCGGTGCCTGTGAACCAGTCGGTCACGGCGTCCGTTGCCGCAACCAGCGGCGAGAGGGCGGTCCTTGCGAACGAGGTGAACGGGTCCGATGCTCCGCGCGCCACGGCTGCGTTGTGCCACACTCCGAGCCCGGCGCCGATGATCACGCACAGGACGATGGGCAGAATCTTCCGACGCAGAGCGCTGCGTTCGTCATCGAGCATCGGCATCGGACCCATGCCTCCCGGTCGCAGCGCGTCCGATCCGTATGGACATAGCGCGGCCCGTCAGGCGCTGCGTAGCACTTTGCGCAGAAGGGGATTCGACTGGATTTCCTCGAGGACCCTTCCTGTGCCGATCACAACGCATGACAGCGGATCGTCCGCAACATGCACGGGCATAGAAGTCTCGCGAGCGATGAGACGATCAAGCCCCTCGAGCATCGCGCCGCCTCCGGCCAGGATGATGCCGCGCTCCATGATGTCGGCAGCGAGCTCGGGAGGACAGGTTTCGAGCGTGACCTTTACCGCTTCGACAATGGCGTTCAGGGGCTCCTGAATGGCCTCGCGGATTTCGTCCGATGTAATCGTCGCGCTTCGCGGCAGGCCGGTGAGCAAGTCGCGGCCTCGGACCTCCATGCTCCGGGTGGTGTCGCCGGGGTAGGCAGAGCCTACCGTGAACTTGGCGTCCTCAGCCGTTCGGTCTCCAATGAAAAGGTTGTACGTGCGCCGGACATACGCTGTGATCGCCTCGTCTATCTCATCGCCGGCAACGCGTATGGAGCGACTGGTCACGATGCCCGAGAGCGAGATGACCGCGACCTCGGTCGTGCCTCCGCCGATGTCCACGATCATCGAGCCGGTGGGATCCACAATCGGCAGTCCCGCGCCGATGGCGGCCGCCATGGGCTCCTCAATGAGATAGGCCTCTTTGGCGCCGGCCTTCTTGGTTGCATCAATGACTGCCCTGCGCTCGACTTCGGTGACGCCCGACGGTATGCCGACCACGACTCGCGGAGCGGAGAAAGCCGACCGCCTGTTGACCTTGCCGATGAAGTATCGGAGCATGCGCTCGGTCTGCTCGAAGTCGGCAATGACGCCATCCTTGAGGGGGCGGGTGGCAATGATGGAGCCCGGTGTCCTGCCGAGCATCCGTTTCGCCTCTTCGCCTACGGCGAGGACTTTCTTGGTGTCGCGGTCAATGGCGACAACGGACGGCTCGCGCAGGAGGATGCCACGGCCCCGCACGTGCACAAGTGTGTTGGCGGTGCCAAGGTCAATGCCCATGTCGCGCGAGAAGCGCCCAAGGAGACCGCGAAGGAAGTTCATACGAAAGACTGCGCTCCGGCCGGCGTGAAAGTGGGATGCGCCCTACGGACCAAGGTCCCCGGGCGCAGGCTGTGCATTATAGCATGTATGCCGGCGGCTTTCCCCGGCAAACCGCGCGGCACACGGCAGGCCGCCAATAGGGTTATGTACGGTCATTCTGCATGAGTTGTGCAGAGTCCGCAGCCGCAACGACGGGCGCATCCCCGTCGGCATCCACCGGACGAACAAGCATCTCGACGGGAGCGGTCGGACCGGTCTCAACGGGCCGAACCAGGACATCGGCGCCCACCTCTTCGACCGGTCGAAGCAGGGTTTGGGCCGCCCTAACCTCTTGGGCCCGGACCCGCATAGCCGGCAGAACCTCGGCGGCGCGCTCAATTACGGCAGGGTCGACTCGGCGGATTTCGCCGGCGGCCAGACGCTCCACAACTGCGACCGAGTCGGGGTCGCCGACTTGCTCGTATGCGGCCAGAATGGCAAGCGGCAGCTCGGCTTTCCGAGGCTTCACGAGCGCACGGTCCAGACACCGTCTCTGTTCGTGGGAGAGCAATGCGTGATCCGTGGCCAGGAGTCCGGGCAGGAGGCGAATCAGGGCGGCCTCGGCTTCGCTCACGACTGCCTTGTCCTGATACTCCAGCGCCTCTGCCAGGCGGCCGACCCCTCGTTTGTCGTTGTACTTGGCCAGGGTGCGGGCGGCGTCCTTCTGCAGCTGAGTCGCGGCGAACAGGGCAACCCATACGCCGGTCATGCCGCTGAAGGCTCCGAAGTTGCCGGCGTGTCCGGTAGCCGCGAACAGAATGATGAGACAGATGTAGCAGCACACAAGCACGATGCCCCATCGTTGCCGCCTGACCCTTGTGATAGACTCTTTCTCGAGCAGGGCGAGAAGCGCAGGCACGGCCTCGGGGCCGAGGCTCTCCAGCTGGCGTTCGGCAGCCTCCCGAACCTCCTTCTTCTTGCTCCGGAGCTTAACGAGGAGCTTGGGGTCTATCACTTGCGCATCCATGTCCATAGCATTGCCCAGATACAGACGTGGTGCGGCGACGCCGGGTTTCGCTCTATGGAACGCGGTCGAGGACCGCTTGGAGAACGCGCGCCGCAGGGGTGCCTGGGAACGCCGCGACGATCCGCTTCGCGGCGGTCCGAGCGGCTTCCAGCGCAGGCCCAGCGGCCTCGGCTTCAGCCTCAAGCCGTTTGAGCAGGTCCGGATCGGCAATGTCGCATCCGGCCTCTGACCAATGCCGATAGGCGCAGACCGAGTTGGTCGCGGCAATGAGATCGCGCATGACCGTCGTGAATCGGTCTGTCGGAGCGCCGGGGTCTGCATTTCCGAACATCCCGGCATCGGCGTCGAACCCGGCCTGACGGAACGTGTCGTTGCGGTACCGGTCGCGATTGGATGGGTCCCGCAAATCGGGCACGGGCATGGGTATGCCGCCCTCAAGCTGCGATCTGTATGCCTGAATGCCGGCGATGGTGCAGTCGGCCGACGTGAAGACATCGAAGGGACCCGGGACCCCTTCCAGTATCTCCCGGGCGAAGTGGTACAGCACCCAGAAGTCGCCTCCGCCATGGCCGGCGCTTGCCGCCAGTCGGCCAAGATCGTCGAGCTCGGGCCTGACTTCGCACTTCGGCGCGGAGCCGTGCCCGCCCAGTCGCAGGAGCAACCGGCCCTCGACCTGTTCGGCAGATCCGCGCGTGCCCCAGAGCCTCTGGATATGCGAGTCGTTGGTTGTTGCGCCCATGAGGTTGCGCACCAGGCCGCCGTTGGACATCCGGATCAGTGACGGGGTGACGCCGCCCATCCCCTCGGCGCTACGGATCACGTAGCCCGGCAGTCGGACGGAGCCCGGGAGGGCCGTGACCACTTCGGGTCGCGTGCCGGTGATGTGCATTACCGGACCGAGCGAATGCGTGTTGTAGTAGTGGAAGTTCAGCCAGCTCCGCCACGAATGGACGCGATGGCCCGGCACGATGGGCTCACCGTTGATGTGGGTGAAGCCCAGAGACAGCACCTCGTGAACGTACTCATACTCGCCGTACATGAGATCGCCGAACAGCCCTTCTCGCCACTTGCGGGCAAGCCACATGTTCGGGGCGGAATAGGGGTAGTTCTCCGCCATCTGATAGACCAGGCCCGTGCGCTGGACGGTCTCGATGAGGCGGACGGCGTCGGCAATCGTCATGAAGGCCGTCACCTCGCTCAGCACATGCTTGCCGGCCTCGAGACACCGTATCGCGTCGGCGGCATGGTTGGGGAAGAACGAAGCCAACAGCACGGCTTCGCAATCCGACGCGAGGAACCTGTCCAGATCGTCGGTGACCATCGCGGCCGGAAACCGCCGGGCGAAGTCCGCTCGCATCGTCGGGTTGAAGTCCAGTCCGGCCGTTACATCGAAGTTCAGGACCTCGCACGGACCTGACAGATGGAGCCCACGACCAAGCCCCCAAATGCCGAGCTGGACGCGTCGAGGCGTGTCGAATATGCGGATGTCGCCGCTCATGGTTATCTCCCTTCGCCGAACAGGTGCGCGAGAAGGCTGTCGAGGTTGGCGAAATCACGGACTATGGCATCGGCTCCTGCACCGATCAGCCGGGATCGCTTCCATTCGTCGAGCCCGCCCGGATGGGCTTCGTCCGAAGCGACCCCTACGGTTCGTCCGCCCACACTGCGGCCGTTCTCAATCTCGACGTAGCCGTCGCCAATGACCACCAACTCGGGGCCGTGCAGATCGTTCTCACGCAGTATGCGGTCAATGATCATCTGCTTGGAGAAGTTCTTGTAGTCATCGAGCGCGCCGTATATGTGCGGGCCGAAGTACTGGTCAATCCTGAGAGCCGAGGCTTCGTCGCGAACGTATGCGATATCCGTTCCGCTCGCCAGATAGCACGTTACGTTTCGGTCCCGCAGTGCATCCAGCAGAGCGCGAGAGCCTCGCACCAGCATGGCGTCGGGGTCCACCGAGCCGGACTTCAGGGCCTCGACGCGGTGCGCGATGCGTTCCCAAAGCCTGCGGAGGTACTCGTGCTTATAGGCGAGGGCATCAAGCGGCACGCCTCCGCGTCGCTCGACCTCGTCCGCCAGGGCGAAGCACTGATAGATGGTCTGCTTGCCGGTGAGCTGCGTCACGAAGTCTCTGACGATCGCCTCCAGTCGGTCGGGCGGTTCGTCGGTGCCGGTTTCCGTGAGGACCTCGACGAAGTACGGGATCATGACGCCCTGCCAGCCCTCGCGTATCAGCGACAGAGTTCCGTCGAAGTCGAAGAGCGCGAAGCGTGGCGGAACATGCCTTTCGGGTTGGCGGATGATCTCGATCGTTGTTTCGGAATCCCAGGGGGTAAGGTCCGGTGCGTTCGGAGGAGGAGGTTCGGTCATTCGTTCATCCATGCGGGTCGTATCGTTGCGACTCATTATTGCGCGCTTCGCTCAGTTCGATGGCATCCGCGCTTCAAGGTTGAGCATAGCGAACGCCGCGAACCTGGCCGCGCCGTCCGATGTCAGATGACGTGGCGGCCGAGCGCTGCAAGGAGGTCGGCGCAGCGTTCGATGCCGACGAGCGACATGCGTGCGCGCTCGGTGTGAATCCGCTCTCCGGGCAGCGCGACCGAGACCGTAGGCGCTAGCGGAGCGAACAGGGCCGTCTGGCTGCCGGATCGAGCGCCTGTCAGATGATGAGGGATCCCCTCGGCGGCCAGCCGCTCGGACACGCGGATGCCGAAACCGGGGTCAATGAGGTTGCGGCCCTCGAACGGTCGGATGGCGGGAACGTCCAGCATCGCTCCATCGAGGCTGAGGACTGACGGCACGTCGGCATTGACAGTCAGGCGGAGGTTCGGCGCGTTTCGCTGCAGGAATACGACGGCCTTGCGTGCTGCGTCCATATAGCACTCTTCAGCCATCACCAGAAGCGCGCCGACTGCAGGATGGCGCAGAGCGCGCAACGCCGACAGCGCCGCAAACGCCGTTGCCCGTGGGTCCAGGGCCTTGCCCTCGATGTGGCCACCAGCAATGGCGCTGGTCGTGTTGAATGTGAACACGGTGCGGTAGGGCCGCACACTCCCTCCCCGCACGCGGAGGCGCAGTTCGCCGTCAACAAGGTAGAGGCCACTTTCGATTGCGAATGCGGCATCGGCAGACGACGCATGGTAGTCCATGCCTTGCAGTTCATTCCCTGCGAACAGCAGCGGCGAGCATCCCCAGCATCGAGCATGGTGCCATCCGTAGCGATCCTCCGACAAGACGCATCCGCCGATCTCGTCCACGTGCGCCACCATGATGTAGCGCAACTCGGCCGGTGTGGCTCCGCCGAACGTGAAGAGCGCGAAGGAATCCTCGCCGTTCGTTCGCACGAAATCGTCGCCCAGCCATTCGGTCGCGAGCGCCATCACAGGCTCGCATGCGGTCGCCACCGACGGCGCATCGCTCAAGCGTTGGAGAAAGGCCCAGTCCATCTGCGTCCCCCTCTGGCCCGAAGATGGCGCGAGACTACCTAATGGGACCGCAACTCGTCCAGTGCGGCTCCGAGCTCGACCGGGTCGTGGATCGGCGCGAGACAGGACGTTCCGACACACACATACGCTGTGGCGCGCCCCCCGACCTGGGGCTTGCCCGAGGCTGCATCGGGCCCATCCTCATTAGGGCGAGACGTGGCGATCAGTACGTCGGGACCGTAGCGCCGATGAGCGGATTCCATCAAGGGGTCGGCGCTCCGGTCTTCATCCGTGGGTGCGATCACCACTACGATGCGTCTGGCCAGCAGGTCCTCCAGAGCACACAGCCATCGGCCGAAGGCCAATGGATGCGCCGCCATATCGGAGGCCATGGAGCGCAGTGCCTTGAGCGCCGCGCTCTCATACTGCGTGTCGTTGGTCAGGGCAGCCATCCGGAGACACAGCTCAGCGGCGACTGCGTTGCCCGACGGTATGGCGTTGTCCTCAGTCGGGAATGGATTGGCGAAGAGCTCGCATTCGTCCGGCGCGATGCCATGCAGAAACGGGCCGTCCGAAGCGAATGTGGCCAGCATGCTGTCGGACAGGGCCTTCGCAGCCCTGAACCACTTGCTGTCGCCCGTCGCCTGATAGAGGTCCAGCATTCCGGTGGCGACCAGGGCATAGTCGTCGAGGAACCCGCCGACCTTCGATGGCCGGAATGCCCGCGCCTGTGCAGAGGGGTGATGCGGAGTCTCTTCGAACACCTCGATTCCGGTGTGCAGCAGGCGCAGCAAGCCGTCTTGGCCTGTGCGGCACATGTCGCGCAGCAGGAACTCGGCGGCGTTCACGGCGGACTGCCGGTAGTCCGCGCGACCGGTGAGCATGGATGCTTCGGCGAAAGCCGAGAGCATCATGCCGTTCCATGCCGCGATCACCTTGCCGTCCGTTGCCGGAGGGGTCCTCCTTCGCCGCGCGGCCGCAAGGGCCTGCAGCCAGGCCGAGATGCGATCCTCATCGCCGGGCTCGCCCGAACGATGGATGACGCTTCGGCCGTCAATGTGTCCCGAGTCGGCAATCCCGAGAGTCCGGCAGGCCTCGTGCGCGTCGGCGCCAAGCACGGTTGCGACCTCTTTCGGAGTCCATGTGTAGTACAGACCCTCTTCGCCTTCGCTGTCGGCATCCTGGGCCGCCATGAAGCCCCCGGACGGGATGGCCATCTCGACGCGAACGTAGTCAAGGATGCTCTGGGCGACATCGCGGTATCGCGTCTCCGAAGTGGCGCGCCACGCCCGCAGGTACGCGATCGCCAACTGGGCATTGTCGTAGAGCATCTTCTCGAAGTGGGGCACGAGCCACTCCGCGTCGACGGAATAGCGATGGAAGCCGCCGCCAACGTGATCCCGAATCCCTCCATTGGCCATGGCGTCCAGTGCTTTCAGGGTCATCTGCGCGGCCGTCTCGCTGCCTGTACGGCCCGCGTGCCTCAAGAGGAAATCGAGAAGCATTGGCTGCGGGAACTTCGGCGCGGCTCCGAACCCTCCGTTGGCTCGATCGAATCGCCTTTCCAGAGAGGCGACGGCCTGCAATGCCGGAGTAGCGTTCAGCATGTCGGGCGGGTTCACGCGCTGAAGCGAGTCCCGCAGATCGCGAGCGATGCTTTCGGCCTGAGATTCGATAACGCTTCGCCGTTGCCGCCAGGCCTCCGCCACGCCCTCAAGTACCTGCCGGAACGACGGCATGCCGTACCGGGGCTCCGGCGGGAAGTAGGTGCCGGCGTAGAACGGGCGACCTGAAGGGGTCAGGAAGACGGTCATGGGCCAACCGCCGTGTCCGGTCATGGCCTGCGTCGCGTGCATATAGAGCGCGTCAACGTCGGGCCGCTCCTCGCGGTCAACCTTGACGCACACGAAGTCACGGTTCATTCGATCGGCGGTTTCGGGGTCCTCGAAGCTCTCGCGCTCCATGACGTGGCACCAGTGGCAGGCCGAGTAGCCGACCGAGAGGATGATGGGGACGTCGCGGTCGCGCGCCGCGGCGAAGGCTTCGTCGCCCCATGGGTACCAATCCACGGGGTTCCGGGCGTGCTGAAGCAAGTAGGGGCTGGTCTCGCCGATCAGGCGGTTTGCGTTCGACGGCATAAGGTCGCTCATGCCCCATTCTACGCACGCGCGACCGCCGATTGCGGCAATGCGGCGAACCGTGCAGGCGAGACGCCTGCGCTACAATGCGGTGGGAACCGAAATTCCCACCACCTCTACTTCTTCTTCGCTGCTTCGATGAAAGGCTTGACGTATTCCGCTGCCTTGGCTTTGGTGGAGAGGTCCGGCATGGGAGTCTCCGAACGGGCCCCGTACTTGGCACGAATGCGCTCGGTGGCGATGCGGCTCTCGTGAGCGAGATTCGCGGCCTTGGCAAGGATGCGCGCGCTTTCCTGAGGCGCATGGAAGCCCATGCCGTTCGCCGCGGCTATGTAATCCCAGTGCGTATGCGACCGGCGCAGAAGCGTGCGCGGAGGAGCGAGCTCATCGTCCTTCGCGCCGAGCTTGCGCGCGTCGGCAAGCGCGACGTGTGCCTTCACCATGGCGTCCTGGGCGATGTCCAGAAGCTCCCGGTTCTTGTCCTGAATGGAGGTCACGCGGCTCTTGACCTCTTCCTCGGACCACCGATGGCAGACCTGGCACGAGTTGGCGATGTTGTAGAGCGGACTGCGTATCTGGTGGTCGGTGTACTTGACGCCGCCCTCAGACTTATACGGCATATGGCAGTCGGCACAGGAGACTCCACGGAAGGCATGGGTGCCCTGCAGCCACAGCTCGTAGTCCGGGTGCCGCATCTTGGTCATCGGCGTTCCGCTGACTGGATGAACCCACTCGACGAACTTGGTCCTCTCGTAGTACTTGTCGAAATCGTCGGCCTTGAAGCCGTCGTCCCACGGAAACACCAGGTAGTTGGTCTCGGTGTCCTTGAAGTAATAGCTGACGTGGCACTGGGCGCAGACAAGGGACCGCATTTCCTGATGCGATGCTTTGGTGATGTCGCGCCCACGCCTCGCGAAAGCCTCCTTGAGCGCCGGACGCGAAATGCGCAGAGCCATCGTTTTCGGATCGTGGCAGTCGAGACAGCCGATGGGGTCCTTCATGACTCCCTCGAGGGGCTTGAACTTACCCTTATAGAACTCGGCAACGCCCTTGTCGTGCATGAGCTTGGGCACCATCGGGCTCTTGCAGGTCCAGCACGTCGCGGGAGTCTTGTCGCTCACGCGCTTGGTTTCCGTCACGTCGGTGACCGAGTGGTAATGCCCTCGCGGGGACCGGTAGTCTTTGCCGAAGCCGAACCCGGCGAAAAGCACAACGAGCCTCGGGTCATTCTCGAGATAGTCCTTGACCTCGGATCCGCCGTACTTGGTTGCTTCCTGTATCTGCTTGGTGGCTTCCCACGAGTTGTACTCGCGCGGAAAGTTGACAGCCCACTTGGCGTTGTCGGTTTCCCAGTCGCCGATGGGCTGAAGCATCTGTACCCGGTTGATGTTACGCTCCGCCCGTCGTTCGATGATCGAGCCGGCAAGCAGACCGACCCCTGCGAACGCCACCGCCGATCCGGCCAGCACGATCCAGCCGAGCAGGGCCCCCTTTCGTCCTTGTTGCGATGCGGATTCGCTCATTGGTTGCCTCCCTCGGCGTTTCGGAATCTGTCGGTCAGCGGCAAGACGGACGCGCCCAAAGGCGGAACGGCGGCATTGGGCGTTGCCGACAGGCTATGCTCGCGCCCGTGCGGGACTTCCCGGTGACAGTCAATGCATGCCCTGTCGGTCTTGGTATGCACACGCGGCGACTCGAAGACCTTCGCGTGGCACCGGACGCAGTTCTCCTGGATGACCTTGCGCGACTCCGGGATGGCGAAGATCACCTGTCGTTCCTTGCGCAGCGTGAACAGAGCCGAGTGCCGCGAACCGTCCTTGGCCTTGAAGTAGTACTTCGCAAGAATGCTGGTGTGGGGAACGTGACAGTCGTTGCAGGTGGCGACTCGGCCATGGCTGGAGTGCTGCCACGAAGCGTACTCGGGCACCATGATATGGCAGTTGATGCAAGTCTCGGGGTTGTCCGAGAGATAAGAAGCCGCCTCGGAGATATGCACCACGTACAGGGCGAGGCCGAAGCACATCCCCACGGACAGGAAACACGCCGTGCGAAGCCTCACCGGCACCGATGCCAGCGTAACCAGGTTCCAGAGCGTTAGCGCCATCTTGCGCATCGTGTTTCCTGCTTTCCGGATGCCGCAGCCTCGATTGTAGCACGAGGCCGGTACGTTGTCCACAATTTGGCCGAGCTATTCCGCCTCTCGGGCCACCCACAGGATGCCCCTGTGCAGCACGGTGCGGAAGCTCGGATGCTCCCACGTTCGGTGGTCGTGTCCGCTCTGCAGGCAGAAGACCGGCGTCGGGCCAATGCGCCGTGTCCATGCGATGGTGCGCATGCTGAGCGGGTGTTCGGCAGTCAGCAGACTATCGGAGTCCGGGCCGGCGTCGGCCATGGTATAGGTTTCGTCGGGCATCTGCCACGAGCCGAGGCCCTGCGTGATCGGATGGTCCGGCTGCGCGATGTCAATGGAGATCGTCTGTTCCATGTGGTAGCCGAACGACCGATCCTCTATGCCTACCAGGCGCGTCCATACGTCCAGTTCGGGCCATGCCAGCAGCGCATGGTGGAGGATGACCACGCCCTGCGGTCTCGTCGCGAGGTCCTCGATGGCTTCTCGAAACGGTCCTTCCGGAAGGTTCATGTGCATGTTGTAGAAAAGCGTCACGTCATAGGCCCGACGAACCTGGCCCCAGTCATGGACCCAGTTGTCGAAATCCTGCGGGTAGGCATCAATCTCGGGATTGCCTCGAAAGAGCGCATGGAATCGGGGCACATCGAACGGATGGCCGCCAGTTACGACGGCAACCTTGATGGGCGATGACGCGTTGGGCATAGGAACCTCCTCATGTGGCGCGGCGTAGTGCACCCACATTCGCCAACCGGAAGGCATGTGTCCTTCTATGTGGTCACAGCGCCCGGTCATGCAAAGTGGCAACGCGCGCCGTTGCCGTTACGGCCGCAGGCCGTGTAGCCGCGGGTTCTCCCCGCGCAGTCGTTCCGCATCGCGCCCGCACGCCGCGTTGCGCGACGCTCAAGACGCCGCGTCGCGCGACGCCCAACGTTTCGCGTCGCAAGAAGCGACGGCTACACGCTGCGCGTTTCATCGCCGAAGAGTAGTTGCCTCAGGCACCCCGCTCCCTGCGTTCGGTCGCCGAGGGGTTCGTTGCTGTCGGCGTTCCGCTCAATGCGTGCCGTGCGCCGTTGCCGTTACGGCCG
>JBBIQU010000068.1:0-20211 GCA_037442185.1 Chthonomonadales bacterium | reverse complement strand
CAGAAGGCGACCACCGACCGGTTGCGGAATGGCATCGCGGCGTACAGATCGTAGCGCCGAACGTCGGCTGCGTGGAGCACATCAACAAGCCCCTGCCCCGCGGGATTCATCGCGAGATCGGCCCCAAGCTGTCGTCGTAGAGCGGCCACGAGCAGCTCCGTGGTAACTCGCGCCCGTTCCTGAGGGCTCTCGCCCGGAGATCCGATGCTGCCCAAGACCGCCATGAACGGGCGAACATAAGGCGCGAGAGCACGCTCGACCGCACGATCCGCAGGCAGATTGGCGGTTACCGGGATCAGGCGCGATGCGGCGTCCATCAGCTTCCATCCATCTCCGGCGCGCTCGAATCGCAGATCGAACCGACCAACGTTGACGCCGTACTCGCCTGCCTGAACGATCGGCACCCGGGCGCCGCTCGGGCCGTCCACCCACGTGGCTTCGTAGAGGAACGTGTGCGAGTCGCCGCCAACCACCGCATCAATGCCCGGCACGGTCTGCGCAAGGCGTTTGTCAAGCTCATACCCGATGTGGGTCAGAGCGATCAGCACATCACACCGAGGCCGCAATCGCGCCGCCCATCTCGCCGCCGCCTCGATCGGATCCGAGATGGTCCGCCCTCGCGTTTGGGGGTAGCCCGCGGACCTCGGAGCCGTAACGCTCAGAAACGCGACGCGAAGCCCGGCTATGCGTCGCATTGCGTAAGGCCGCACTCCGGGCAGCGGACGTCCTGCCTTGTCCGTCAGATTGGCGCACAGCCACGGAAAGCGCGACTTTCGGACCACTCGCAAGAGCGCAGCCTGAGAGCCGGCCGCGTCCTCGGCATCGGCGGCGTCCTTGGCTTTGAACTCATTGTTGCCGATCGCTGCCAGGTCGTAGCCCGTCGCGTTCATGGCCGCAACGTCCGCGAGTCCCTCGTAGGCATTGGTCAGGGCGCCGCGTGTGAAGATATCGCCCGCATCCACAAGGAGCGTTGGATCGGATATCTCGCGCCGCAGTTGGCGGATCAGTGTTGCCCGACGCGCGGCGCCGCCGCATATCACAGGTGTCTCGCGGTCGCGTCCTCGCTCGGCATAGTGGAAGGGCAGAAGCCGCCCATGAAGGTCGTTCGTATGCAGGATCGTGAACCGTCGTACCTGAGGCGTCTGCGCCGAAGCCGGCCCAAGAACGGCGATAACCAGAGCCAGCGCCCAGCTCCGTCGAACGAACGCGCCCGTTGCCATCGCGTTTCCCCCATTGAGATGATGCGTCAGTCTACCCCCGAACCGACGCACGGCGATGCCGAACGTATACCGGCTTCGGTCATTCGATCGCGCCTTGCGGGGCTCAGTCCAAACCTGCTAAACTTATCATGCATAAGCATGGTGACACCCGGCGGGGAGCTCCGAGCTCCCCGCTGTTCACGAAGGAGCCGTCTCGGAATGGCCATTGGCAAGATCGTGCAGGTTCAGGGCCCTGTTGTGGACCTCGCATTCGCACCCGGCGAGTTGCCGCCCCTGCTGAACGCGATTACCATCAAGGAACCGGAACGCGATATCAACCTTACGGTCGAAGTCGCCCAGCATCTTGGCGACGATGTTGTACGATGCGTCGCGATGTCCTCGACCGACGGCCTCGTGCGCGGAATGCCCGCAACCGACACTGGCGGTCCCATCGCAGTCCCCGTTGGACGCAACACGCTCGGCCGCGTAATGAACCTGCTCGGCGAGACGATTGATGACAAGCCGCCGCTCGAGGCTCCGGAGCGATGGCCGATCCACCGGCCGGCTCCCGCATATCAGGATCAGGCGGCTACCACGGAGATACTCGAAACCGGCCTCAAGGTCATTGACCTGCTGACGCCGTACCTGAAGGGCGGCAAGATCGGGCTTTTCGGCGGCGCCGGCCTCGGCAAGACGGTGCTCATCCAGGAGCTGATCACCAACATCGCCACCGAGCATGGCGGTTTCTCGGTTTTCGCCGGCGTTGGCGAGCGCACCCGCGAGGGCAATGACCTCTGGCTCGAGATGACCGAATCCGGCGTCATCGAGAAGACCGCCATGGTCTTCGGCCAGATGAACGAGCCGCCGGGAGCTCGCCTCAGGGTCGGTCTGTCCGCTCTGACCGTTGCAGAGTACTTCCGCGATGTCGAGGGTCAGGACGTCCTCCTCTTCATTGACAATATCTTCCGGTTTGTCCAGGCGGGCTCCGAAGTATCGGCCCTTCTCGGGCGCATCCCGTCGGCGGTCGGCTATCAGCCGACGCTCAGCACGGAGATGGGAGTGCTGCAGGAACGGATCACATCCACGCGCAAGGGGTCCGTTACGTCGGTGCAGGCCATCTACGTGCCTGCGGACGACCCCACCGATCCTGCGCCCGCGACGACGTTCGCTCACCTGGATGCCTACACGTATCTCGACCGCGCCATCGTGGCCAAAGGCATCTATCCTGCCGTAGACCCGCTCGTGTCCAGTTCGCGCATTCTGGACCCGCACATCGTCGGCGAGGAGCACTACAATGTGGCGCGCGAGGTCCAGCGCGTGCTGCAGAAGTACCGCGAGCTTCAGGACATCATCGCGATCCTTGGCATTGACGAGCTATCGGACGAAGACAAGCTTATCGTCGCCCGCGCGCGACGTCTCGAGAGGTTCCTGTCTCAGCCGTTCCGAGTTGCGGCGCAGTTCACGGGCATCGAAGGCAAGTACGTCCCGCTGGCCGATACCGTTCGGTCGTTCAAGGAGGTCATCGAGGGCAAGCATGACGATCTGCCCGAACAGGCCTTCTACATGGTGGGCAACATTGACGAGGCCGTCGAAAAGGCCCGGACGCTCGCCGCGTAAGGCCCGACCATGCCGACCTTTCGCCTCGAGATCGTAACTCCGGATCGTGTGGTGCTCGATGCACCGGTTCGGTCGGTCCGGATTCCAGGCGCCATGGGTTCCATGGGCGTCCTGGCGAACCACGCGCCGCTCATCACGTCGCTCGCGACCGGGCCCATCAAGGTCGAACACGAGAACGGCGACATTGAGTTCATCGCCGCCTCCGGCGGGTTCGCCGACATCCAGGCAGATCGCGTCACGGTGATCTCGGACGCTGCCGAGCGCAGCGCCGACATTGACATAACCCGCGTCGAAGAGGCCATTCGTCGCGCCCAGGCCCAACTCGCCGAAGGCGGCGCAGCGGCTTACGGTCAGGCCCAGGAAACGCTCCAGCGGGCAATGAACCGGCTCAAGGTCGCCCAGCAGCAGCAGGAGACCAAGTCGAGGCGCCAATAGGCTATAGCCGTACAATCCGCAGAGCGGCATAGGAAAAGGGCATCGGCGGTCACCCACCGACCCCCTTGCGCGTTCGTAATAGGTCGTACCGTAACGGTCAGGGCTTCTCCGCCGGCGGCGGCGCCGTCTCGTTACCCGCACCGGTTCCCGGCTTGCCCTCATCGGGCTTGGTCTGCTGCTGCGTCTGCGGCTTGAGCTCCGGCCGCTCCTTCTCCAGTTCCGGCACCAGCTTCCGAACGTTCTTTGAGACGTCCTCAGTCATCTGGCGTGCGCTCGAGTCGCCCTGGATCACCCGAGGACACAGGAAGATCATCAGCTCCGTCTTCTCGGTGCTGGTTGTTGTCGAACGGAAGAGGTGACCGAGCAGCGGGATGTCGCCAAGCAGCGGGACCTTGTCAACCCTTACGTTCTTGCTGTCGCGCATGAGGCCGGCCAGAGCAACGATCTCGCCGTCGCGAACGCTCACCGAGGTGTCCGTGTTGCGCTCGGATGTTCGCGGCGCAAGGATGCTCGTTGCGCGGCCATTTGAATCGACGCTGCTCTGCATCGTATCGAAACCGAGGAGCTCGCTAGCGGTGGCCACGGCATCTATCGTGACAAGTCCGTCGGCGGTGATCCGCGGAGTCACGTCGAGTGTGATGCCCACGTCAATCCAGTCGTAGGTCACACTCGAACCGATGTTCAGGCCGCCTGTGAAGGAACTCGTTGCGTAAGGTACGCGCGTAACGACGGACACAGTGGCCTGCTGGTTGTTCGACGTGAACACGCGCGGCGTCGAGAGGATATGCACGCGGTTGTCCGTATTCAGCGCCTGCACCAGAGCCGAGAACTTGTCGCTCTGGACGCCGTACTGGACGCCCGGCGATATGGGAGAGGCGATGTTCGACGAGGTTGTGCCCGCGGTTCCGATCGGGAAGTTCGATGAGCCGCTCTGGTTGATGGGATTGCCGAACAGCGTGCCGATGCCCTTGGCGTCGAACTGGAAGCCGAGCTTCTGTGTGGCGTTAACGCTCGCCTCTGCGATGATGACCTCGATCATGACCTGGCTAGGCACCGCATCAAGCTGCGCGATGATCCGGCGGAGTTCTTCGATGGTGTCCGGCGTCGTGGTAACGATCAGGCTGTTGCTCGCAGGGTCGGCGGCGACGTTCACGTTGTTGCGAAACTGCAGCAAGTTGACGTAGTTGCCCTGGGCCCCGCGTCCGTACAGCTGTTGGCCCTGCATGCCGCCCTGCCGCCCGCCGAACTGCCCCTGCTGGCCGAAAACGAACTGTCGGGTCTGTGCGGCGTCATCCTCGGCGTCAACAACCTCGTCGGGGATGAAGCCGTTCGGCGTCAGCGTCCCGTGAATGTCCTCAGGAGCCGCTCGAGTGCCGCTGCCGATTGGCGCGGCGCGCCCCGTGGTTCGGCCTGTTGTGCTCTGCCTGCGCTGGATGTTCTGCCGGGTGTTGCGCTGCTGGGTACCGAACGGGTTGAACATGATCCCGCCGAACTGGCTGGATGTGCCGCCTCCCATACTGGTGCCGAACGCGCGTCCCAGAATGGTCTCAAGGTCCGACGCCTGCGCGTTCTTGAGCGGGATGACGAACGTGGTCGTCTCCAAGGGCACCTCAACGTCCAGCGCCGCAACCATCTCGTCTATGCGTGACATTCGCTCCGAAGTCGCCGTGATGATCAGCGAGTTCGTGCGGGCGTCGGCAACGACCTTGGCAAACGGATCGGAGCTGGTGGCGGTCTGCTGCTGGTTGCCGCCGAACCCGAACACGCGCTGCATGAAGGAGGCTCCGCCCTGGCCGCCGCGGCTTGAGCGAGCCGACGCAGCCTCGGATAGAACCGAGCTGATCGTGTTGGCCACGTCAACGGCGTTCGCATACTTCATCTTGACGATCCTGGTCTCGAGAGCCGTGGCCTGGTCATCATCAAGGTTGCGCACCAGCTCCTCGACGCGGGCCATGTTCTCTTTGGACGCGACGACGACCACCGAGTTCGTGCGCGTGTCGGCTACGGACACGATGGCTCCACGCTCCTGACCGGTCGGCATCGGCTGGCCTCCCGGCTGCATCCCCGGCGGCATGCCAGGCTGTCCCGGCATGCCCGGCATGCCCGGCATTCCCTGCATCCCGCGATTGGTGCCGCGAGTGTACACCTGCCGGAACAGGGTGTTGATGGCGCTGGACACATCCGTTGCGTCCGAGTTCTTCAGCTTGAACATTCGGAGCTCGTTGTTGCTGGCCGCCTTATCGAGGAGCTTCACCAGCTCGGCGATGCGCCTGACGTTGCTGGCGGTATCGGTCACCACAAGCGCATTCGTGCCGGCGCTCCCGACCATGCTCGCGCCCTGGTTGATCAGCGGCTGCAGTTCGCGCGACAAGGATGCGGCGTCCACGTTCTCGATGGGGATGACCTGTGTGATCACCTGGCCTCGGGCATCGTCAGGCGTCACGCCGCCGTCTGGCCCACCCAACAACGGAGTGCTCTGGACAGCGCGATTCAGCGGAACGATCTTGAGGATCGTCGTATCGCCGCGCTTTTCGATCTGGCCGCTGAAGCCGCGCACTTCCAGTGTTGATTGGAGCACCTGGAACGCCTGATCCAGCGTCAGAGGCTTGGGGCTGATGATCGTCACGGGACCCGTCAGGGCAGCGTCGGGCACAATCTGCCAGTTGGTTGCCATGGCAAAGAACTTGAGCACGTTGCCGATGTCACTGCCCCTGAAGTCGAGCGTGATCGTACCCCCGCCGAACTGGCTGTTCGAGCGGCTGCCGAAACCTCCGAAGCGGCTTCGCTCACGCCCTTGACCGCCTTCGCCCTGGCCCTGCTGCGGTGGCGTGCCCTGCTGCCCCGGTGGCGGCGTGCCCTGCTGACCGGGCGGAGTTACCTCCTGCCCTGGCGGCGGGGTGCCTTCTTGTCCCGGAGGGGGCGTGCCCTGCTGACCGGGCGGAGTTACCTCCTGCCCTGGCGGCGGGGTGCCTTCTTGTCCCGGAGGGGGCGTGCCCTGCTGACCGGGCGGCGGCGTTCCCTCCTTCACCGGAGGAGGCGTGCCTTGCCCGTCCTGAAGGAGGGCAACGCGCGCGCCACCGCTGGATCGAAGCGCCGGAAGCACCGTCAGCTCGGATCCGGATGTCCGGGAGCCGACCGTCTTCTTGCTCGTTGACGACCTGGCGGCAGCCTTGCTGCCCGACTTGGCGCCAGTTTTCGAACCGCTCTGGGCAACGCCGACGGCGCTCATGCTCGTGAGCATGCCGATGCAGGCCATTCCCAGCAGCGTATGTCGTATCAAGCTTAGCATAGGGACCTCCATTACCGCCTGTGACGCGGCGTCGCCGAATGGCTCAGCCGTCGCCACGACGGCGCGTCGTCAGAAGAACCTCCGGCGGCGCTGGCCACCCTCAAAGGACCGGTTCATGAACCGGTTTCGCATCTGCTGCATCTGTTCGGGGCTCATGCCCTGAAATCGCTGCTGAATGCGCTGCTGAACGTCGGGCGGTAGGTTCTGCATTCCCGGGAAGCCCATGCCGCCGGGCATGCCGCCGCCAAACGGCCCACCCATTCCCGGCGCTCCGGGCATACCCATGGGTCCCATGCCGGGCTGACCCGGCCTGCCCTGACCCTGTGTTCGGAACTCCGCATCCTTGTCCAGCGGCGTCAGCTTGTACTCATCGCTCTTGTAGAGCGTCTTGGCCGAGCCTGCCACGGCAACGGTGACGCCCTTGTCGGTCACCTCGGAGACTGTGCCGCCCATGAACTGATCGCCCTTCCGGAGGTAGACACCCTCTTTGGTCTTGGCGTTCTCGACCAGCGCCACGTACTCGGACCCCATGGCGACCGATCCGGTGTACGCATAGTCGGCGAACGGATCTATCACCTCGGGAGCGGGCGCAGGCGTCTCGACCTTCGGCGGTTCCGGCTTAGGCAGCACGGCCGGCTTGGCTCCAGGCATTGCGAACAGGTCGCCACGCACGCCCGACGTGTAGTACGAGAGCGGCTTGCGCTCGGCAGCCTCGATCTCGGTAACGGGTGCGGAACCGGAAGCCGAAGCGGCCTTGCGGGCGCCAGATGCGGATGAACCCGCCTTCGGCCGCGTCTGCGCCATGATCGCCGCAGCAAACACAACGCTCACGCCCACAACCAGCAACAGCGGCCACGAGCCGCGAGCCCTTGTTTTCTTTCGCATTCTGCCATTCATCATGTCTTGCTACCCCCTGCCGGCTTTGCCGGACCACCCGACGTGAACAACGCCACCTGAACCTCGATGTCTACGTCTCGGCTCTTCGGATCCGACGATGCAACGTTCATCTTCTCGACTACGAGCTTGCCCTTCGGGTCCTCAACGTTGTACAGAAACGGTATCGCCTTGCCGAACTCACTGGTGAAGCGCACCGTCAGCGTTACCTTCGTGACGCCCCCCATCTGGCGCGGCCTCAAGGGCTTGACCTCCCTCAACCGGATGCCGGACAGACGGGCCTGCTCGTGCAGCGCTTTTAGAACAGTCGGTATCACCTTTTCAGACGTATCTTTGTACGTACTGGTGTCAACCTTCGGTCCCAGCAATGCCATTTCGCGCTCAAACTCGGTCTTGCGCTTCAGTCCCTCGGTGTATTGCTTGCGCGCTTCCGATGACGACAGCAGCGCCCGGCCCCTCGTCTCCGTCGGGGCAAGCACCAGCCAAACGGCGACGCCGACCACGGCGAGTCCGATAATAATCAGCCAGCGCTCGCGAGGCGACCGCGATGCCCACAGGGATTGACGGTTCACTCGGACGCTCCTTTCCCCAGCCTATCGGCCGTTGCGCCGTTGGACGACGCCCGTGTGCCTCGCTGCGCTCCGCCGGTCTTGCTGTCTTCCTCGTCGGCCCGATGAGGGAGCCTGCAATACATCATGAAGCTGGTCTTCTCTTCGGCCACGGCCGGCGTAACCGAAGCTGCGCCGCCCGGACCTCCGGCCGCTTTGGTATCCCCCAGGTACCCGAGGCGCGCTTCCTCGAACACTCCGCTGTCCTGCAGTCCGGTCAGGAATGACGTGACCGCCTGGTGATCGTCGGCGGCGCCGTGAATGACCACAGGACCATTCCGATCGAACGTCAACTGGGTAAGGTAGATGCCGCCTGCCTTGGGCATGGCGTCGCTGACGGTTTTGAGCACATCCACAACGGGCCGATCCCGTCCCAGCCCAACGGAGACGACACGATAGGTGGCTGACAGCTTGTCGCGGTCGTCTTGGATCTTCTTCAGAGCGGTCTGCAATGCGCGCAGCCGTCGGTTCTCGAACGCTGCGAGCCTTCGCTCCTTGCTCTGAGCGGCAACTCCCTGCTGGACGGCCCAGGCTCCCACAGCGACCAGTGCGCACACGACGACTGCAGTCAGCCGGACAACCGCCTTTCGCCTGGCCTCCGCCCGTCTCTCGACGCGCTGAGGCGGGATCAGGTTGATTGCGCTGATCGCCTCAGCGGATTGGTGCAGCGCCAACCCGAGAGACGCCGCAGCCGACGCATCCATGACGCTGACCGGTATGTTCAGATCATCCGACAGCCTTGTCACGAGCTCGGGGCCGCCCGATGCATGGTCAACCAGCACGAGCCGTTCGATTGGCTGGGTGCGATGCTCATTCTGATACGCCGCCAACGACCGGCTGATCTCTGCGACGAGCGCTCCGGGATCCGTTCCCGACAGATCGGAAATGTCGGCTTCGCGGCTGAAGAGCAGCCGCCCCGCAGCCGCTACGGCCATGTCCACGCGCTCCGGCCAGATAGCCAGAATGGCGACGGGCATGGGTTCCGAGCGAACATGTTCCGCAAGGGCCAGCGACGAGACCGAAACGTGCGTCACGTCAATCGAGGCCCGGTCGAACGCCGCCAGCAAGTCATTGACGAGCGATCGGCGAGCCGCGACGATCATGACCGTGGTCATGTCGTCTCCCGCGTCGGAAGTGATCTGATGGTCCAGGACCGCATCGTCAATCGCGAAAGGTACGTACTGCTGAGCCTCGAACCGGACCATGCCGGCGATCTGCTCCGGGCTCCCCTGAGGCAGGCGGGCATACTTGACCGTAACGTAGCGCCGTGGGATCACCACCGCGGCCTGCTTGCTGCGGATTCCCGCCGATGCCGCCGCCGACTTGATGGCCTGCGTCAGCTCTTCTCGGCGACCGGCGAGATCGTCCCAGATGTCCCCGGCGACCCGCGCGCTGCCGTGCCGCAGTATGCGCGTCTCGTCTCCGCGAAGCTCAATCTCCGATGCCGTGACCGCATCGGAGCCGATCTCGAACGCAACAACGCGTCGGAGCTTTGCGGGTCCACCGTGCCTCTTAGAGCCCAATGCTGCCTCCTGAACCGAATATGCCGGTGACCCACGACTGCCAGCCGGGATTCCTTCCCACCTCACGGAACTGATAGACCTTGGCCTGAACCGTGGCGGCAGCGCCGTCCTCCGACTCGGGAACCGGCTGCACTTCGATCAGCGCCTGATAGGCACGGACTTCCGACGCGCCGTTCACGCGGACCTTGAGTCGCGCAAGGTACAGGGAGGATTTGGTGCATACGTTATCAACCAGCGCCTGGAGTTGTTGACGGTTCAATGCTGTAAGTTGAAACAGATCGTCTAGGCCCGTGAAGGTCGTTCCGCTCTGACGCGCCTCGACGACTGCGTTGTATATGGTCTGGTCCACGTTCGGTATGGCGGCGAGGACTTCGGCGGGCGCCGTGTTGATGTTGATCACGCCCGCGCGGTACTCATCGTCCGTGACGGTGATCTTGTCGCCGATCTGCTGCATCACCTGGCGCGTGAACCCCGGTATATCCAATAGCCCCGCGATGGACGTCAGATTGGCGCCATTCTCACCCCGCTGTTGAATGAGACGCTCGGCGAGCTGCGGCGTCAGACCCAGCGTCTCGACGAGCGTCTGAGCGTCGGCCGTCTTCACATTGATGCGCCGCGTTCCGTCGGACGCAACGTTGCGCTCTCGGGAGTATGTCGTGAGAAGCTCGCAAAGCGGTATTGTGCTCCCCGAAGTGTCGATGACCCCGGTGTCCTGGCGAGAGGACGCCGAGACGCCGTATCCGGTGACGTCGGCCCCTCCGTAGAGCAGGGTCGGCGTCACGCCTCGCACGAGCAGCAGCTCATCAACGGTGTCGAACGGCCCGTTCTTCGGCTGGTAGGGCAAGTCGAGCGCCAGATAGTACTCCGACTCCGCGCCTATCGCTCCATCTTGCGAGCCGGGCGTGTCGTCGGCATCTCGCCAATCCACGATGGCGAGGCCGATGGAAGGGTCATCCTTCAGGCCCGGCAGCGCGTTCAGCCCGGCTGCCGTTGCGATGTTGATGTTGACGCGCCCGGATGCGTCGGCAATGTCCAGCTTGTACCACCCGTCGCCCAACTGCGTCCAGCCGTTGGCATCGGTATCGGGAGGCTGGGTCAGCTCCGGATATGTCACTCCCCCGCCCGTCGCCTGCTGCAGCTGGGCGGCCGCGTAGCTGATCGCCCCTCGCGCCACATAGAACATCCGCGTGTGGCGCACCGTCGCATCGGCCGCGCGAAGCTCACGCCTGCCGACGCCCGTCAGGACAACGGCGAACGCCGTCACGACCATCACCACGAACACGACGGGCACCAGCGCCTGACCGGCACGTGCGCGACGCCATCCGAGGGCGCTCATGGCGCTCCTCCGGCGGGGCCGCCGCCTCCGCCGCCCGTGCCTCCGCCTCCGGTACCACCGGGGCCGGCTTCGGCTGGGGCCGGCGGGGCCTGTCCGGCGGGTTGTGGCTCGGAGTTCGCCAGCGCGACAGACGTCCGGAACAACATGGTGTCCCCCGTCTCATACGCCAGCTCAAGCTCGACATCAACTCGGACCGGCAACGTGGTGTCATATGAAGATGAAGCCACGCTCCCGTCCGTCGTATCAGCCTTCTGGAAGTTCCACTCGTTGCGGGTGTTGCCGTCGGCATCCACGAACGTGAACACAATGGACTGTACCCGGCGCGACAGTATCCAATCGGGCAAGCCGGACTCCGGGTAGCTCTCGCCGCCGGGCAGCGTGGTCGCCAGGCGGCTCAACACCATCGTTTCCGGATCATAGTCGTAGCTGATCTGCACCGTACCCGACTGCGGCAGCGCCGTCGCGCCATAAGGATCGGAAACTCCTGAACCCGTTGGGTCGGGGAGCAGACGCGAAGCAAGCGAGGTGAACTGAAGGATCGGTCCGCTGTCGGCTCCGGTGGCGACAAAGTACGTGGACGCGCTGTCGGTCACGACGAACGCGCTGCGGATGTCGCGCGTGATCACAGCCAGCAGAGCGCGGGCCTCCTGCGCATCGGCCGCCGTTGTCCGGAGGTCGGCTTGGCCTCGCAAAGCCGCAGTCAGCAGAAAGGCCGTGGCCACGCTGATCAGCGCGAACATGATGATCGCGACCAGCATCTCGATCAGGGTGTAGCCGCCGCTCCTCGCAGGAACGCAGCCGCTCACGGGCCTTCTTGCGCCACAGGGAGCGCTCATTGCGTCTCCGCCGTCCTCAGCATCGTGACGAACGTCGCGCGCCCGATCCGGAGTCCGTTTGGCCAGGTGATCGTCAGCGTCACGCGCGACACGTCGGTCAGATCGGTGGGCTCAACGCTCTGTGTCCATTGGAACCCCGGATACTCTTCGCCGAAGTCGCCCTGCTGGTCGCCTGCCGTAAGCTCATCCGGTTGCGTCTCCAGTTCGGCCAGTCGGCGCTCGGCGAGCATGGCGGCCTTTGCGTGCGCCTCGGCGACGCCGGTGATCCTCAGGCTCGATGAGATGCACATCATGGCAGCCACGCCCCCAACAAACAACAGGATCGTGGCGACGACCATCTCGACGAGCGTGAACCCAGCGCGCCCGCGGCGCGACACGCGTTTCAGCGCGACCATGTGCCCGAATACCCCGATGTCCCTGAGACATCCGCCGATTCGACTTCCACCAGTCCAGTGCTCGGCCACAACGTCACCGTGGCGCTCGCGCCGGTGTCGCGAACGACGGTGAAACGAAGGCCGTCGCACGTGCCGTCCTCGCGGAATACAATGACGCTTGCGCCTGCGGCGCCCGAGGCATTGAGGTAGACCTCAGGGCCGAAAACCTCGAGGTCGGATATGGCGAAGTCGGCGGGCAGCGAGAATACGCGCTCGAATACGGTCGGTGCGCCCTCGCCGGCAGCGGCAAACGAAGTGGGCACATCACCCGATATGTCGCCGGTCTCGGCCACCGCGCTGAAGGTGTCCGATTGCGGATCATACGTCACCCTGACGTCGCAGCCCTCCTCGACGGCGACGGCCCGCATCTGCGAGAAGAAGCCCGTAAGGTCACCCATGTAGGCGTCGAAGGCGGAGCGGTCGCGCAGGCGCGAGTAGACCGGCACCACGGCCGTTGACAGCACGACCATGATGATGATCAGCACGAGCATCTCGATCAGCGTGAATCCTCGCGCTGCCGCCGGTCGCTGAGGCACGCAGCCGCTCCCCCCGGACGCGAACATCACTGCTGCAGATTCCAGTTCCCGATGTCGTCCTGCGTGCCGGGCTGCTTGTCGGGACCCGCCGAGTAGATGTCGTAATCGAGCCCGTTCTCGCCCGGCATTCTGTACAGATACGGGTTGCCCCAGGGATCCATGGGCACCTGGTTCTTGATGTACGGGCCGTTCCACCGCTCGTTGTTCGTCACGTTGGTAACGAGCGCCTGAAGCCCTTCGTCACTCGTCGGGTAGCTTCCCGTATCGAGCTTGTAGTGCTCCAGCACGCCGTCAATCGTGCTGATGTCGGCCGTTGCCTTGGCGAATCGGGCATCCTCGGTCCGACCGATCACGCGCGGGATCACCACAGCGGCCAGAATGGCCAGAATGATGATCACCACGAGCAGTTCGATGAGCGTGAACGCTGCGTCACGGCGCAGCTTGCTCCGACGTACGTTGTCCATGACTTTGCCTCCTTCGCGGACCCTGCCGCGAGTGCGTCGTCTCACTTTACGATCGTGTTCGCCTGGAAGATGGGTAACAGGATGGACAGAACCACAAAGCCCACGAAGCCTCCCATCAACAGCACCACCAGCGGTTCGACCAAACTCGTCAACCGCCGCATGGCATTGTCAACCTCGAAGTCGAGCGTCTCCGCTGTGCGGATCAGCATCGGCGCAAGTCGGCCGGTCTCCTCGCCGACCGCGGCCATATGCACGACCAGCGGCAGGAACACCGGATCGCCTTCCATACTCGAAGACAGCGTCTCGCCCTGCCGCACCTTGTCGCGCACTTCGGCAACCGAAGCTGCCGCGACCGTATTGCCGACGGCGGTGCCCGAGATGTCCAGCGAGTCGAGAATCGGCACGCCTCCCGAGAGAAGCGTTCCGAGCGTTCGCGTGAACCGAGCCATGGCCATCTTGCGGGCCAGAACGCCGGCCAACGGCAGGTTCATCCTCACACCATCGAACGTCCGACGTCCCGGAACCGTCGCGACCCACGCGCGGAAGGCGAATACGCAGCCGATGATCGCAAGCGCTATCGCCCACCAGCGGTGCGCCACAAACCCGGACAGCCCGAGCAGGATCTGCGTCGGCGCGGGAAGCGCAGCGCCCAGCTCGGTGAAAACGTCCTCCAACCGCGGAATGACGAACGTGAGGAGGAACGTCACTGCCAGCACGGCGACCGTGACCAAGACGGCAGGATAGGTCAGCGCGGCGATCACCTGACTGCGGCGCACCTGCTCCTTCTCCAGGAAATCCGCCAGCCGCGTCATGACTTCGGGCAACTGACCGGCAACCTCGCCGGCGTGTATCATGTTGGCGTAAAGCGGCGGAAACTCGCGCGGAAACCTTCCGAGCGCCTCCGATAACGGCTTGCCTGCCCTAATGTCGTCCTGCAAGCTGCGCACCATCTCGCGCATGGCGTCGCTGTCGGTTTGCTCCAACAGAACCGACAGACCCCGATCAATGGGGAGCCCGGCATCAATCAGGTCGGCCAACTCCCGGGTGAATAGGAGCAGATGCACCCGGCTTGGCCGGCCTCCCGACGTGCGCTTGCCGGCCGGTTCTTCCCGCGCAACGGGTTTCTCGGCCTTGACCGCCGCGGGCGTCTTCTGAACCCGTCCGCCGACCTGCGATACGTCAACGGGGTAGTAACCAAGCCCACGAACGCGTGCGGCAGCGTCGTTCTGATCGCGACAGGTGACAACCCCCGTCACCTGACGGCCGGAACGATCGAGCGCTACATACTGGAACTCAGCCACTCTTCCCCTCGCTTAGTCGAAGTCCTCGCGCTGACACACGCGGAGAACTTCCTTAACCGTAGTGTCCCCACTTAGAATGCGTCTGCGGCCGTCCTGTAGCAACGTGTGCATGCCCTGATTCCGCATTGCGTATTGCCGGATCTCCGTCGAAGGCGCTCGGTTGACGATCATCTGGCGGATGGTGTCGTCAACGGTCAGCATCTCGAACAGGCCGCTTCTGCCGCGGAACCCGACGCCCCGACATTCCGGACATCCCTGCCCGGCGAGGATCTGGTTGTGTTCCAGCATCTCCGGCGTGATGCCGACCTGGTTCAGCTCGACGGGGCTTTCCGTGACCGGCGCCTTACAGCGCGGGCAGTTGATGCGCACGAGGCGCTGGGCGATGCTGCCGATCAGCGACGATGCGACGAGATACGGCTCCGCCCCCATGTCCAGCATGCGCGATATGGCTCCGGACGCATCGTTCGTATGCAGCGTGCTGAATACGAGATGGCCGGTGAGGGCCGCATGGATGGCGATCTCCACTGTTTCGGTGTCGCGGATTTCGCCGACCATGATGACATCCGGGTCCTGACGGACAATATGCCGCAGCCCGTTGGCGAATGTCAGGTTGATCTGCGGATGCACCTGTATCTGGTTGATGCCGTTCAGCTGATACTCGACTGGGTCTTCGATGGTGATGATCTTCTTCTCGGCCGAGTAGATCTCGTTCAGCGCAGCATAGAGTGTCGTTGTCTTGCCGGAGCCCGTCGGCCCGGTGACCAGGATGATGCCGTGCGGCGCGGTGATCAGGTATCGGAACCGCGAGAACATATCGCCGTACATGCCGAGCTCCTGCAGGCCCAGCATGGCGGTCTGTTTGTCGAGAATCCTGAGAACGGCGGACTCGCCGTAGAGCGTCGGCACCGTGGAGACGCGAAGGTCTATCTGGCGTCCCGCGGCCCGTATGCGCATGCGCCCGTCCTGAGGCAGGCGCCGTTCGGCGATGTTCATATCCGACAGGATCTTGATGCGCGAGATGATGGCCGCATGCAGCCTCTTGGGCGGCGCGTTCACTTCGTGCAGCACGCCGTCCACTCTGTAGCGCACACGCAGTTCGCGTTCGAAGGGCTCAACATGAATGTCCGAGGCCCTATCCTGGATCGCCTGATTGATGATCAGGTTCACCATCTGGATGACGAGCTCTTCGCGCGCCATCTTCTGGAGGTCGGCAACGTCCAGACCGTCCTCCTCGGATGTCGCCTGCTCCTGCGACTGTACGTCCTCGAGCATCTGCTGCATGTAGAGCTGCTCGGCCGCCCGGCGTATTTCCGTCGGGCTCGCCAACATGGGAACGACGTTGTAACCCGTCAGCAGTCGCAGGTCGTCTATGGACTGAATGTCCAGCGGATCGGCCATGGCGACGGTGAGCGAATGGTCCTCCTGCCGGATCGGGAGCAGGTGATGCCGCAGAGCGAACTCGCTGGGAACGATGTGGATGGTGTCGGGATCGGGAGGCTGACGCGTCAGGTCAATGACCGGGCAGTCAAGCTGTTCGGAAAGCACCTGCAGCAGCGCGGCCTCCGAGAGCGCCCTCGATTCGACGAGGATCTCGCCGAGGCGACGCGCGTTGCCCTGCCGACGCTGCTCAGCCAGCGCCTGTTCCACCTGTTCCCGTGTGACGAGCGATCGCTCGACGAGCATTGCGCCAAGCAGCGTTCGATTCAGCTTGAGCACGCGTGACCTCCATGGGCGCACCGACCGCTCGAGCCGGCATGTCGGTCGCCAGACGTATAGACGGATCAAGCTCCCTCGTGTTACACGAACTCGGATGGGCGAAACTCCGCCCGCGACGAAACCGTCTATACGTTACGTACTTGAACTATACCGAAAGCCGCCCTCCCAAACGCGCGGCTCGTTGAAAGGAGTTGTTACCGCCATGTCAGATCAAGATGAGCGCTCCTCCATCGGCACCTCGCTCGTCGTGTTTCTACTCGGCGTAGCCGTCGGCGCGACTGTCGCTATCCTTTACGCGCCAAGCGCCGGCAGTGAAACTCGCGCCCAAATTGCCGAGACTGCGGGTCGGGTCAAGGAACGCGCAGCCGAGATAAGCCATCAGGTCGCCGAGAAGGCTGGCGAGATCAAGGAGAAGGTCGCCGCCCGCGTGCATACAGGGCAAGAGACCGGCGGTACCTCAGAGTCGGCGTCCTAGCCGGCGATCGGCACCCGCGCTGGGCAGCGCAGGCCGCAAGAGGACACACGACCTATGCCTGATCACATCAGTCATGCGGGCAGCGTTGTTCCGCCGAAAGTTCGGCCCAAGCGTTCGCGCAACAGGGCACACATGCGGTCGGACGCGGTGGACGACGACCCGCTGGTTACGTCGTTGACCATCGCTGCCCATGCCCCTCTGCTTACGCCGGCGCAGGAGATATCGCTTGCCCGCCGGGTGGAACAGGGGGATCCTTCGGCGCGCGAGACACTCGTCAACTCGAACATCCGCCTCGTCGCGTCGGTGGCTCGACGCTACATGGGCAGGGGCTTGCCGCTCGAGGACATGATGCAAGAGGGCGTGGTCGGCCTGCTCCGGGCCATTGACAAGTACAACTACCTTCGCGGCTACCGGTTTTCGACGTACGCGACGCACTGGATACGCCAGGCAATATCGCGAGCGGTCGCGAATCAGGGCCGCACGATCCGCCTGCCGGCCCATGTCGTTGATGCCATGGGTCGGTTGGCGCGCTGCCAGGAGCGTCTACGTCAGAAGCTTGGACGAAACCCCACACGATCCGAGCTTGCGGCGGAGACCGGAATCAGCGAGGCCCGGATCGCGGACATGTTGGAGTGGGCGCGCCTTCCCCTTTCTCTCGATTGCCCCGTGGGCGAGGATGGCGATGCGCGCATGACCGAGTTCATCCCGTGTCCGGCCGCCGACAGCCCGCACGATCGAGCCTTCCGCGAGGCGGTCCGGGATGAGATCGTCAGCGCCCTGTCCACGCTCTCGCCGAAGGAGCAAGCCGTCATCGCGCTGAGGTTTGGCCTCAATGACGGTGAACCGAGGACGCTCCAGGAAACCGGATGTCGCCTGAACATGACGCGCGAGCGCGCCCGTCAGATCGAAAGCCAGGCGCTCGCCAAACTCCGGCGGTGCAGGGCTGCAGAACGGGCGGCGGATGCGCTCGGATAGTATGGAGCGCGGTTCGGCTGGAGCCCCACCCTCGCCCGTGGTCATGACGCTGTTCGGCGCGACCGGCGACCTCACGCGCCGCAAGCTGATCCCTGCCATCTACTCGCTGTATGTCCAGGGCCTGTTGCCTCAGGAGTTCCGGATCGTCGCCGTTGCGCGCAGCGAGCGCACCGACAGCGCCTACCGCGAGGAAGCTCATGATGCCGTCCAGGCACATGCGCCTGCGGTGCCGGTCAGCCGCTCTGCATGGGACGCCTTCGCCGAGAGGCTGCGGTATGTGCGTTCGTCGCTCGAAACCCCGGATGACCTTGGCCCGGTCCGCAGCCGGCTCGACGAGATCGGCGCCGAACTCGCCACGACCCCGAACGGTCTCTTCTACTTCGCCACTCCGCCCGGGTCCTTTGCTCCCCTTGCCGAGCTGCTCCACTCGGCCGGCATCGTGAAACGATCAGGGGAGCTTGCGAGCGAGCCGCGCATCTGGCATCGCGTCGTCATCGAAAAGCCGTTCGGACGCGACCTGACGTCGGCGCGCGAACTGAACGCGCGGCTTCGAGCGGTGCTCGACGAGCCGCAAATCTACCGGATTGACCATTACCTGGGCAAGGAGACGGTTCAGAACATCCTCGTGCTTCGCTTCGCCAACCGCCTCTTCGAGCTGCTCTGGAACCACCTCTACGTTGACAACGTGCAGATCACCGTTGCCGAAACCCTCGGCTTGGAGGGCCGCGGACGGTACTTCGACCGGTCCGGCATCCTCCGGGACATGATCCAGAACCACCTGCTGCAGATCCTGACGCTCGTGGCGATGGAGCCGCCCGCCTCACTCGATGCAGACTCCATTCGCGATGAGAAGGTCAAGGTTCTGCGCTCCATACGCATGCCCATGCCCCATGATATCGTTCGGGCGCAGTACGGGTCGGGCCGCGTGGGCAGTAACGATGTGCCGGCGTATGCGGACGAGGACGGCGTGGCGGCCGGATCGCGCACGGACACATACACCGCCATGCGGTTGTTCGTGGACAACTGGCGCTGGTCGGGCGTGCCGTTCTATGTGCGAGCCGGCAAACGCCTGGCGAGGCGCCTCACGCAGGTCGTCATCGAGCTGAAGCCCGTTCCGGACATCCTCTTCTCGCGCCTCGCGCACTGCGAGCTGGCGCCGAACAGGATCACTCTGCGCATCCAACCCGATGAGGGCGTCGAGATCACGATGGGCGCCAAGGAGCCGGGCGCAGGCATCCATGTTGCGCCCGTGCGTCTTCGATTCACATACGAGAGCGAGTTCGGGAAGGCCATTCCGGACGCCTACGAGCGGCTGCTGCTCAACGCCATCTCGGGCGACGCATCCCTCTTCGCCCGCGATGATGAAGTTGACTCGGCGTGGGCTATCGTCACACCCCTGATTGAGCTATGGGAATCGTCCAACGAGATGCCCGCGACATATAGAGCCGGCTCGTGGGGACCATCGGAAGCCGATGCGATGCTCGCCCGTGACGGCCGCTTGTGGTGCAACGACCCGGCGGCCCCATGATCGCCGGGCCCCTGCGCATCAGCTAGACGTCACAGATTCTGTATGCCTCTCGCAGCGACGTGATGGGGTCCCTCTTCGGCACGAACTCGTGCGCGACGACTCCCTTGTAACCCGCCTCGAGCAGAGCGCGACACACGCGTGGATAGTTGATCTCCTGAGAGGCGTCAATCTCTGCCCGGCCGGGCACGCCCCCCGTATGGACATGCGCAATGTAGGCGATGTTCTCCCTGATCGTGTCGCAGAGGTCGCCTTCCATGATCTGCATGTGGAAGATGTCGTAGAGCAGCTTGATCCGCTCGGAGCCAACGCGCTTGCATACCTCGACACCCCACGGCGTCTTGTCGCACTGGTAGTCCGGATGGGACCGCTTGCTGTTGAGGAGCTCCATGCAGACGGTAACCCTGTGCCTTTCGGCGAGCGCAGCGATCCTCTTGAGCCCGGTCACGCAGTTCGTGAGCCCAACATCGTCGCCGATCCCCGCACGATTTCCCGAGAACGTGACCACATTGGTCCAACCGGCAGCAGCCACCTTCGGGATGAGCTTCTCAGCCTCGGCGGTCAGCCTGTCGTGGTTCTCGACACGGTTCCACCCATCCGGGATCGTGCCGATTCCAACGACCATCGTACACTCCAGTCCGTGTTTGCGGACGGTCTCCCACTCCCCCTCGCCCAGCAGATCAATGCCCATGAGGCCGATCTCTCTGGCGGCCTTGCACAGGTCGTCGAGCGACATGCCGCCGAAGCACCACCGAGAAACCGACTGACGCAGCTTCGGCTTCGGGGTCTGTGCAGCGGATCCACCATCGGCGCCCGCCATCGTCGCCGATGCCAGCGCGGCAGCTCCAACACTCATGCGAACCATCTCCCTTCGCGTCATTGTCGAACCCATGGCCATTCCTTTCGCGACACAGGCTGTATCTCCTCTACGGCGATACAACGGGTTGCGTGTCCCATGTTGTGATCCGGGCGCCCAGCAACCGTTCGAGCGCATACGTCATCGCGAGGGAAGCGAAGCGATCCCGACCGGAGATGGACCCCTGTGGCA
>JBBIQU010000067.1:3256-20933 GCA_037442185.1 Chthonomonadales bacterium | reverse complement strand
CTACGAACACGGAGGCACGCACCTGACGCTCGTGGTGGCTCGCGACCGCTCTGAAATGGGCGTGGTGGAAAACTACCTGTTCGTAGTGCGTGAAGACGGCTCGACGCGACTGGAAACCGCAGCAATCTGCAACTCGGTTCAGTGGACCTGGGAGGATTTCCGCCACGTATGCGATGAGGCGGAGTTCAAGGCGCTTGAGACCGTTACCGTGCCCGTCGGCAACCGTGAGCATCATCTCAACGTTGCCACCCGTTGAACACATACCGGACGCCGGACTCGAATCGGCGCGCCCGGTAACGCCCCTACAGGACGGAATCCGATGCACGTTCTGCTATACGCTTTGCTTGTCTGTCTGGCTTGCGCGAGCGCGTCGGCCGCGCCGCGAGCGGACTTCTACGTAGCCCCGAATGGGAATGACGCATGGAGCGGGCGACTTCCTGCTTCCAATCGCAACCGGACGGACGGTCCGCTGGCGACTCTGGCGGCCGCCCAGCGGTACGTGCGTGACATGCGGGCGCGCATAGGCAGGGCAGCCACGATTACGGTTATGGTGCGCGGCGGGACGTACGAGCTTACCGAGCCGATCATCATTACCCCTGAGGAGAGCGGAACCGCCGGGCATCCGACGATATACTGCGCCTATCCCGGCGAGAAGCCCGTTCTCAGCGGAGGAAGGCGCCTGACAGGATGGGTGAACCACGCCGGGCGCTATCGGATCGAGCTCCCTGAAGTGAGGGACGGGGGCTGGAGATTCGAGCAGCTCTTTGTCAACGGCCAACGCCGGTATCGCCCGCGCCTACCCAAGCGAGCCTATTACCAGATCGAGAGGGAGGCATCCCCGTCGCCGCAAGCGGGAACGAGAGGCTATGATCGGTTTGTGTTTCGAGACGGTGATATCCGTGCCGACTGGTCCAATCGCGATGAAGTGGATGTGCTTTGCTTCCAATCATGGACCATGGCCCGCATGCGCATTGCCGACGTTGATGCCGTGCAGCGAACGGTCAGGTTCGTAGCCCCCACGCTATCCACCGTATCGTTCTTTGCCCTGCCGACGGGAGCTCGTTACATCGTTGAAAATGTCCGCGAAGCTCTGACCGATCCGGGAGAGTGGTATCTGGACACTCGTACCGGGGTGCTGGAATACCTGCCCAAGCGAGGTGAAACGCTGTCACGGCTTGAGGCCTGGGCTCCGCGTCTGGAGATGCTGGTTGAGTTTCGAGGCAGGTGGGAGGGCGAGTCCGCCGATGCCCGACGCTGGGTCGAGCATGTTGAACTCAGGGGACTAACGTTCGCTCACGCCAACTGGGTGTGCCCTCGCGAGGGTTATCAGGCGCCTCAGGCGGAGGTCCATCTGTCGGCCGCCATAAGGGCGCAGGGCGCAAGGGACTGCCGTCTTGACGCTTGCACAGTGAAACACGTGGGAGCCTACGGAATCGAGTTCGGCGCAGCTTGCCATCGCGCAACCATCGAGAACTGCACCATTGTGGATATGGGCGCGGGCGGCATCAAGCTCGGTGAAACCGTCGGGCGTGAAGATCCCGAAGTCCAGTCAGGGTGGCACACCGTCCGCAACAACCTCATCGCCCACGGTGGCAGGATGCACCCGGCGGGCATTGGGGTCTGGATCGGGGCATCGCCCTACAACGTCGTAGCGCATAACGAGATATGCGACCTCTACTACTCGGCGATCTCCGTCGGATGGTCATGGGGCTACGCGCCCAGCGCGGCCCACCACAACACACTCGAGTACAACTACGCGCATCACATCGGCCAGGGAGTTCTGAGCGATATGGGCGCGACGTACACTCTCGGCGCCGGGGGCGGGTCCGTTCAGCGCTTCAACCATTTCCATGACGTCGAGAGCTACAGCTACGGTGGATGGGGCATCTACTTCGACGAAGGCACGACCGGGATGCTGGCGGAGAACAACCTCGTTTACCGATGCAAGAGCGCCGGATTCCATCAGCACTACGGCCGAGAGAACGTGGTCCGGAACAACGTTTTCGCCCTCAACCGCGAAGCCCAGCTCATGCGGACGCGTGCGGAAGACCACCTTTCGTTCACATTTGAGAGGAACATCGTCTACTGGGACACCGGCGTCTTGTTGGCTTCGAACTGGACCGGAAACCGGTTTCGGCTCAACAACAACCTCTACTGGCGCACGGGAGGGCGATCATTCGACTTCGCGGGCCGCTCCTGGGATCAGTGGAGGGAGACGGGTAACGATGGAAACTCCATCATCGCCGATCCGCTCTTTGTCGCGCCTGAACGTAACGACTTTCGCTTGAAGCCGGGCTCTCCGGCGCTAAAAGTTGGCTTCGTTCCGTTCGATGTCTCCGCCGCCGGCCGCATCGGCATCGGAAGTCGCAAGCCGGAGCCGGTCTGGTCGGATCGCGCCTATCCGTCGCCTCCCGCCCCTAAGCCGAGCGAGATACGCACCGGCTTCGAGGATCAAGAAGTCGGCGAACGCGCTGCGAATGCCACCACGATCGAAGAGAATGAGTCAGCCACAGCACGTGTAACCGACGAGACCGCCGCTTCCGGCAAGCGGTCACTCAAGTTCGTGGATCAGCCCGGCCAGAAGGCCGAGTACAATCCTCACATCTGGTGGTCCCCCAACCTCGGCAAGGGAACGATCAAAGCCCGCTTCGCCATGCGATTGGAGCCCGGAACGCACATGTACCACGAGTGGCGTGGGCCGTCAGGTCCGTCCGTTGCGGGGCCATCGCTGCACGTGAGCCGAGACGGCTCGCTGTCCGTGATGGGGAAGAAGCTCCTGGCGCTCCCTCACGGCGTCTGGATCAGGTTCGAGATCGAGTGTCCGGTCGGCGAAGGGGCGAAGGGCAGCTTCGATCTGACGGTCAAACTTCCGGGGCGAACGGCACCGCTGCGGTTCCGGGGATTGCCCTGCCATCCGGCGTTCGGGGAACTGACGTGGTTCGGATTCGTTGCTAACTCCGCCGAGCACGGAGTGTTCTACATTGATGACATCGAGGTGAGGTCGGTAGGCAGAAGGTGAACAGAGCGATCAACTTCAATCCGGGCCCTGCAGCGCTCCCTCTGGCGGTGCTTCAAGAGGCGGCGAAGGCCGTACTCGATCTTGATGCGTGCGGCATGTGCGTATTGGAGATCAGCCATCGCGCGAAGGCGTTCGACGCAATCCACGATGAGGCGTGTGAGCGCATTCTTCGGCTCCTGAGCCTGAGTGCGGACGACTATGCCGTGTTGTTTCTGGGAGGCGGCGCGAGCCTCCAGTTCTACATGACCCCACTGAACTACCTCTCGCCGGATACGTGCGCGGCATATGTAGATACGGGCACGTGGTCACGAAAGGCGATCGAGCAATCGCGGCGGGTTGGTGCAACGCACGTGATCGCCTCGTCTGAAGAGGCCGGGTACTCGCGCCTGCCAGAGATTGGTGTCGTTCCCGAAAGCGCGGCATACGTCCACATCACGACGAACAATACCATTGAGGGCACGGAATGGCACGATCTGCCGGCAACCGGACCGGCGCCTCTGGTTGCCGACATGTCATCCGACTTTCTGGCGCTCGATCGCGATCATAGCCGGTTCGTCATGATGTATGCCGGAGCGCAGAAGAACATAGGGCCTGCAGGCGTCACCGTGGTTGTGGCCCGCAAGTCGTTCATCGAGGCCGCGCGTGCCGATGTGCCTGAGATGCTCTCGTATCGGCTCCATGCCCGCGAGCGTTCGGTATACAACACGCCGCCGGTGTTTGCGGTGTACGTCGTTGCTCTTGTTTGCAGGTGGATTGAGGCCAACGGCGGCGTTGTCGGCATGGGTGAGCGGAATCGTACCAAGGCCGATCTCGTGTACCGAGCGCTCGATGCCCATCCCGACGTCTATGAGCCGACCGTCACCGAGACAGCGCATCGCTCTCTCGTAAACGTGACTTTTCGCTTGACCGATCCGTCACGGGAGGCTGAGTTCCTCGAAGGCGCCAAACAGCGAAACATGGTTGGCCTGAAAGGGCATCGTTCGGTTGGAGGATTCCGAGCATCCATGTACAACGCGTTTGAGGTTGAGTGGGCCTCGCAGTTCGCCGAGTACCTGGAGTGGTTCGCCGGACGTTGAGCGCCGCTTCACCTGGTGACGTCTCGGCGCGTGGCCGCAATGCAAGCGAAGACGCGTCTGCCGTCGAGGCTCGCGTCAGGGCGATTGTGTCCGATCTGGTATCCCGTCCGGTTCCGGCGGCCCGGCGTATCCGTGGAGCTCTGGCAAGGGAGCCGCGAGACACGGTAATCCGCGCGCTGGCATCCGCTGCGAGCGCCGAGAAACGCTGGAATCGCTACGTACGCGTTGTCAACATGCTCGGCAGCCTTGACGATACGCATGCGCTCGTAGCGCTCAGGGGCGAGGCCTCCCGAAAGGACGGACTGGCAGTTCACGCGGTTCATGCGCTGGGCCGCATGGCCGTTGCCGGCGTCGAGGATGCCCTCTGGGAGTGCTTGCGAGCGCGCTACGTGGCTGTCAGGCGCGCGGCGGCCATGGCCCTGGCGAGGCGCAGAACGGGCAGAGTCGTTGCTCCCCTCTGCCGCTACGCTCGCCGTGCTGGAAAGGCCGGTCCGGACCGGACGTTCGTTGCAGCCCTGAAATCCATGGGCAGCGTGCGGGATCTGTTCACGTACCTGTTGACGGACGATACTATCACCGTTCACGACCGCGTCGAGGCAATTGAACACCTCGAGGCGATGCGTCGGGAGTTCGGACGGTTCAACTCCGAGCGCATCCTCACCATGTACGCCGAAAACCCTGACTGCGCGTGGAGCGCTGCTGCTGGCGAGACCCTCGACCTGTACATGGCGAAGCGCACGCTCCTTCGGCCTTCAGACCGGCTTGCCGACGACACGCTCTTGCGTCCGGCACACGGCCCCGACCGTACGCCCGCCGAGATGCTGCTGCGGCCGCACGATGGGGTCGAGAACCCTGAGCCGCCCGCAAGTCGTTCCGGATTCTTCCAGACGGTTGTCCAGCGTCTTCGCGACCTTCTCGACGGAGAGGATTGATCCGCTTGCCTTTGGACGGTTGTGGGGAGCGTGTGATCAGCCGCCGATGCGGGTTGTGAGAGGCAGTATCATGGCGAACGTGGTGCCGCGACCGACCTCGCTCTTGCCAACGAAGACGCCTCGGTGAGCTCGCACTGCGTTGTAGACGATCTTCGTGCCGAGGCCGGTCCCGCCGGGCTTGGTGCTTGTGGCGTCTCCACGGAGTATGCGATCGAGTACGTGACCAGGCATGCCTCTGCCGGTGTCCGTTACCCGAATCTCCAGACAGTTGCCGTTCGGAAACTCGCCCTCAGCCACGTACCGAGTCGTTACAATCACGGATCCGCCCGGCGGCGTCTCGGGTATTGCGTTGTTGATCAAGTTGTACACGGCGCTCGCGAGGAAGAACTGATCCAGCGGCACCAGGCAGGGCACGCCCTCCACATGTGACGACAGCTCAATGCCGTTGGCCCGAGCTACCGGCTCAAGGCGCCTGACCTGCTCGTCAATGAGCGGTTGGGCCTCGACCGGCTCAATCTGCGGCTCCGTGGCAATTCCTTTGAGAACATCGGCGATGCGTTTCGTGTGTTCCTGCACGGCGGCGACCTGCTCTTTGACGATGTCGCAATGCTCCTCGTACTCGGATCGCACTACGCTGGTGGCGTTCCGTAGCGAGGCGGCCATGGCATCGGGCCCATCTGCGCACAGTCGGTCTATTGCGGCAAACATACTGTCGAGATCCGGCCGAAGCAGGTCCACGACCATCGAAATCGGCGCCACCTTGTTCTTGATGTCGTGGCTCAAGTCGCCGACAGCGCGCGCGACTGCCGCCACCTGCGCTTCCCTCTGCAATCCTGCATTTTCGATGGCGGTTGCGGCTATGGCTGCAACGATTTCGAGGACTTCGACATCGTCGGCGCCGAAGTCACCGTCTTCTTTGTTGAGGACCTGCATGACGCCCACAGGATCGCCGTCGAGTGTCTTCAGCGGCGCGGTCACCATGTTACGGGTGACAAAGCCGACCGCCTCCCCGATATCGTGACGATGCTGCGGCGACTGTCGAACGTCGTTCTCGATCACGGTTGCGCCGGACCGGAACACCTTGCCGGCGATGCCTTCGGAGCTTGGCAGAGCCTGTCCGAGCAGACCTGCGGAGTCGGCAGGCCCGACGACATACTCGAATACAAGCGCGTCGTCAGCCTCGCGATGCAGGTAGATGGACCCCGCGGTGGCGCCGACTGCAGCCATCGCCAGCCGCAGGGCATCGCGGATGCGGTCGTCGAGCGCCAGCTTGGTGAATAGGACCTGCGTGACTTCGTGAACGGCGGCGATCTGTCGGTTGCGGACTTCGAGGATACCGGCCGCGGCCGCCGCTGCATCGGAGTTACCCACCTTTCGGGGCCTTCTGGTCAGCATCGCGCTCTCTTGCCGGCCCTGAACCGTTCCGCGCACCGGACGCCGATGCGGCGGTGGCGTTCTTGCGTCCTGCAGACGCCGCACGGTCGAACCAGACTGCGAGGTCGGCAGTGACGGGGGGCGTTGTCAGCGTCAGCGACTCCTTGGCCCGCACGGTGGCCGTTTCGCGCTTGAGTACGACGCCCTTCGCCGTATCGAACCATGCTATCTCGTATGTGCCCGGCTTGACGCCGGCTATGGCGAGCTTGCCGCTAACCGGAGACCGGGTTCGGTTGTACACCCAGAGGACGCCGTAATCCGAGCTTGACTTGCCGATGCATCCCAGCGCCGGAGCGTACGGGTCGAGCGTGATGCCCGACACTACCACCCAGTCCGCGCCGGTATTGGCGATGCGTATCGCGTGCGATCCCGCTGGCACTTTGGCGGTAACCACATCGGCGACGTCGCGGTCGCGAGCCGACGCCTCGTACATCTTCGAAGCGACGACCTCGTCATCAACGGCAATGGTCAGGCCTGCTCCTGCGCGCGCAACTTGCGCAATGGCGACGGAACATGCTCCGGCCTCTGGGAAGTTGACGCGCAGAGTGAGGCCGGACATCATGTCTCGATGGGCGTTGCCCTGTAGGAACGACGGCACCGAGGACCATTCCGAACCGGACTTCGGGTCCTCGCCTGGCAGGACGGTGAACTCGGTTTTCGCGGCTTTCGCCCAACCTCCGCCGGGGCGCAGCGTGAGGGGTCCATTGGTTGAGGTAGTGACCGAAACGGGTGCAGGAAGCAATCCGCTGCGGGACGGGAAGCCCGACTCCCTTGCGAAGTTCGCCGCACGAGTGAATCTGTCGTACCACGAGCTGGCGTCAACGGCATCCCATGCCCAGTACTGGGCCGCACCCGCAGTGAGGCTTGCCATACTGGACCAGAGAGCCCTGTGGAGGAAGGTTCCGTCGTCCTTCAGTCCGGAAGGCCCGATCTCGCCATAGAACACCGGCCGATCCTGCTTGGCGTGATCGAACGCGGCTGTTACGGCCAGGGCATCCGTCGGATACGCGTGAGGCTGCCGATAGCTCATGTTCTGCCAGAGGCCCGGGATCTTGAGATCCGAACTGGTGGTGACGAGATGATTGTACGGGTCGTTCGCGCGGATGTACTGCGCCATGGCGTTGTGCCACCGGACAACCTCGTCGGCACGCCGGTTGGCTATGGCATCGGTCCATTCGACCTCGTTGAACAGCTCCCATGCCATGACGTTGGGCGAATGGCCCCATCGCGCGATGATGTAGCGGTACTTCGCCTGGGTCAGGGCAATCGCCCTGGGGTTCGCGAAGAACTCGCCCGGCGCCGACAGGAACCCCCCGTTGGCCTTGTTCCAGGGGTTCTCTGACCAGTTCGGGTTCACGCGAGTGGAGTACTGGCCATGGTGCTGAAGGACCACTTGCAGGTAGACCCCGGCCTTCTCGGCTGCGTCAACGATTTCATCCCAGCGCTTCGCCACGTTCAGGTCAAGCGTGCCGGATTCGAGTTTCGCATTCATCACCCAGTCGAGATTGGCGCCGCCCCAATGGCACATCCAGACCCTCGCCCAGTTGCCGCCTGCCTGTCCGAGCTTGGTGATGATCGGAATCACGTCGCCCCAGGCAACGTTCATACCGATCGGGTAGTAGGCGGAGCCGTCGCTCCTGATGAACCGTGCAGGCTGACGTGGCGCAACGCGGACGAATCCGGGACCGGGCCGACCGGACACCGTGAACTCGCGCGGCTCGATCTTGCTGACCGCCATGGTTTTCCCGTTGTGCGATACAGCCCCGACGGTGTGGCGTCCGGCGATGTCCGGTCTGTAGCGAACCTTCCAGGTGGTCTCGCCATCATAGAAGGCCGGAAGGCGGATCGAGCGCTGGTCGGGTCGCACGATGGTCACCTTGATGTCATTCTCGACCGGGTCGAACGGGTTTCCGCGTACGTCAGACGCTTCGAAACTCACCTCCACCATCGGGTAGACGCCTCCCTCCTGAGGTCGCGCCGATGGCGGCGGTTGACCGATATCACCACGCAGCCCAGCTGATCCGAACCCTCCTCCCATGCCCATGTCGAGGTTATTGCCGCGCAGGCCTCCGGTGAAGTCCGGGCCTCCGCATCCCGGTAGGAGCCCCAACGTTGCCGTGAGGCACATCAGTGCGACCTTCCGAGCGCCGCTCACCTATTGCCTCTCGCAATGGGAACGAGGCGAGCTGCCCGGCGTTTCTCGGTATCCACGTCTTTGAGCCCGGTCTTCATAGGGAATCCGCTCCAATCGGCAGTAGTCGTCCAGCGCTGCCGACAGGGTGGAGTCGGCGGCCGAATGGGGCACGCGGTCTATGGGGCATGGGAGCCACCATACGTGGCCCATGAGGCGACATATCAGCGGACGCACGGGGTAGATTAGGCACAGCCCTTCGTGTTGATCCCTGAAGCGACACGCCGGACCCCAGACCTCCTCCATGTCGGCTCGGTCTTGCCCATGGCCTCTTGCCTCATGCCTCTCGCCCTTAGCCTCTCGCCTGGACGCGGTGCGAAGGTCGAGAAAGTCCTCGATGGCCTCGAACTCATCTTCCGTCATCGGCACGTCCAACGTGCACCGGTTGCCACATGCGTCGCAAAGGTGGCACACATCAAGGTCCAGCCCATCGAGGAGTATGCCTATCGGGCCGGAGGCATGTGGGTAACCTGCCGTCGTCGGGGTTTCAGCCAATCTAGCCTCTCGCCTCACTGCTCTCAGCTCCTGGCTCTTGGCTCCTGGCTCCGCTGCCCGAGGCGCCGAGGGAGTATATCTGCAGTCGCTTGCCCTGGGCGGTGACTTTGGCTTCGTCCACCAGCGAGCTCGATCCGCGCGGAACGGCGACGACCCTCGGATTGCCGTCGCTGACATAGCGCATGCCGGGGTTGTCCTTGAACCACTGGAGGTAGTACTCGAGGGTGCCGGCCTTGGAGGCCTTGCTTGGATTGGGCAGCACACGCTCGATGCGGGTCATATCGCCTGGCGCGATCTGGCCGGCGAACGGCGCCTTCTTGCCGACCACAGTCACCGGCGAGAGCGTCGGGCGCCACGCGGCAAGTGCGACGGCGCTAAGCTCATAGCTCACCCCATCGGCCGAACCCCGCCGGCACGCTTCGAGCCCTTCCTTGCTCTTCGGGATGTTGCCATACGGAATGGCCAGCGACGTTACCTGCGCATTGGGTGCGAGCTCCCGGATGACGCGAATGGAGCCGGCTATTTCGCTCTGTATCTCCGATGCCGAGAGCCTTCGGAAGTTGCGGTGGTTCAGCGTGTGACTGGCGATTTCGCAGCCGATCTCGATCAGGTGGGCGAACTTCATCTCGGTCAGCCCCTCCTGATAGAACGCGGGCGGGTTCTTGCCGCCATGCAAGACGAAGAAGGTCGCCTTGGGCTTCCAGTCGGGGTGCGCCTGAGAGAATCCCTCCATGATCCCGACCGCGCAATCGGGGTCAATCTCCGCTCCTGCCTGGTCGAGATAACGGAACTGCGACAGATACGAGTCATCGAACGTGATGACGACCGGCGTCTTGCCTGCCGGCACGTCCATGTTGTTCTCGGCGAACTCCCGAAGCGTGACGGGCCGGTAGCCCTGGTCGTAAAGGTCCTGAAGGTCGGCTCGGAACTGCTCGGGCGTGCGGTTCATGTCGTTGTTGGGCTTGCCGGCCTCGATTCGGTGGTACATGATCACCATGACGGCGCCGGCCTCATTCGGCCTGTAGCTGCGCAGATCAATGTCGCTCACCTGGGGTGGCGGCTCGGGTTTCGGCGGAGGGGGCGGAGCCTGCGGCTTCTGACGGCAGCCTCCAAGCAATATCAGAGCGCCTGCGGCGAACAGCAGGGCGCACCGGCGCGATGCGGGGATGCGGGATCGGCAGAACATGGGTACCTCGTGTTGGGCAGCGTGCCGCCGCCCTCAATGGATTATACGTTACCAATGAGCCCGCCGCAACGCATTGGCCAAGTACCTGAGCCACTTTCCATCTGGGCTGCAGTCCTCGGCGGGCGGCGGGATCGAGCGCGATGCACGGCTGACCCACTGCCGTAGGGTGTAGGGCCCCGATCTTGTCTGAGTCGGGGCTCCGATGGTACTATAGGCGGCCGACAGAATCTGGTCTGTCGCCCCATATGGGCGCGGGTTCGACATCGCATCGAGCCGGCTCACGGTGCATGTCTTTCGGGCACGCTGACACGCGCTTATCCTCCAGGACGCAGCGCGGTGCGGCAAAGGATAAGGATAGGTGACACACAACGGCTCGACATCATCTCGCTTCTCGACTGCCGATGACCGCGAAGGCGGCTCTCGGTGGAAGCGCGGGATGCGCATCGCCGCCATCGTTTTCGTCACCGTCGTGTGTGCCTCCGCCGGAACCGTCTTTGGCCTCATGTTCTTTGGCAGCCAGACCGGCCAGGAGGCCATTCTCAACATTCTGCGCAATCCGACGACCGCATACACTCCGGAAAGGAACTTCCCCGGAGTGTCGGCAATCAATGTTCTTGTGCTCGGCGTGGACAGGGACATTGACCGATACCGCCGCGTCATGAAGACGAACGGACGCAGCGACTCCATACTCATCGCGCGAGTGGACTTCGCCAACCGAACGATCAGGGCGCTCACCATCCCCCGTGACACCGCTGTTCGCATCCCGGGCCGTCGCGGCATCCACAAGATCAATGCAGCGCATGCCTTCGGCGGACCCGAACTGACGATGGAGACGGTCCAGGCCGTCTTCGGGATACCCACCGATCACTACGTCACGATCAACTTCGACGGATTCTGCAAGGTGGTTGATGCCATTGGCGGAGTGGACCTGACAGTCGAGAAACGGCTCAAGTACGACGATAACTGGGGCGGCCTGCACATTAACCTGTATCCGGGATTCCAGCACCTCAACGGGTATCAGGCGATGGGCTACGTGAGGATGCGGCATTCCGACAGCGATGAGATGCGATCCAAGCGCCAGCACAACTTCCTCGAAGCGATTCGCACAAAACTGAAGAACCCGATGACGTGGCCCAAAGTGCCGGGCGCGCTCGATCAACTGGCCGACAGCCTGAAGCGGAGTCCGAACCTCAGCATGGCACAGGTTGTCACCCTCGCCAACTTCGCACGCGGGCTCGAGGCAACCAGTATCGAGGTCGCGACGCTTCCCTCAGTGGAGGGGCGGTCGTATGTGAGCATCAAGCGCGCCGAGGCTCAGGAAGTCATCCGCAAGATGTTCTTCTACGATCAGCTTCGGGACGTCTACATTGATGCCCCGGACCCTGATCTGGTGGCACGCCTCAACGGGGAGTACCGAAGGTCGAGGTCCCGGCGTTCCTCAGCGGAAGCCGAGCGCAGCACGGAGCCTGAGTCTCAGCCGACCGAAACCGGGACGATTGGGGACGGCGTTACTTCGGAAGAACAGCCCGGGGAAGAGGCCGTGGACCCGACCCATGCCCCGCAGTCGGAGGGAGTACAAACCGATCCACAGGAGAAGCCTGAAAATGCTGGCTCGCAAAGCGGATGACGTTTCCTGGCAGCCTGTCACGGCTGCCGGAGCATCACATTGCAGGATGCGTGAACTCCTCACCGATGTGGATGACGCCCCCACGTTCGCCATGCGCCAGTTTGAGGTTGGGCCCGGCGGCTGCACCCCACACCACAGCCATCCATGGGAACACGAAGTATTCATTCTCAGCGGAAGCGGCGTTGTCAGGAAGGAAACCGGCGAACTCGCGTTCGAGACCGGGACTGCAATACTGATCTTGCCCGACGAGACCCACTCATTTCACAACACCGGTGACACGCCGCTCAGATTCCTCTGCATGATTCCGGTCGAGCGCGTCTGTTGTCGTTAACCCCAATGCTCCTCACGTAGGCAGTCCGCGGAGGCGGACTTGGCGCCGTTTGCAGGCGCGACTTCAGTCGCCGGGCATCTACGTCCCGCGCCTTCAGTGAGCCACATCGGCGTTAATCCAGGCGCTCCTCACGTAGGGCAGTCCGCGGAGGCGGACGTGGCGCCGCTTGTAGGCGCGACTTCAGTCGCCGGGCATCTTGCCCCCGGTCCTTCAGCCAATGGCATCGTCCGTCTCGCTTCTTGCCCTCGATCAATCCTGGAGTTCGGCGATGGCATCCTGCATCCAGTCGGGATTGCTCAGCATGGCCCGGCCCACGCAGGCGATGTCGCCGTGACCTTCGGCGACGGTGACCTCGCAGTCCCTACCGGACGCAAGGCTGCCCGCCACGAGGACCGGTATGCCGGCCGCTGCGCGCGCGATCTGTCCCATGGTGCGATCGGATCCGAACGCTGGTTTCAGAACGCGATCCACCGACAGGTCCACGAAGTCGGAATGGGCTTGCGCGAGACAGCCGACCATGGTCTCGAGTTCCGCGACCCCGAATCCCTCGGCGATATGGTTGAACACACTGATGCGGCAACCGACGGCAGCGGCAGTTCCGACCCGGTCCTTCATGCGCATTACTACGTCCATGATCATCCGCATTCGGTTCTCCAGCGAGCCGCCGAAAGCATCGCTCCTGTGGTTTCGAATGGGGGAGACGAACGAGTCCAGCAGGTAGCCGTGAGCGCCGTGTGCCTCGATGAACCTGAACCCGGCGTCAGCGGCCCGAGCCGCGGCGTCCACAAATGCTTGTTGAAGGGCGAGCAGAGTTCGGAGATCCAGTTCTTGTGGCTCTGGCTCTCCTACGGAAGGGGCGATGGGTGACGGGCCGAGCGTTACCCAACCGGCGAGGTTGGGATCGGCTTGAGGGCCTCCGTGTACCAGTTGAATGCCCGGCAGCGCCCCCTCAGCCGCAATCGCTTGAGCGATGGCCGCCAGCCCCGGGACGTGCGCATCGTCGTAGGCGTTCAGTCCTTGCTTCCAGACGCGGCCTGAGGGATGCACACAGGTCGCTTCAACGATGATGAGCCCAACTCCGGCACGCGCACGAATGGCGTAGTGCTGAACCAGGCTTTCTGTGACCCGGCCTTCGCCTTCAATGGTCTCCGGGGGTACGTGTGGAGCCAGGCGCGCCATGGGCGGCATGGCGATGCGGTTCCGAACTTCGACGGGGCCGATGCGAAGCGGCGTAAGGCACTCTGGCATGGAAGCATTCCTCTCAGACTTGGTGCGCGGCTGTCACGAACTCGCGCTCGGCTGTAAGTGGTACCTCAAAGAGCACGCCGGGCGAAACGAACAGAAGCTGTGCGGTTATCTCGGCCATGGGCGTCCCCAACATCTGGCCAAGCGCCTGCGCGTATGCTCGCATCTGGCCATAGTAGCCTACTGCCCGGGCAGAGGCGCCGTCGGCATCAACCTGATCCGACTTTATGTCGGTCACTACCACGCGTGGACCGGGCGTGTCACCGGTTCGGATGACGACGCGGTCCATGCGCCCGCGCACCAGTGAGTCGCCAATCCGCGCAACGAAGGGTCTTTCTCGCCAGAGAGCGTGCGGCCACGGAGGTCGGGTGAAGGCGCCGGCCACAGCTTCGCTCTGCAATATTGCCCGAAAGGTCGCTATCCGTTCCCTGAGCCGATCCTCACGCTCATACGGCAGCGTGAGGCGTCCGATGCTTACTAACTCATCGTCGTCTGGGACGCCCTCGTCCAGCCATGAAATGCTCTGGAACCATGCGTGCAGCAGCGTGCCGGTGTTCAGGGCGCTCGTATCAAGGCGCAGGAGATCGCGCGCGCTTCTCTTGCCGGTTTCACCGAGCCTTGACGGGGCGGAATCCAGCCAGATTCTGCGTCGCGCATGCGATGCGAAGGTCACCGGAGACAAGATCGGGCGCGGCTGTGCAAGCGGAGCGGCCGACGGCGCCGATGGTCCGCTGGGGTCTTGGTCCCAGTTCGGGTCTCCACGCTCGAGGAGGATGTCACCATCGCCTTCGCTTGAGTCCTCGGCCGATCGCTCTGAACCTATCTCGTCCGCAAGCGCGGACCTGAGGATGGAATCCATCCGAACGGGCGTCCTGCGTTCGGAAGAGATGGATGCTGGCTTTCCGGCAGGGATCAGGATGTGCAGGGCATGGCGTGGTCTCGTGATGGCCACGTAGAGCAGATTGAGAGCATCGGCGAGTTCTCGCTCGCGGTGTTGGGCCAGCGCCTGGCGAAGCTCGACGGAGACGGCTCGAGCGGCCTTGGAAGGGTAGGCGAACACACGCGTGGCGGCAGCATCCGACGCATTGAGGGCGCTTGACACGCCGCTCTGGACACCCGCGTCCCACCGGATCATTGGCGGCCGCACTCCGTGGATTTCCGTGTGAAGCTCGGGCAGTACAACGATATCGAACTCGAGCCCCTTGGCCTGGTGGATTGTCATAACGCGAACCGGCTGATCGCTTTGTTCATTAACGGTCAGCAACCGCACGGCCTTTACGAAGTCGGATGGGCGCTGTGTGGCCTTGGCCTCATATTCCGCAGCGGCTTCCGTGAGCTGGGTCAACCGAAGTCCCGTTCGCTCATCTCCGAGGCGCGCCAGAATCCGCGACCACTGAGCGACGACGCTGGCGTAGCCTCGAGACGCAAGCGCGCGCCTAACCCTGAGCGAAGCTCGTCGAACGGTTGCGGGAGCGATGTCCGTCAGGCCCACGACATCTCTCAAGGGCGAAGCGGCTACGTGGAACGCCTCGGCCGTACTCCCGGGATGGTCGGCCATTGTGAGCGCGGACAGAATGACGCTTACTGCCGGGTCATCGGCCAGAGCGCCGGGACCGTCCAGACTGGCGGATACGCCCAGGGACTGCAGCCGGAACGCGAGATCGGCTGCGGTACGGTTCCGGCGAACGAGAACGCCGATGGCGGCATCGGAGTGTCGAAGGGCGATGGCGGCGATGCGCTCCGCTGTCCATCTTTCGTATGACGTGTCCTTGCCTTCGGGAACGTCCGACTCTGCCGATGGGTCCGCTGCACCAATCGCTGCGTCATCTTGCGTCTCGGCCGGTTCGCGGAACGAACGGATAATGACATGACCGGGCCTGGGCTCGGCTGCCTCATGCGCGACGTAGTGTTCTTTCCATTGCGAGAGCAGGGCAGGACAGGTCTCGAGGCCGTCCCATCGCTCGAGATTGGTAAACACATCATTGACGAAATCGAGTACGACCTGCGAGCTTCTGTAGCTGGTCGCACGGCTTTCCCATACTAGGCCCGGCATCTCCTGGTCGAGGCGGTCGAAGATGGCCGCGCTTCCGCCTCGCCAACCGTAGATCGCCTGCTTGGAGTCACCAACACAGAACACGGAGGGCGCGCTCACGGCCGCATCATCGTTCAGGAACAAGCGTCGCAGCACGCCCCATTGGGCCGGGCTGGTGTCCTGAAACTCGTCCAGAAGAACGTGCTGAACGCTCAGGCCGAGTCTGTACGCCAAGTCGCGTCCTGTGGCGTTGCGCGTCGCGTCCAGAAGCACACGAGGCAGCCTGTCGAACAGCAAGACTTCGCGCTGTCGCAGCAGACGGTGATAGACCACTGCGTACCGGTCGAGCAAGTCGCGCGTCGCTCGGGAGCGGGCCTGGAGCCGACGGATCACGTGATGGGCCGCTGTTTGCGTCAGCACGCGCAAGGCACGCACCGCCGACTCCGGAATCGGGACCCGGCTGTACGTGAAATCCGTCACCGTCCCGTGGGGATCGGAATCGTCCGCATGATCGTGCCCGATAGAAAAACCCACCTTCGCCGAGGCTCCGGTCTCCAGGACTGCCTCCCAGAGCCGGTCCCGGGCATTGGACGCGCTCGACAGCAGTCCTTTCGCCAGAGCGCGTGATTGGCATTCGGATGCCATCCGCTCCAGCGACACGATCGCATCGTCAAGTTCGCGATCGTCAGGGGAAGGAGGCACGGTAAGTGTCTCCCACGCTCGTGGATCGGTCGCCAACGCCAGCGGCAGTAGCTCGCTGACGGCCTGGTCCATACGCCCAATCACGGAGCGAGAGGGCCGGCCGCCGGAGAGGTCCTCAAGCAGCTCGAGGGCGGAACTGAGGGGCTTGGCCGCGAGGGCTTCCTGAAGCGCCATCGCGCGAGTGGCCGTTGCCTCCGCCGAACGTTCATCAGTCATGGCAGGTCGCCCGACAAGCTCCGCCTCGAACAAGAACGCCGAAAGCGCGCGGACAAACAAAGAATCTATGGTGGCAATGTTGATCCGATCCATGGCCCGGCAGCACCCGGCGAGCAGGCGGAGCCACTGTTCTGCACCGAGGGGGAGGTCCAGGTCCGGCCACACTCGCAGCACGTCTTGGCGCAGTGCGTCGGACTTAGCGTTCGGTTCGCCGGGCTCGGCGGCTGAGGAAAGCCTCATGATAATCCGGTCGAGTATCTCGCCTGCGGCCTTCCGTGTGAAGGTGGTCGCAACGACGGATGCGGGATCGGCGCCCGCTGCGAGCCGCGCGATGAACTGAACGGCCAGCTCATAGGTCTTGCCCGATCCGGCGGACGCGCGAACTCCGACGTTTCTCATTGTCGGATCTCCGATGCCGCATCGTCGGCATTCGTATGCGCGGCGTCCATTGGGATGGACCACTTCACAGGGGGGCGGTCAAGAAGGGCCCGGCGCTCCGCGCAGCCCTCAAAGCAGATGGCTCCGATTCCGTCGTTAGAGGGCGTTGCATCAGGGTTCGGCGGCCAGAAGATGCCTTGCCTGATGCTTCGCACGGTTTCCTCGGCACATCTGATCGCGTCGGAGAGGTCCTCTTGTGTCCAGGCGGCTTCCATCAGCCGCCGCTTCCCCGGATCGCTCCCAAGGTTGATGTAGCCGAGCGTCAGGCGAACGTTATCGGGGACAGGGGCAATGACGGCGTATAGCGGCAGCTGCAGGTCGGTCCATACGGGGATTCCGTCTCTCGTCTGTCGGTGGGTCCGCTCTGGAGGCGATACTGACTCGCCGCTCTTGTAGTCAAGCACCGCGTAAGCGCCGGTCTCTGCGTGGCGCTCCACGCGATCAATGCGCCCGTAAACGGTGAACGGCATGCCGTCCACATTCAGAATGCCCTCTGCTTTGATTTCGGCGCCGTCCGAGACGATGAGCCAGCCTTGTTGCACACGCGCAGCCTGCCAGGGAGCGAACGCCCGCAGTCGGCGGCGTGCCTGTTCGACCTGAATCGCCAGAGCCGGAGCCAGATCGCTCCCGAAGCGGTGTTCGGCTGCGTTTGTGAGTGCGGCGTCGAGAGCATCTGCGACAACGCTCGGATCTGTCTCGGTCGAAGCCGGACCTCGGCCGAAGTCGCGCAGCGCATCGTGCAGGAGAGAGCCG
>JBBIQU010000067.1:0-3241 GCA_037442185.1 Chthonomonadales bacterium | reverse complement strand
CAGTTCAACCATGTCATCGGCAATGGACGACAGCCGGAGAACGTGACAAAGGTAGAACCTGTAGGGGCACCTCAAGTAATCGCGGAACGCCGTCACCGGAAGCCTGTCAATGGGTTGTTCAGGCGGAGCGGGATACGGCAGAGCGTAGGCGCTGGTCTGTCCGTGTTGAAACGGAAGAGGAAGCTGCGACTGATTTGGGGCGGCAAACAGAGTCTTGGAACGGGTAAGGAGCCTCGTGTCGTCGCACGCAAACAAGAGCCGGCTTGGCCGCAGAACGTCTCCCTGTGTTGACTGCCGACCGACAATAACATGCAAGTGCGGGGTTGAGGCAGCAAGCCCCGACAGGTTGAGGCAATCACGCGCGTACCGTGTACTGCTGTCCGGAAGCCCCAGTTCGCTTCTTAGCGCATCGGGCAGAAGTCCCTCAGTTTGGATCGGTTCCGGTATGCATCCGTCGTTCATGCCGCAGACGATCTGGACGGCTGCATCGTCATAGGCCAACTCGAACCAGTCCACCAGCTCGATAGAGTCCCGACGGACCGGTTCGGGCTGCAGAACATGCGAGGCAAGCTCTGCGACGGTGCGGAGCGCGTCGGCGCCTGATGCCCGTACGGTGTCGCCCAAAGCGGGGCTGGCTGTCGTGACTTCCCGCATGAGCGCGCCAAGTCGTTCGAGAGCTTCCGCAAGCTCTGAGGAGTCCCCCTGCTCGCTCTCGAGTACGGGGTCGTACACACGCGTGAGCGACGACGCGATGGGTTCCATCCACTCACCGATGGGCCGCCTGCGACCGGCCAAGCCGCCGAATGCTCTCTCGATGACGCGCGCCGCATCCTGCACTGATGCCCAGACACCCCGGCGGTTATCGTCTGCTGCGAGGTGCGAGCGGGTATCGGGCAGAGCCGTCGCGAGGCGGTCGGATCGGTACCGATCCATTGCGGCCATGGCTCTGGATGTCCCTCCGCGTATCGCGGAACCTATCAGAGGGTCCAGGTCCGGATGACGGATGAGGGCTGCGAACGTCTCGGAGTCTCGTGAATCGAAGTACGATGCAACCGCGGTGAGCAAGCCGATCGGCCGTGAGCGGTTCAACGGACGGCCAAACGCGCTGTGCGCGCCGACATTTGCGCCCGTCAGCATCTCGCGGACGATGACCTCCAGAGCCGGATCGCCCAGACACACCGTAATGTCGTCGGGGCCATAGGGATCGGCGAGGTCGGAGATGATCGGCACGGCCGGCGCAGCCATATCTCGCGGGCGGTCGGATGCGTGGATGGCGGCGTCCGAGATGTGGATGTGTTCGTCTGCCCAGGCGCTGGGAACCGGGCGACCGACCGCGTCAAACCTGTCATCGAGGTTCGAATCCGCCCAGATCAGGTGCGTCACAGGAAGATCGAGATGCATGAGGGCTGAGTACACTGCCGGCGCGATATCCATCGCGTGCACGACAACCACGCGCGTCGTGTGCGCGGTACCAGACGGGCCGCCGGTGTTCGGCGCATGCCCTGCCGAATCAGGATGCGGCTGCGTCGGGGGCACATCGGGATCTTCAAGACCGGCCGCCGCAAGCTGGGCGGTGAATGCGTCCTCCAGCGCTGCGAGAGCAGCCCACCGCTTCGCGCTGGACTGTGGGGCGAGGCGCTCTACGATCCGAGCAGCTTGGCGCGCGTCAACACAATGCCGGGCGAGCAGAGAATGTACCTCGGCAAGCGTCCTGGCGGCTCGGAGCGCGTCATGGATGCCTGCTCCGTCCGGGAGTGGGATCGCGTCTCTCAGGACGTCGCCCGGTACCGCGCGGAAGGCAGCCAGCCATGCCCAGAGGACCTCGATGGACGAGGCGCGGCGAGCTGCACGTAACCCGACAACGTCCGGCAGGCTCTCGACCGAGGCGACCTCCGGCGGTATCAGAGCGAATCGGCTCACCGCATCCTGAGCACGGTCGGCGAGGACCTCAAGCAGGCGGCGGCCCAGCCGTCCCGACGGAACTCCGACGACGCATCGGCTCATGTCCACTGTCGCAAGGCCGCATGGGTAAGCCGAACGGTCGGAGCCCCGTTGGGAGTCGAATGGCGTCACCGGCATGCCGGGAGGGTGCAGTTCGATCAAGACATCGGCCGCAGCCTTCACGATCGGCTGCGTGAAGCCAACGAACCGTCGCGTCCACGGCATGGTAATGGCGAAAGACCGCTAAACGGGAAGCGGACGGCCGGTGATGCGCCTGTAGGCCTCCAGATATCGCTGAGATGTGCCCTCGACCACATCGTCCGGCAACGCTGGAGCCGGGGGTTCCTTGTTCCATCCTGAAGCGACGAGCCAGTCGCGCAGATATTGCTTGTCGAACGATGCCTGTCCCGTTCCCGGTGCATAGGTCTCGGCGTCCCAGAAGCGTGAGGAATCGGGGGTCAACGCTTCATCTGCCAGGACCCGAGCCCCGGCATGCCTGCCGAACTCGAACTTCGTATCGGCGATGATGATCCCACGCTCACGTGCTATGGCTGCGGCCCTCTTGTATATCCGTAGGCTAAGGTCCATGAGATGATGTGTCGTATCCTCGCCGACCGCCATGGCCATCTCCTCAACGCTTATGTTAATGTCATGGCCGGTAGTCGCCTTGGTTGCGGGCGTGAAGATGGGTTCAGGCAATTGTTCTGATTCGCGTAGGCCTGCCGGCAAGGATATGCCGTGCAGCGTCGCTCCACGCTGGGGACCGCCTTCTGCGCAGTATTCTGCCCAGAGCGAACCGGCAAGATAGCCTCGCACGACGCACTCGACCGGTACGATGTCCGCCTCAACCGCAAGCAGCGCCCGTCCGCGTAGCTGTTCGGCCAGAGCATCGGAGACCTGGCCGCCGCTGGCCACGATCCAATCCAGAATGAACTCGTCGTTCGTCGAGATGACGTGGTTCACGGTGAGGGGGCGAAGAAGCTGGAACCAGAACTCCGACAGCAGATTGAGCACGGCTCCCTTGCGCGGTATTCCGGTCGGCATGACGCTGTCGTACGCCGAGACCCGATCGGTCGCGACGATCAAGAGCGCATCCTTGACCTCGAACACCTCGCGTACCTTGCCCGAGGCTCTCTTCCTCAGCCCCGGGATGTGCAAATCAGTTACGGCACTGGCCATGGTTCAGTCTCCTTTCATGTCCGTCTCGTGAGCGGGATCCATCTCCGAGTACGTGTTCGCGGCCTAGGGATGTCATTCCTTCCGCAATCGCGCGTTCAGCGCTCGCCGGCCATTGTCATGT
>JBBIQU010000066.1:4287-21039 GCA_037442185.1 Chthonomonadales bacterium | reverse complement strand
TTGCCGATGTCCAGGACCTCAGGGCCGAGCCTCAGGGACTGGCCTCAGGGGTCATTGTCGAAGCGCGGCAGGAAGTCGGAAGGGGCGCAGTGGCGACGGCCCTCATCCAGCAAGGGACACTCAGGAACGGCGACTGCGTCGTATGCGGGCTCGCCTACGGCAAGATCAAGGCCATGACGAATGACCGGGGTGAGCGCATCAACAAGGCCACCCCCTCCATGCCCGTTGAGATCATCGGTCTCTCGTCGGTGCCCATGGCCGGCGACAGCCTCGAAGTCGTGAAGAACGAGCGCGATGCCAGGCTGAAGGCCCAGGCGCGGGCAGAGCAGCGGCGCACCACGCAGCTTCAGGGCGGCCGCACGCGCGTGACCCTGGAAGACATCGGCCGCATGGTGCGCCAGGGAGTGGCCAAAGAGCTTGCGGTCATCGTTAAGGCCGACGTTCAGGGGTCCGGCGAGGCGATTGTCGGCGCGCTCCAGGCTCTGCCGGCGGACGAAGTCAGCCTCCGGGTCGTCCGTTGCGGGGTCGGCAACGTCAGCGAGGACGATGTCCAGCTGGCCGCCGCAACCGGCGCGGTCGTCCTTGGCTTCAATGTCCGGGCCGACCAGAAGGCCCAGTCCGCCGCCGAACGGCTCCACGTGGACATACGCACCTACAGCGTGATCTACGAGCTGACCGAGGCTGTCGAACGTGCCATGAAGGGCATGCTCGCGCCGGTCTACGAGGAGATCGCGCTCGGCAAGGCCGAGGTTCGGGCGACATTCCGCACGCCAAGGGGCGTCATCATCGCCGGCTGTTACGTAACCGAAGGCAAAGTGACGCGCAACGCAGACGCGAGAGTGCGCCGGGGCCGCGACGTGATCTATACGGGCAAGATAGACTCGCTGCAGCACATCAAGGAGGACGTGCGCGAGATGGCCCAGGGCTTTGAATGCGGCATGGTGATGGAAGGTTACGGCGACTATCAGGTCGGCGACATCATCGAGGCGTTCGAGGTCCGCGAAGCGCAGCGCCTGTGATCGGGTTCATGACGCTGGAGCTGCATATCCCGCAGGCCAGATCGCTGAAGGACAAGCGGCACGTCGTCAAGAGCATCGTGGATGGGGTTCGGGCGAAGTTCAACGTGTCCATCGCCGAACTCGACAACCTGGACCTGCACCAGAGCGCGACGCTCGGGGTCGCCTGCGTGGCCAACGATTCCGCGCATGTGCATCGGGTGCTGGAAGCCGTCCGATCTGCGATCGAGAGCATGCCTGAAGCCGTAGTGTGCAACGTCGCTGTGGAGATGCTCTGATCGGGCTCGGCGGTCCCGGCGGTTGCCCTCACCCTGACCCTGTCCCGGAATCCGGACAGGGCACTGGAGGAGCACAATGTCAACGATAAGGCAGGAACAGATCGCGCGGCTGATGGTCCAGGAGGTCAGCGCGATGTTGCTGCGCGACCTCAAGGACCCGCGCTTGAGCATGGTCACAGTGACGCACGCCGAGGTTTCCCGCGATCTGAGGCACGCGCGAGTATACGTGAGCGTCATCGAGCCTGAGCGTGAGGAGCCGGCGTTGGCCGCCTTACGGAGCGCGACAGGGTATATTCGAGGCGAGTTCACGCGCCGCGCTCGATTGCGCGTGGCTCCCGAGATTGACTTTCGCCCCGACAAGGGGATCGCGCACGGCGCGCGCATATTCGAGCTGCTCAAGGAGATTGAGGCTGAGAGGCACACCGATAACTCAGGCGCTTCGTGAGGCCGCGCAAGCCATCGAGTGCGCCCGGACCATTATGGTTGCGGGACACGTGACGCCCGATGGCGATTCCCTCGGCTGCACACTCGCTCTGACACACGCTCTCCGGGGCCTCGGCAAGTCCGTCACTCCGATGGCCGTTGACGGCGTGCCGGAGATATACCGGTGGCTTCCGGGCGCCGACCAGATCACCACATCGGCTCCTGGTCCGTTCGATCTCGCCATCGTCGTAGACGCCGCAACGCCGGACCGCATTGGCGACATCGGCAAGCTCGCCAAATCGGCATCCGATACCGTCGTCATTGACCATCACGTGAGCGAGAGCGAGTTCGGCAGAGTTCGCGTCGTCAATCCGAAGGCGTCTGCGACCGGCGAGATCGTCTACTCGCTCCTGCGCCTCATGCGATTGCCCTTTTCCAAGGACATCGCCGACTGCCTCCTCTGCGCCATCGTGACCGACACGGGTTCGTTCCGCTTCATGAACGTTAAGGCTGCCACGTTCCGCGTATCGGCAGCGCTCATGCGCTATGGGGCATGCCCGGCCTGCATCAGCGAGCTCGTGTTCGAGACGCGCTCACTTGCCAGTCTGAAGCTCCTCGGGAGAGCGCTCGACGCGCTTCAGGTTACGCAGGACGGACGCATCTCGTGGACAGTGATCACGGCCCGCGATTTCGCCGAGCTGGGCGCGACCGATGAAGACACCGAAGGCATCGTGACCCACGTTCGGGCCGTTCGAGGCACGGACATCGGCATACTCCTGCGAGAGCTGCCGGGCGGCGATGTGCGTGTCAGCCTCCGTTCCCGGAGAGACACCGATGTGAGCGTGATCGCCGAGCGGTTCGGCGGAGGCGGCCACGTGTCCGCTGCAGGATGCACGCTCAAGACGGACCTGCAAGACGCCGTTTCGAAGATACTGGGAGCGCTCCACGCAGCGGTATGACGTCAGCTGACGACACGCCTTCGCAGCCGCGCATCGAGTCCTGCCGGGAGGACAAACCTCCGGTCGAGCCGTTCGGCGCCACCGTCATTGACAAGCCGGCAGGCATCACCTCACACGACGTTGTGAACCGCCTTCGTCGTCGCCTCGGCACGAAGCGCATCGGACACGCGGGCACCCTCGACCCCATGGCCACAGGCGTCCTAGTCGTATGCGTCGGCGCTGCGACCCGGATCATGGAGTACCTGCCGACGGAACCCAAGGTCTACCACGCGGGCGTCACCTTCGGCATCCAGACCGACACCCAGGACGTAACGGGCAGCGTGGTTGATCGGAAGGACGCTTCGTGGCTCACCGAACGACACGTCTTGGAGGCCCTACAGGCTTTCTACGGCCGCATCATGCAGACGCCTCCCATGGTGTCGGCGGTCCAAGTTGGCGGGCGGCGTCTGTACGATCACGCGCGACGCGGAACGACCGTCGAGCGGCAGCCGCGCCCCGTGACAGTGCATCGCATCGAGTTGCGCGGATTCGTGCCCGGCGAGCATCCCGTTGCCGCCCTCTACGTCGAGTGTTCCTCGGGGACATACATCCGGACGCTGGCCGCCGACATTGGCGATCGGCTTGGCTGCGGCGCCGCGATGTCCGATCTGCGGCGGACCCGCGTTGGAGCCTTCGATATCGCCGAAGCGCTTGCCCCCGATGCCGAGCCTCATCTCATTCCGATCGAACGGGCCCTTCAGCACTTGCCGCTCGTGGAACTTGGCGCCCCGGAATGGGCCGACATAGCCAACGGGCGCGCCGTTGTGCCGCCGACGCCGTCTGCAAGCGTCGCTTTGGCCGGGTGCGACACCGGCGAACCCTGTCTCGCACTCGCCCGTCGGCGTGGTGAGGGCTATGCCATGGTGCGCCTGTGCGACGGCAGGCTCCAGCCGATTAAGGTAATGCGCCTTCGGAGCGACGCGCCATGACGCTGACCGTGCCACTCACCTCCGTGCGCAATCCGGGACCCACTTCCGTTGCGATAGGCGCATTCGACGGCATCCATGTCGGGCATCAGGCGCTCATCCGTTCTGCCGTCGCCGCCGCGCAGGCGTGCCGCATTCGCTCGGCGGTGCTCACCTTCGATCGTCACCCGGCCGAGATGCTCGATCCCGGCCGCGCCCCGATGATGCTGACCACTGCCGATCAGAAGGCCCGGCACATCGGCGAGCTCGGGGCGGACATGCTGGTGGTGGCGCGCTTCGACGAGGGGATGCGCGATACGGAGGCCGAGCGATTCGTCGAAGACATCCTCGTGCGCCAACTCCAGGCGGCCATCGTTCACGTGGGGGAGGACTTCCGGTTCGGCAAGGCGCGGCGAGGCAACGCCGAGATGCTGGCATCTCTCGGGCCGGGGCTGGGTCTTTCGGTCCGCGTGGCGCCCGCTGTGCATGTGGGCGGCGCGCCGGCGTCGAGCAGCCGCATCCGGAGCCTGTTGGAGGGAGGCGACGTGCGAAGCGCGGCGCTCGTGCTCGGAAGGCCGTTTGAACTGATCGGCGTCGTCGTCAAGGGCGCCCAGATCGGCCGCCGCCTGGGGTACCCAACCGCCAACATGGACTGCGATCAGCGACAGGCGACCCCTGCCGACGGCGTCTATGCGACCGAGACGACGGTCGGCGACCGTGTCTATGCGGGGGCGTGCAGCATCGGAACCCGACCGACGCTTGGCGGGATCGGGCGGGTCATCGAGGTGCACTTGCTGGGCTTCAGCGGCGACCTGTATGGTCAGACCATCGCGACGCGGTTCATCGAACGGCTTCGCGGTCAGGTACGCTACTCCAACCTCGATGATCTCGTCGCGCAGATAGGCGACGACGTGCGCGCCGCGTCGCAGATCGTCGGCGCATGTGGGACGCTCAGCGCTCAGTGACCGGGAGGAACCCATGAACGCCTTCTTGATGACCGTAGCGATCGCAATCGCAGTGTTGGCGCCGGCGATTGCCGCGCCGGAACCTCCGAAGATCATCCTCGACACCGACATCGGCGATGACGTTGACGACGCGTACGCCCTCGGGCTTGTCGCCTCGCGGAAGGATGCGCGCCTTATCGGAGTGACCACGGCCTTCGGCGACACGGCGAAGCGCGCCGAGCTTGCCGCCAAACTCCTCAGCGTCATGGGCCGCAAGGACGTGCCCGTGTGCGTCGGCCGCGCTCACGACCACAAGATCGGGCGGCAGCACGAGTGGGCGAAGGGCTACCGTTCTCGCTCCATGTTGAAGATGGACGCCGTGACCTTCATGAAACAGCAGATCGAGCGGTATCCGGGTCAGGTCACGCTGGTTCCCATCGGCGCTCTGACCAATGTCGGCGACCTGCTCCGAGCGCATCCCGAGGTGAAACCCGAGATCAAGCAGATCGTGCTCATGGGCGGCGCCGCATACGTCGGCTATGGCAACAAGCCCCCTGCCGAGGTGGAGTGGAACATCCGTTGCGACCCGGAGGCTGCCCGGATCGTCTTCGAGAGCGGAGTGCCTATTGTCATGGCCGGTCTCGATGCCACGACGATGATGCAGCTCGACGAGGAGCGGCAGAAGCGCATGTCCGCTTTCGGCACGCGCACGACGGACGCGATCGCTGCCCTGCGCCTCCTCTGGGGTAATCCCACCCCCACGCTGTTCGATCCGGTGGCTGTCGCATGGGCATGCGGCCATGCGTTTGCCGAGGGCAAGCCGCTTCGGATCAAGGTTGAGAACGACGGGCTGACTCGCGTTGTCGAGGGTACGCCCAACGCCACCGTGCTCGTCAACCCGCGCAAGGAGGAGTTCCTCGACTGGTACGTCGAGGCAATGCGGGATACGCCGTAGGGCCGACGCAGAATCGTCCGCCCGATTGACGCCTCGCGCTCGCGGGACCTGCTCAACCCATGGAAGCGTGTTTCGTGTCGTAGGCGGGCGATTGATCGCCCGAAACTAGATCAAGCCCCTCAGCCACGCTTGCGCCTTGATCAGCAAGTGCGCGCTCGAGATGACGATGGTGACGGTCGCTGCGCCTATGCCGCCCCCGACCAGCAGGAATAAGCCGTCACGATTGAGCAGGCCGATGCCGATGAGCATCATGCCGATGGCCGGGAGCGTGTTCATGAACGGAACGGGCAGAAAGAGGATCACCCCGTTGAGCACGATGAGAACCGCCAGCAACCGCAGGGCGATTCCGCTCTCCAGCAGCAAGAGGCGTGGCCGAGTCAACCTCTCGATGCGTTCCATGACGGCAAGACCCCGCTGGCGGAGCGCGACGACGACCTTGGGCGAGAGGCGATGGGCTCGCATGCGGCGCGGAAGCCACGGGTACGGCAGCCCGGCAACCAGCTGGAGCCCGAGGAGGATGTACATCATGCCCACGACCCCCGAAGCTCCGGGAGGAAGCACCGGAATCGTCGTCGGCAGCGCGACCATGAACAGGAGCAGCCCGAAGCCACGCTCGGCCACCCTGTCAAGCACCTCGCCGACGGTGACATGACCGTCACCGTCGGTGTCGAGGGCCGCGCGCAGGGATGCGGAAAGACGTGTCGCTTCGGGTCGGCGTGTCATGGGGATTGTAGTGGACCGGTACCGGTTCTACGATTCCCGGTAGGGTCGCGGTTCCTTCCGATGCAATTCGCGTAGCGGGACGCGTAGCGCAGCCGTCTCGGCTGCAGCCTCTCGCCAAACGAAGCAGGCGAGGACGTGACCCGTCATCGCTCGCGATAACGGGTGGGCCGTGGGGCTCCGATTGACATGGCCACGAGCGAGGAGGCGCTTCCTCTCAGCGACGCGAGGGCGTACCAGCCGGTCGAAGCGTGATGTCGAGCGATCGGCGGGTGGTCGGTCCGGCTGATACGCCCCTACAAACACGCGCGCACGCCGTTGCGGGCGCCGAAGCGCCCCGAACGGGAACGCGCAGACCCGCCGTTGTAGGGGCGAGTCAACCGCACCGCCCACGTCTCGGAGAGCAGGCAATCGTTCGTTGCGGTTGGCTCGCCCTTGTGGCCGCGAATGAAGCGATCCCGGGCGCTTGTGCGACGGCCGTTTCTGATTAGGATTGCTCCGCTGCGCGCGCAATCAGAGGTGGTCCGTGGGGCACTGCGTGACATTGCGACGAGCGGTGCGGGGCCATGGCGCAGGACCAAGCGCACAATCCGGAGAACCGTAGTGATGATCGGAGTTCCGATCGGCATTCCAGCGCAAAGGCAACAAACGAGATGACCGAAGCCTGTCGCCCGCTGAAGCGGGGAACGGTAACCCTCCTGCCCGGCATTCTGCATCGTCGCGCGTCGCTCAACCGCGACTATGTCGCCAGTCTGACCGTCGAGAACCTGCTCCAGAACTTCCACCTGGAAGCGGGCCTGCGTCAGTGGTTCATGCGCAATACGGCGCACGGCCACACGGGTGAAGCCCTCGATCGGCACTGGGGATGGGAATCGCCAACATGCCAGGTGCGCGGGCATTTCCTGGGCCACTGGCTCTCGGCGGCGGCGCAGATCTGGGCTTGGTCGGGCGACGGCGAGATCAAGGCCCGCGCCGATCGTGTGGTTGACGAGCTTGCGGCCTGCCAGGAGAAGAACGGGAACGGTTGGTGCAGTCCGATCCCCGAGAAGTACATGCACTGGACGGCGCAGGGCAAGCCGACCTGGGCGCCGCACTACGTGCATCACAAGACGCTCATGGGGCTGACCCACATGGCGGCGCTTGCGGGCAGCTCGCGCGCGCTGCAGGTTGCCGACCGATTCGCCGACTGGTTTCACAGGTGGACCGACCAGTTCGACCGGGAACAGATGGACAACATCCTCGACGTTGAGACGGGAGGAATACTCGAAGCCTGGGCCGATCTCTACGGCCTGACGAGCGATTCGAAGTACCTCGTGCTCATCGAGCGCTACCGCCGGGGTCGGCTGTTCGATCCCCTCCTTGCCGGGCGAGACGTGCTCACGAACCGCCACGCGAATACCACAATCCCCGAGGCGCAGGGCGCCGCGCGGTGCTATGAGGTGACCGGCGATCCGGCCTGGCGGGCCATCGTCGAAGCCTACTGGGACTGTGCCGTCACGCGCCGAGGCCATTACTGTACGGGCGGCCAGACCAACGACGAAGCGTGGACGCCCCCGTTCTCGCTTGCTGAACGCCGAGGCGCGTGGGCGCAGGAACACTGTACGGTCTACAACATGATCCGATTGGCCGACTGCCTGTACCGCTGGACCGGCGAGGCCAAGTACGCCGACTACATCGAGCGCAACCTCTGGAACGGCATCCTCGCCCAGCAGAATCCCAACACCGGCATGGTTGCGTACTATCTTTCGATGCGCCCGGGCGACCGAAAGAAATGGGGGCACCCGACTCATGACTTCTGGTGTTGTCACGGCACCCTCGTCCAGGCGCACACGATGCACGACACGTTGGTATGCCACACCGACGATGCCGGACTGCGCGTGGACCAGTACTTCCCGTTCGAGGCGCGCTTCGAGGTGGATTGCGTGCCTGTAACGGTCCGCGTCGAGCCCGTCTTCCGCGGCTGGACGGTCGGCGAGCCGACGGGCCCGGGCCATCCGTGGGTCCATGAGGTGCATCGGCCGCAGTCTTGGACGATCAAGGTTGCCGTCAGCGCCGAGAAACCCGTCGAGTTTCCGCTCTCGCTCCGCAGGCCGGAGTGGCTGGCTGGCCCGATGCTGACGTGGGTCGGCGCGGACGGTCCCAGAGAGGCCGAATCCGGCATCGGCTACGAACGCCTCACGCGCAAGTGGCAACAGGAGACGGTGTTTGTGGAGCTTCCGCTGAGCTTGCGAGCCGAACCGCTGCCCGATGAGCCCGAGACGGTCGGCTTCCTGGAAGGCCCGATCGTGCTGGCCGGGCTCTGCGACTGCGAGCGAGCGCTCATCGGCGATCCCGTGCGGCCGACCGACCTGCTCCGACCGAACGCCGACGGCGACGGCTACTCGTGGGGCACGGCCTATCGCAGCGTGGATCAGCCGACGGGCACGCGCTTCGTCCCGCTGCATACGGTCGTAGACGAGCCCTATTCGATCTACTTCCCGATCGTCAGGCGCTGGAGTTCGGACCTGACGGCGTAGGCGCGGGCCCACTGGTCCGGAGAGGAGCAAGTATGCGCACCGCACAGGCTCTCGTCGCGATTGGTGTCAGCTTGGTCTTCGGGTGTGCTGGGCCGTCAACGGCGGCGCCTCGACCCGAATACGGCCATGTTGAGCTGATCACGGATACCTGGGGAATACCCCACGCCGTATCCGATACCGATGAAGGCGCATTCTACGCCCTCGGATGGGCGACCGCCAGAGACCGGGGATTTCAGATGACCCTCAGCCTGCGAATCATGCAGGGTCGGCTGGCCGAGTTGCTGGGTCCCAAGAAGAAAGTAACTCGCAACGAGACTGCCGTCCAGAGCGATCGCATGGCGAGGACGTTCGGATGGCAACAGGCCGCCGACAGAATCGCCGCTCGACTCGACCGGCAGACCGTGGCGCTGTTGCAGGCCTATTGTGAGGGCGTGAACGACTCGTTCGCCGCGCAAGCGCGCGGAGGCGCTCTGCATCCGTTGTTCGAGCGTTACGCCTGCGCTCCCGAACCATGGAAGCCTTCCGATTGCCTCCTGAGCTGGTGGCATCTGGCGCAGTTCTTCGCGACCGATGGAACCCGGGACCTGATCGCGCGCCGCAATAGCGACAGGCCCGGGATGCCGAGGTCCGACGCGCAATGGTTTGATGATGACGCTGCTGTCGTCCAGCGGTCGGACGTCGCTGACGACTGGCTCAGACGCGTCGGCGAGTTTGCTGCCAAACACGGCTTCGCCGCCCCGCCCGAGTCCACGGGAACAGCGCCGAGCATGAGCCATGCATGGGTGGTCGGAGGCAAGCGCACCACCACGGGATCTGCGGTTCTCGTCAGCGATCCCCAGACGCCCGTTCGGCACCCGTCGCTGTTCCAGGAGTTCCACCTGATCGGCAAGACGATCAACGCGCGCGGGATCGGGGTGCCCGGCAGTCCCGTGATCCTCATCGGCTTCAACGAGCGCGTGGCGTGGGGCATGACCGCGCTTGGCGCCGATCAGGCCGATCTCTTCATGCTCGAAACCGATCCCTCTTCGCCTGACCGATACCGCTGGAACGGGGATTGGAAGCGAATGACGACGCGAAAGGAGACCATCCTCGTGCGGGGAGCTGCTCCCGTCGAGGTGACCGTCCGTGAGACGCACCTGGGTCCGGTGGTCAACGAGTTCGCCTTCCGCGCTCCCGGCGAACCAGATGTGGCGCTCCGGCGGGTTCCGCTCTGTGATGAACGCGTCGAGACCGTTCAGGGCGCCGTGGCCATGATGCGCGCCAAGAGCGGGGCCGAGTTCGCGAGGGCGTTGGACGACTGGCGCTTTCCGTCGGCGAACTGCGTCTACGGAGATGCCGAAGGCAGCATCGGCTACCGATGCGTAGGAGCCATCCCGATCCGCCCCAGGTCCGCACCCGATCGCAGCGGAGGTCAGGCCATCAGAGCCGTTGGCGACACCGATGCGTGGCAGGGGTTCGTGCCGCCGGAACTGATGCCGGCTGTCAGCGACCCGGCTTCGGGCATGCTCTTCTCGGCCAACCATCGTCCCATCGGATCGTTCTACACGATCCCAATCGGCGCCGGGACCGGCTGGATGGGTGACACGACTCGATCATGGAGGCTCCGCGAGCTGCTGGCCGGTCCGGCCAAATGGCAGCCTGAAGATGTGCTGCGCATCCATTACGACACGGTCAACCCGGCGCGCCGTGAGATCGTGCGGCTGGCCCTCCACGTGCGCGCGCGTCAGCCGGACGCCCTGTCGGATGGAGCGCGGCGTGCGCTCGAGGCCCTCGAGCCGTGGCTCAAGAACGGCGCGAGCAGCGACACCTCGGCCCCAGGATCGGATATCGCCACGCGCATCAGCACGTTCTTCCGGTTCATGAGTACCCCCCTGGCATCACGATGGGGCGGCGGTGAATCCGGTCTGGCCCGTTTCTTGAAAGAGGCGGCGAGCCGGATCTCAGCGAATCCACAGACCGATCTGGACACGGACGAGATAGCGTTCCTCGATCAAGCCCTGTCGGAAGCCATCGGCAGCGCGCCTCAGCGACGACGGGCGGATGCCGTCCCCCCGAGGCAGACGCTTGGGTGGTTCGACAGCCTGGACGGATTTGGATCTTTGGGCGCCGATGGCGACTACATCGGTCCGGCTCCGGCCGTGCTGGATGGTCAGACGATCGGCTGCCGCAGCAGTCAGGCATACACGCAATGGGTGCCCCTCCATAGCCCGGACAGCGCGCTGACCGTCTGCCCGGTGGGCCACAGCGACCGCCTCGACAGCCCCTACAGGACCTCGACGGCCGATATCTGGGAGACGGGGAAGCTCCATCCGGCTCCTCTGAGCCGGGCGGCAATCGAGAAAACGGCGCGCACGCGGGAGAAACTGTCACGATGACGCCTCCTCTGATGGCACGCCTTACCGCACGAATCACCAGGAGCCTGTGTCTGTGGCTTGTGGCGACGTCCCTCTGCGCTCCGGCATCGGCAGAGCGCATCTACGAGGTGGTCATTGAGGGCAAGCGCGCCGGTTACTGCCGCTACAGCACGATAGCTACGCCAGACCGGCGCGAGACGCGAGCCGAGACGGTCATCAAGGTCTCGCTGCTCGGCACTCCGTTCGATATGGCATACCGCTCCGTATCGAGGTACGACGCAAAGACAGGCGCGCTCGTCTCGTATCGGCTGGACTTCTCGCGCGGCTCGGAAACGGTGTCGTGCGTCGCCAAGCCCGTCGGTTCAGGGCTTGAGCTAACCACCACCTCCGCCGGCCAGACGACCACACAGACGCTGCCCTGGGGTCCCGGCGTCTATCTGGTGGAAGGCAACATGCTGGACACATGGGCGCAGATGCTGGCCGACCTCAGGGGGGCGTTCCCGAAATCGGTGAACATCGTGTCGCCGCTTGCCGGCATGATGCAGAAGGTGCGCTTGAGCCGCCCCGGCTTGGTGACCGTGACCGTGAACGGCTCCAGACGGAAGTGCGACAGCGTGCGCGTCGGCGAAGGAGCGGGAGCGCTCGATCTGATCGTGACGCGCGATACCCGCGAGATCATCGAGATGCGCGTGCCGGCCCAGAAGGCCGCGTTCCGCAAGTCCAACGCCGCGGCGCTGAGGGGACTGACCAGCTACGATCCCGGGTCGCGGCTGTTCAGCATCGTCGAGGAGGCGCTTCCCGATCCGGCCAAGCTCACCCTCATGAAGTGCCTGGTGAAGGCGACCGTATCGGGCGAGAAGCCGACCGCGGACTCGCTCCGCTCGCCCATCCAGAAGTTCACGGGAACGGCCAAGGGAGGAGAGATAGACGGAACCTTCGAGGTATCCCCGTACTCCTACGCCGGCAAGGCAGCGCCGCGTATGTCCGAAATGCCCCCGTCCGATCCCGCGCTAGCACCGTTCCTCAAAGCCGAGCCGAACATCGAATGCGACGACCCCGAGATTAAGGAGCTCGCTCGGAAACTCACCGAGGGCTGTGCGACGACATGGGATGCAGTGGTCAAGATCGGCGAGTGGGTCAAGGCCAACATCACCTACACAATCACCGGTTCGGGCGCGCGCGAGTGCCTGCGCTCGCGCAAGGGCGATTGCGGTCCCCATTCGTGGCTCACCATAGCCCTGTGCCGAGCCGCGGGGATACCGGCGCGCATTACGGGCGGCATCCTGTACTCCCGGGCGCTGGGCGGTTCGTTCGGCCAGCACTACTGGACATGTGTGTGGATGGGAGCCGACGGGTGGGTTCCCATTGACACGACGACGGGCGAGGTCGGGACACTCAGCCCCGCCCACATCACGCTCTGGAACCTTGCGGGCATCGCCTCGCTGGACGTGAAGGTCCTCGACTATGCTCCGAAGGCCGAAGTCAAAGACGCCCCTCCGGCGCAGCCGCGGCGAGAGTATCGGCCCACGGTTGGGCAGGCGGAAACGTGGGCGTTCATTGAGGACGGCAAGGAGATCGCGACTCAGAAGGCCGAGTGTACTGCCGTGGGCGATGAGGCAGGTCGGGCGTTCAGCGAATGGTCCTTCGAGTTCAACATGCCGTCGGCCTCCGTGCAGATCCGAGGCATGGTCTCGCTGTGGTCCGATGCGTCGCCGCGCAAGATCACCTTCGAGTCCAAGGCAAATGGCGGCTCGCAGTCGGGAACGTACATCTTCGGACCCGATGGCGTTGACGTTGACCTGAAGCTCGGCGAGATGCCCGTCAAACGCCGGCACGAGCTTCAGAAGGGCGAGATGCTGCAGATGAACAATCTGCTGACGGCGTTCTCCCTGTCCATGCGCGCGCTCGGAGTGAAGCCCGGCGAAACACGCAGCGCGAGGTACTTCGCCGCCGCGTCGCTCCAGTCGGTGGACATGACCTTCAAGGCCGCCCGGGACCGGCGCACATTGCCGGTCATGGGCGCCGACCGGTCCTGCGTCGTATCGGAGGTCGAGCCGATTAAGAACCGGTTCTTCACCGATGCGGAGACGGGTGAACTGCTCCGCGTCGAGACGCTCGACGTGAAGCTGGTGATCGAGCGACGATGACCGAGCGAGCGGGAGACGCGTTCCGGTCCGGCCCTGTGGTCGCTCTCGACGGCATAACATGTCGCGCGCGTGGCATCGCTTTCCTCGACGGCATCAGCCTGACAGTCGAGGAGGGCGAGTGGCTTTCGGTATTCGGTCCAAGCGGCTGCGGCAAGTCCGCGCTGCTGCGCGTGATCAGTGGCAATCTTCGTCCGGAGGTTGGGACGGTTGCCGTCTTGGGCGAGCCACCCTCTCGGGCCGCGCAACGCGTGTGCCACATTGCCGATGAGCCGACACAGCCGGGGCGGCTGGGCGCGCACGGGGCGCTCGTATGGCGACTCGGACGCCGCGGCGTTCCGGCGTCGCATCGGGCGGCGCGCGCGGCGGAGGCTATGGAGGTGGTCGGCCTGGCGGCGGCGAGAGATGTCCCCGAGCGCGACCTCACCGTCGGTCAGCGGGTCGCCCTCGGCATTGCCGGGGCCATCGCCGCCGATCCGGCTCTCCTCCTGGTGGACAACGTCATGGCCGCCCTGCCCGAACCCGACGTCCAGCGAATATGCAAGTACCTCGACGGCCGGAGGGCTGCAGACGGACTGACGGTGGTCCACGCGACATGCTCCAGCGCCGAGGCCGAACGCGCCGACCGGGTGGCCGTTCTCTCTGAGGGCAGGCTTCTGGCCCTCGAGCCGCCCGTGCAGTTGCTTCGCCGCCATGCCGCAGACCGCATCGAGATCGAGGCTGACAACCCCGAGGAAGTGCAGCGAACCGCAAGGGGCATCTTCGATGTCGAGATCATCGAGGAGCCGCGCAGCATCCGCTTCTCGGCAAGGGACCCGGTGGAGGTCGCCGCATCCGTGTTCCGCCATCCGGCCGGCGGAGCGAGCGTCGTGCACATCCGCCGGGGAACGCTGTGGGATGCGTACGCGCGCCTGAGGGCTGAGCAGCGCTGATCACAGGCTTGGATCCGTCAACGGCCCGGAGGCCGGCCGTCAGGCTGTCCATACCCCACACGATGGGTGTGGGCGTCAGTATCGCTCTGTACTTCGGGCTTCGTTTCTGGCGACTGCATGGCGCTCCAACCGAAGGCCTGTACGACGAGGGCGTGTACCTGTCGCTCATGAAGCTCATGGCCGAGGGCGTTGGTCTGCCCTACCGGGACTTCTTCTGTGTCCCGCCACCCGGCGGCATTGTGGCCGGAGCACTGCTATGGAAGCCGGTGGGCGGCGATCTCCTCTGGATGCGCGTGACGTACATCCTGCTGACGGGATTGGCTCTGGTTCCCCTCTATGCGCTGGCCCGGAGGCTCTTCGGGCCGCGGGTCGCGCTCGCGACTCTGTTCCTGATGGCGACGACGCCGGCGTTCTGCGGGTGGTTGGGTCGCCACGTCTATCTGGACCTGCCGCTCAACCTGTTCGTCTACACCGCGCTGTGGCTGGCGCTGCGGAGGCCGGAGTCGGCTTGGGCGGCTGTGGGCGCCGGCATCATCTGCGCGGTCGGCTTCCTGATTAAGGCAACAGGAGCCTGTGCCGCGGCGGCCGTCGCCGGTGGCCTGATCATCGCCTCGCGGGTACGGCGCAAGACGGCAACTGACTCCCCGAGTGGCTGGGCGTTCTCGGCGGGGGCCGGGCTCACGATCGCACTGATTGCGGCGGCCGTGCAGGGCGTCCCGAACCTCGCGTACGATACGCTCGGATCGAATGCGCAGCGCGCCTACGATCTCGCCTCGCGCCCTCGGGAGTTTCTGAACGGCGTCTATCAGATGCCCCTGCAGCTAACGTTAGGCTGGTTGGGCGTTGCGGCCATGCTGCGAAGGGGTTCGGCCTCCCACGCTGCCCTCGGATGGTTTGCGGTCCTCGCGACGTGCTTCGGGCTGATCGTCCCTCGCGTCTTCTTCTGGCGGTTCCTGACAGCCGCAGCCCCGGTCCTGTGCATCGGGGTGTCAGCCTGGTGGCTTGAGGCGCGGCCCAACCTGCGCGGCCGTCGAGCAGTCGCCGCGTATGCCGTTGTCACGCTGGGCGTTGTTATCCATGCCACGACGCTGGCGCTCTACTACATCCGACAGGCGCCGGCGACCCCGGCGAGCCGCGAGGCGGTGTCGGCGCTGCGCAGTCTACCCGAGCCGGTCTTCTCGGCCAACCCCATATGGGCCGTGGCTTCGGGTCGCGCGGTGCCGAAATGGCGGTTTTCGACCGACACGCTCATGCCCCGGGAGATCGGGATTGTCAGCGACGCCGATTTCGTGCGTGTCCTCCGCTCGTGCCCGACCGTCGTCCTCGACCGGACGACCGAAAGGGCACTGCCCGACGGCATTGCCGATCGCATCCGAACCGATTACGCGACCGTTTTTCGCAGCGGCGCCCCGGGCCATTCGGGCTACATCGAGATACTGGTCCGGAACGCCGCCGCAGGCATGGTCGGCGCGGCACGGCTTGACGGATTGGGACGCGGCGCTCACTATAACACGCTGCTCTACGGAAAGGCGGAAAGACGATGAAGCACCTCGACATCTACGACGGTTCGCCGGCCGCCATACGAGTTGCCTTGTGTCAGGTCGTCACCCGTCAGTGGGACGTCGAGGGCAACACGAGCCGGCTCTTGTTGGCTCTGGACGAAGCCGCGTCGCAAGGCGCAGAGTTGCTGATCACGCCCGAGTGCGTGCTCCACGGCTATGCTTTCGAGGACCCGGAAACGACCCTCAGGCGGACGGCGGAGCTGGCCGAGACGCCCGACGGGCCACACGTGAGGGCGGTGCGCGATTGCGCCCGAAAGCACGGCGTGTACGTTGTCCTCGGCTTCGCGGAACGCGGCGACGACGGAAGGACCTACAACGCCGCGGCGCTCATTATGCCGGACGGCGGCGTCGCATGGGTATATCGCAAGGTCCATTGCCGCCCGTTCGAACTGGCCGGGCAGGGAGGCGCATTCACGCCGGGCGACACGTTCCACGTTTCGGAACTGACTTTCGCTGCGACCACGGCGCGGGTCGGCGCGTTCATCTGTTTCGACCGCGAAGTGCCCGAGGCGGCGCGATGCCTGCGGGCGCTGGGGGCGGAGTTCATCGCCTGTCCGCTTGCGACGAATACGGCCAGAATGGACGTGCTTGCCGATCATGCCCACAACGAATTCCTGACGCAAGCCCGGGCGGCCGACAACGAGGTGTTGATCGCCGTGGTGAATCATGCCGGACGCTTCAACGGCGGCAGCTTTGTCGTCGGGCCATACGGGGAGCCGTGGACACAGCTTGGCGAAGGTCCCGAAGTGCGCACTGTCGAACTGCCGGTATCGGTAGTGCGCGATCGGCTTCACGCCGATCCGCTGGGGTGGCGCGGCTGGGGCAACCGGAGGCCCGATGTCTATGGACGCTATACGTAACGCAGCCGTCTCGGCTGCAGATGAGGGGAACGAAGCAGGCGGGACGCCAGGACGAAGGCTGAAGGACGAAGGCTGAAGGACGAAGGCTGAGGGGCGAAGGCTGAAGGGCGAAGCGCGAAGGCTGAAGGGAGAAGGAGGAGGCAAT
>JBBIQU010000066.1:0-4267 GCA_037442185.1 Chthonomonadales bacterium | reverse complement strand
AAGGCTGAAGGACGAAGGCTGAGGGGCGAAGGCTGAAGGGCGAAGGCTGAAGGGCGAAGCGCGAAGGCTGAAGGGAGAAGGAGGAGGCAATGAGCGTCACACGCAGGCAAGTCGTGACGGCTGCGGGGCTTGCCGGCCTGGGAGGACTGGCCATGAAGGTCGAAGGGGCATTACTGCCGGATGACGACATGGTGGCCATTCCGGCAGGGAAGTGCCGACTGGGAACCATCCGGCCGGAGGCCGAGCGGCTGGCACGCGAATATGGCTGCCACGTGACCTGGCTGAGCGGCGAGTACCCTGAACGGACGGTGGACCTGCCGGAGTTCGCCATTGACAGGTATCCGGTGACGAATCGGCAGTACGCCGCATTCTGCAAAGCCACGGGCTACCCTCCGCGCGGGCACTGGATAGGACCCGAACCGCCGGAAGCCATCCTCGACCATCCGGTCCTCATGGTCAACCAGGAAGACTGCCGCGCATACGCTCGATGGGCACGCAAGCGGCTACCGACCGAGGATGAATGGGAGAAAGCCGCACGGGGCACGGAAGCGAGGCAGTTCCCGTGGGGCAACCGATTCGATCCCGAAGCCTGCCGGTGGAACATGGACGATCCGACGAAGCCGCTTGGTTTCCCCCGCACCGCGCCGGTCAACGCCCATCCGAAGGGCGCGAGCCCATACGGCGTCATGGACCTGTGCGGCAACGCTGCAGAGTGGGTCGAGGGTTCGCCGGGTCCCGGTAGCGGCATCATCAAGGGCGGGTGCTGGATGACCCAGACGCCCATGAACCTGCGTCCTGCGGCGCGGAACATGAGCGGCTTCGCGGTCAATCAAGCCATGTTCGTCGGCTTTCGATGCGCAAAGGATGTGAAGTGATGGGAGCGATCCAGGTTCGCGGCATTACGCACAACATGGGCATGCAGCTGGACAACGTGCCCGCATTCCCGAAGAACGCGTTCGGCGGCTCGTTCCCTGAAGCCATCGGCGATAGCGCCCGCAGCTTCTGGTACGGCTCAATCAAGCCCGAATGGTCCACCGATGGCGACAAGGTCATCAGCAAGGGCGCCCAGCCCAACGAGGTCGAATACACGATCACCTTCACCACGACAGACGAGACCGTGGACATTGTTACGGAAGTCACCAACATCAGCGACAAGCCGTGGAAGCAGAGCCAGGCGTTCAACTGCTTCAGCCCCATCGGCGCAGTGGACGTTCGCGACCATGATTGCGTGCGGCACTACGTGGGCATCAAGGGCGAACTGACGCCGCTGCTCAAGGTCCCGCGCAAGTTTGGACCGCGCCCCACGATCCAGCTCTACGCAGTGGAAGGTGGCCCGAAATGGCAGGACATCCCGTTCGTCGCCAACTTCCAGTGCTCGCCCGACGACGTGCAACTGGAGCCGTGGATGGCCATCGAATCGAAGGACCGGAAGCGCGTCATTGCCATCGCGACGAAGCCCTGTCTGTACCTCTTTCAGAACATGGAGTTCTCGTGCATCCACGCCGCAAGCGGCTTCGGCCCGCTGAACCCCGGTCAGTCGGGCAAGAGCCTGACGCGCCTATCGTTCGTCCGGCAAGGCATACGCGAGTGGTACGCGCGAATGAAGAAGGAGATGGCGGAGGCGAACGCATAGCGCTATGCCTGCTCGTCGCCACGCGCGCCCGCTGGTCGTCGCGCTGGCCTGCCTCTTTGCTCTCGCCGCTTGTCTCGTCCCGGCTCGGTCGAGCGCCCACGGCGAGATGGAGTATCGCATGGCCCAGCCGCCGCAGCAGGCCAACGTGCGCAGCCCGTTCCTCGAACACTCCTATCGGGCGCTCAGTGACCTCGCGCTCCGTTGCCCGACGAGAAGCCAGAACGAGGTCCTTCAGATGGCCGAGGCGATCTACCAGATCGTGTGGGCCTGGCGGCCTTCGCCTGTTTCGCCCGATGAAGTTGAGCGCGTGCGTCGGCGGCTCGCCCCGTGTTGGTTGAAGCTCGAACGGGAATACCCGACGCTGCGAGTGACCGTGGGCAACGATCGCATCGCGAGCGAACCGCTGAAGCCGATCCCCGTGGCCCGGGGCATCGAGCGGTGCATCCTCCTGCGCATGGAGCCGACAGGGAACGCCGACAGAACCGTTTCGGTACGCGTCGGTGGGATGGAGGTGGGCTCGGTGTCTCTGCCGTCGGATGGACCGCACGCCGAGCGAACGCGCCGGGTCATCGTCCCGCTGAAGGTGGATGAAGTCGGGCGAGGGTCAGTGACAATCGAACTGACCGGCCTGGGCACGATCGCGGTCCCCGTCCTCTGCCGAGAGCCGGCCATTGTGCGCGGGACGTTACTGGATGCGGCAACAGGGAAGCCGTGGCCAGGCCGGGTCCACGCGCTCGACAGTGATGGTGTTATCCGTCATGGCGAAGCGTACAAAGCCAATGAGACCCTCTCGGAGAAGCCCGTGGTCTTCAGGCCGGCTTCCTACCGCCTGCCCTTCTTCTACTCCGACGGATCATTCGAGGTCCATGTCCCTCCCGGTCCCACGGAGATCAACCTCGAGCGCGGCTTCGAGTGGACCGACGTTCGGAAGAGGATTGTGCTGAAGCCGGGCGAGACACGTCACGTTACGCTTGCGTCGCGACGATCAATGGACATGGCAGCGCTCGGATGGATCTCGGGCGACACACACGTCCACTGGGTTCGCAACTCCTGGGACGTGAACGAGTCGCTCGACCTGCTCGGCATGGTTCAACGGGCCGAGGACGTGCGCGTTATCAACAACCTCACCCTCTATCAGTGGCGCGCGAAGGAGCAGGGCGGCACGTTCATCAAGCCGGACCGCCATCCCATGGGACCCGTGCCCGGCATGTGCGACGGAGAATGGCACGTCCAGATGGCCGAGGAGTACCGCAACGACAACCATTACGGCCACATCAACCTGCTCGGTCTGTCACGGCTCGTCGAGCCCATCGCCACGGGAGCGGGTAGCGGCGGTCCGCCGGGCACTCCGGACTGGCCCACCAACCGGCCGGCCATCGCCGAAGCGCGCCGACAGGGCGGCATCAGCATCGAAGCGCGCAGCCTTGGCCCGTTCAACGCCTCGGCGGTGCCGGTCCACGTTGCGCTGGGCCTCGCCGACAGCCTCGATCAGTTGGACGCGGAGCACTACTACCGCTTCCTGAACTGCGGATTCCATATCGGCCTGTCCAACGGTTCCGACCATCCGGCTCGCGTCGTAGGATGCGCTCGCGTCTATGCTCGCATGCCCCGGCGAGACGGCAAGCCCATGCCGTTCACCTACGCACGCTGGCTCGACGCCGTGCGCCGCGGGTGGACGTTCACCACCTCGGGGCCGCTCCTGTTCCTGAAGGTGAATGACGCCGAGCCCGGCGACACGCTCGATCTCGATCGGGGACGCAAGGTTATCGTCACCGTGCAGGCCTGGTCGAGACATCCCCTCGGCAAGGTCGAGATCATCAGCAACGGCGAGACCCTCAAGTCTGTGCGGACATCGGCTCGCTCGCAGACAGTCAGCATCGAGCTCACCGCCGATGAAAGCCGCTGGTTCTGCGCCCGTGCCTCGCGCAGCCACGAATGGAACGCCATCAACGCGCCCGACGTGGCCCATACGAGTGCCGTCTACGTGCGCGTCGGCGGGCGCGAAGTCGTCAAGCCCGAGGCTGCGCGGTTCTGGATCGCGAACATCGAGGAGCATATCCGGCGGCTGGAGGCGACGGGTGTTTTCGCCAAACCCGAGCATCGGGAGCAGGCTCTTGCCGAGGCCCGCGAGGGATTGGAGCGGTACCGTCAGCTCGAGCGGCAACCGAACCGATAGGGCCCATCTCACGCGTGTTCGCTTCGGCTGATGGCCTTCTCCTAAATGTCCGTCTCGAGTCTTGTGGAGGACACGCTGAATCCTTCCACCCTCACGACGAAGTCGGTGTTCGATGCCGGATCGGCCTGAGCGTGCCGAGTGCCCGCAGGCACGAGCTGTGCCGAGGCGATGCGCGGGGAGAACCCGCGGCTACACGGCCTTCGGCCGTAACGGCATCGGACGCGCCACGTTCCCAACCCAACCGACCGGAAACGGACGCGCAGCGTGTAGCCGTCGCTTCTCGCGACGCAGAAACGTCGGCAATGTGATCGAACGACGCGCGCCCCGGTTTCCCCCGCCCCCTGGGTGGGCGGGGGTTAGGGGGAGGGGGGCTTCCGTCGCAGACCAGAACGCGGGCCAACTTACGCGCAGCGTGTAGCCGTCGCTTCTCGCGACGCAGAAACGTCGGCAATGTGATC
>JBBIQU010000065.1:10503-21386 GCA_037442185.1 Chthonomonadales bacterium | reverse complement strand
GTTGGAGGGCACGCAGACCAGCACCCTGGGCTTGAAGATGCGCTTGCGTCCGACCACCTTGCGTATCAGGTGTTCGAGCATCTTGCGCGTGGTCGTGTAGTCGGCAATGACCCCGTCGGACATTGGGCGGATGGCCGTTATGTTGCCGGGGGTGCGGCCGAGCATGAGGCGTGCCTCTTCGCCGACCGCGAGGACGCGCTTCGTGGATTGCGAGATGGCAACCACCGAGGGTTCGCGCAGCACTACGCCCTTGCCGCGCATGTACACGAGGATGTTGGCCGTCCCCAGATCAATGCCGAGTTCCGGCGCGAGAGAAAACACCGATGATCTCCGCCTACTCACAGCGCTCAATGGCGGCTCCGAGCCCCCGCAGCTTGCGGACCAGGTCCTCGTAGCCTCGCTCGATATGTTCGATGCCGACCATCTCGGTCTCGCCCTCGGCAGCGAGCGCTGCGCATATCAGGGCCGCTCCTGCCCGCAGGTCGGTTGCCGCAACGGGGCATCCCGTCAGTCGCTCGACGCCGGTGATCACCGCACTGCGAGCGCTGACCCTGATGTTAGCGCCCATGCGGTTGAGTTCGTTCACATATCGGAAACGGCTCTCGTAGACGTTCTCCGTGATGACCGAGGTGCCGTCGGCGATGGAGAGGAGGGCGGCGAAGGGCTGCTGCAGATCCGTGGGGAATGCCGGATGGGGGTTGGTTCTGATGTCCACCGCCTTTGGCCTGCTCGTCGCCCGAACTTTGATCGAGCGATCGTCCGAAACCACTTCGATGCCCGCTTCGTCCAGCTTGTTCACGACGGGACGCATATGGTCAATGACCGCGCCGTTGATGACGATGTCGCCCTGGGTGATCGCGCCCGCAACTGCGAACGTGCCTGCCTCTTGCCGGTCGGGGATGATCGTGTGTTCGCCGCCGCCAAGCCTTTCCACGCCGGTGACCTTGATGGTTGTCGTGCCGGCTCCTTCAATCTGCGCCCCGAGGCCGTTGAGGAACTCGGCGAGGTCCACGACTTCAGGTTCGGCCGCGCAGTTCTCGATGATCGTTACGCCCTTGGCAAAGCAGCCGGCTGTCATCAGGTGCTGCGTTGCGCCGGCGCTCTGGAAGTCCATGTAGATGCTCGTGCCCTTCAGACTGCGCGCTTCGGCGGTATAGATGCCGTGCTCGCTATGCAGGTTCGCGCCCAGCCTGCGCAGGCCGTCAATGTGGAAGTTCACCGGCCTGGCCCCGATATCGCATCCTCCCGGCACCGGTACACGCGCAAAACCGAACCGCGCCAACAGCGGGCCCATCACATTGAATGAAGCGCGCATCTTCCGGACCACTTCGTAAGGCGCCTCAAGGTAGAGCACGTTGGACGCGTCAATGGTGACGGTGGTCCGATCCGTGAACTGCGCCGATACGCCGAGGTCGTTGAGCAGCTCCAGCATCGTATGAATGTCGCCGATGCGCGGAACGTTGTAGAGTGTGACCTTGCCGTCCGCAAGGAGCGCGCCCGCCATGATTGCGAGCGCGGCATTCTTGCTGCCGCTGACTTCAACCGTACCGCTGAGGCGTGCGTTGCCCCGCACGCGAATCTTATCCAAGACCAAGGCCTCCGGGAACTGTCACGGTTCGGCGGAGCGCTTTGAAGCCCTGACGCCGTCCGGACGACGCCATGAGTATACCTGCGGGGATGCCCGCCCTTCAGGACCCGGAGGCGCCTCGGCGCAATCCCACAACAACGAGCAGCGCGCAAAGCGCCACGAGCCAGTCGCCCCAACGGGCGTAGGGCGTCAGGCCGCTGCGCAGATAGACAAGATCCGAGACCAGCGCCGGCTTGTAGGGCGCGGCTATCCCTCCCGAACCGTTGGGGGCAACGAGCGCCGAGATGCCCGTGAGACCTGCGACGCACATGTATCTGCGCGCTTCGACGGCTCTGAACGCCGACATGGCAAAGTGCTGCTCGAGGGAGGCCGATTCGCCTGCCCATCCATCGTTGGTGATCGAGACGAGGAGGTCCGCGCCCTTGCGCACTCGATCGCGCGTCATGCCGGGGAATATCGATTCGTAGCAGATCAGAACGCCGAGCCGCATGTCGCCCGCCTCCAGGGGTTTCTGATTGCGTCCGGGCGTCAGGTCATCGTCGGGTTCGCGCAGCTTGGAGATGATCGGGGCGAGCGCGCGGCGGGCAGGCGTCCATTCGCCGAATGGAACCAGGCGCTCCTTGTCGTATCTTGAGACGAAGCCCAGCTGAGGGTCGAACAGCGCTGCGGAGTTGCGCTCGTTGCCCATTTCGTCGGTGTACCGGGTACCGACCAGGTGATAGCCGCTCGTGAGCTTTGCGAAGTGGGTGAACAGAGCGTTCATGTCGCGATCATTGACCGCATCGTCGGGAGCGGCGCTCTCGGGCCAAATGGTCAGGCTCGGCGCGTTGGCGGCCAGCTCCTGTGCCGCCGCTGCGAGGCGAGACATGGCTTCGTTGCGAGGGATAGGGTTGCCTGTTGAGGCGAAGTTCGGCTGAACGACCGCCGTAAGGACCGGTCGTCCCTGCCACGGAAGTCCGGCGCACAGGAGACCGTATGTCAGCGCCCCCGCATAGAAAAGACAGGGGAGGACCAGCACGCCGACATCTGCAGCAAGGCCGCGAAACCGTATGACCGAGCGTCTCATCGGCCCGGTCGTGACCGCACTGCCGGGGCGGAATATGGCGGCCGCTGCGGCCGCACTTGCCAGCGCCACCAGGAAGCTGACGCCGTAGACGCCCGTAATGTCCGCCATCTGGATGATGGCTATGCTCCGGTATTGCGTGTAGCCCGCCAGACCCCAGGGCATAGACAGCCCGCCTTGCCCGCGCAGCCACTCGACCACAACCCATGCGGATGCGGTCAGAATGAGGCGACCGTCGCCGCTCGATCCCCGGTGAATGAACCAGGCAAGGTATCCGAACAGTCCGAACCACAGCCCCTGAATCAGCGCCAGACCGACCCATGCGGCCCAGCCCATGGGTGAGCCCGACCATGCAGCGACCGTTGCGCCGATCCACGGAGTCAGTCCGCCAAAGTGCAGGATGCCGAACAGATAGGCCAGGCCGAACGCGCCTCTCGGTTGATCGGTCCTGACCACGGCCCAGAACATGGGAGCATAGGCGACCCAGGCGAGCCAACCCAGTCCCAGCGGGGGAAACGCCGCGGTTGCCATCACCGCTGCCACGACCACCGCGAGCCACAGCGGTCTGCGTTGCAGTCGCGGCTTGGTGTCGGCTATACTCGGCTCGGTTCGGTCCTTGCCGGTTTCAGTCACGTGGGTTGGATCGTCAGCGCTCATGGACGATAATCCTCAGTTCGCAGTCGGTTCTTCAGGGCTCGCCGGGCTTGCGGCGACGCCGGCGATCGCCGGCGCGCATCGCTCACTCGTTCGGCCTACATGCTTACGGACAGTTCGGCCTCTAGTCATAGCCCTCCTGCTAGCGACGCTTGCGGGATGTGCCCGGGCTCCTCAGGGGGGCGCAGAGGGCGTGCGGATCGCGGTGACGATGCGCTTTAGCGGCCCGATCAACGACACGTACCACTACTACGTGCTGATCCGCAACGGCGCCGATCCGTCGGGCCAGAACGGGCCCATACCGGTCATCCAGCCTCCATACCTCAACGGGTTCGCCACCGGCCAGAACGCCGCGACCGCTGCGTTCACCGATTTCGTGGAGTATAGCCGAGGGCAAAGGCAGCCCACTGCATCAGGGTTCGGTCTCTATCATCTGCCCGACGCCATCACCGGCGATCCCAATCGCAACGTGTTCGCGGCGCGGGGCGAGCCGGAGTTCACCGAAGCCATGCCCGGAAGTGACGCTCTTCGCTTCGAGCTTGACCTCAGTCGGCTCCAGCCGTCAAGCGGCGAGCCCGATCCGAACAACGGACAGACGCCCCAGTACCTGCAGGTCAACATTGTCGCCACGACAACTACCCCGACGGACCCCATCGTGCCCGACCCCCAGAAGTACGTGGATGCGTTCGGCGAGCAGACGCTGGGATCCGGCTCGTTCAATCGGTACATCACCATAGACACGTCGCAGAACCGGCTTTATGAAAGCGCCTCGATACCGGGCGATGCCACCTACGAGCCGGCCGGCGACGTGTACCCGACCAACAGAGATCCGGGTGTGGACCTGATCTACTGGAGCATCAGGATATCAGGGCGCTGAGGCATCCTTGCCGCCGGGCTTGCCGCGTCCTTTCCGGCTCAGAAACACGAGAAGCAGTACCCCGGGAAGCCACACAGGCGCCCATACGGCGAACCAGATGGCGACCGACCAGATGGACCGGGCGAAGTCCACAAGGGATCGCACCGCCGACGACGCGACCTGCCCCGAGCTGAATGACTCGGGTGGCACCAACGGCTCCTTCTTGGCCTTGTCCCGGATGGTGATCGTGGCCGACGAGTAGGCGACGTTGTGCTTGAGGTAGCGCATACGCCCCTCGTATTGCTCGATCTGTTCCCGAACACGCGTGAGCTCGCGTTCGACGAGGAGGGTGTCGCTGAGCTTGCCCGACCGGGCGAGATGCTCAAGGAGGCGCGCCTCGGTGCGCTTCAGATTGCGGAGCTTGGCCTCGACATCCACGTATTCCTCGGTCACATCCTGTGCCGTTATGTTGCGCGACAGCACGGTTCCGAGTTGGTCCAGGCTCCGCATCAGGTCGTCGAACTTCGGGGCCGGAACCCGGGCCTCCAACGTCACGTTCCGTCCCCCGAGCTCGTTCACGTCCTCGCTCGTGTTGCCGATGAACCCGCCGAGTCTGCCGACTGTGGACGTCAGCGTCTCGGCCGCCTTGCGAGCGTCGGCGGCCTCGATGGTGACAATTCCGTTGCGGATGATCTGGCGTTGTGCGCCGCTCTGCGCGATCGTCTCCATGCTGGAGGCGGCGGCGTCAACGCCTCCGTCGGGGGCTGACGACTTCATGGCCTCGGCCATCATCGCCCCGCCCGGAGCCGCGGAAGACGCGTCCGCTCCGGAGGCAACCAGGTCGCCGGCCCGCATTGCCTGACTCGACTCATCGGACGCGCGGCCGCATCCGTAGATGGCGAGTCCGATTGCCACGAGCGTAAGCAGCCTCATTCGGCTTGGCATATCTGTGCCCTCCGATCTCGGAGTGATGCAGGCGGGACGCCTGCGCGACGGCCTGCGTTCGCCATTGCCTGCAGGCGGGACGCCTGCGCTACGGGTCTGTCTGCGCTGCGGTCAGCTATAGGCAGGCGTTACCGTGCGTTGTTCTTTCGACGACTGCTCTGCCGCTTCGAATACCGCGATTGTCCGGCGCGCCTGTTCGGGCTTCACGTCGAGGTCGGCGCCGTCGCGCAGGTGGGCGACAATGCCTGCGTAGTAGGCTTGCCAATCCGTCTTGCGGTACGGGATTTGGAGCGTAGCGGGATAGCCGCCATGTTCGACGTAGGCGGTGAAGGCTTCGCGGCTCTCGTCAACGATTGCGCCCTTCGTGCCGAGCACGCGCCACCGGGGCTTGGGAGCGCGGCTCAGGTTGCCGAGTTGGAGCTCAGCGACGGCGCCGTTGCCGAACCGCACCGTGGCGTGCACGAAGTCCTCGTTGGTGACATCGTGCCAGACCCGCTTCTGGAAGTAGCCGTCAACTCCCACCATCTGAGCCGGGATCAGATTCAGGATCCAGTCCATGAAGTGAGCGCCCCAATCGTACATGGCGCCGCCTGAGATCGCCTTGTTCGATCGCCACCAGGTGCCGGGATGGCCGTAGCCCGCGCCGTACGCCTCGATATGGAAGACGTCACCGATGATGCCGGACTCGATGGCGGCCTTCAGGGCAACGAAGTCGCCGTCATGGCGTCGGTTGTGGAACACCGAAAGCATCACCTGATTGCGCTGCGCCGCGTCAATCATGGCGTCAGCCTCGGCCACCGTAATGCACATGGGCTTCTCGACGACGACATGCTTGCCGGCTTCGGCGCACTTGATGGTTGCCTCTGCGTGGGCGTTGTGCGGGAGAATGACCACGCACAGGTCAACGTCGTCATCTTTGAGCAGGTCCGTCATGTCTGTGTAGGTTCGGATGCCCGGGAAGTCCTGCTGGGCGGCTTCCATGCGCTTGGGATCAATGTCGCAAGCGGCGATGGTCTGCATGCCCGCCTCGTTCATCCAGTTGGCGTGCCCGCGCCCCATGTTGAATGCGCCGCCATAGCCGATTACGGCCGATCGGATCGGTCTGTCCCTGTACGGGTTCAATGAATGCTCCTGTCTATTCGCTGTCTCTGAGAAGGTCTCGCAGCCGTTGCGCGGCATCCTGACGCTGCAGTCCTTGCGCCTGCGCCTCACGAAGGTGAGCGCCGTCAATGACGAGGGATGTGACACCCTCCATGTCGAGCCCCTTCAGGTCGAGGACGATGAAGCCGTCCGGAGAGGTATGTCCTTCGTGAACGGTTCGCACGCTGATGCGGTCTCGCGGGAAACGCATACTGGATACTCCTGTGGATTGAGCCTGTGAACTTATTCTGCGCCTATCCGTCCATTCCTTTGTTACCCGGTCCTCGCGTCGGCGTCAATACGGACAGAGCAATCCGGTTGCCCAGTGGGTGCCTGTCGGCAACCGCATTCAGCGGGGCACCCTACCAATACAGGAGGAGAAGAGATGCGACGTATGTTCGTCATGCTGGGCGCAGCCTCCCTGCTGATTGTTTCAGCCGGGTTGGCTTCGGCTCAGGGTCCCGGCGGAGCAGGCAGACGTCAGGGCGGCTTCGTCGGCGGCCGCATGGGCATGATGGGTGGAGGCGGCCTCGGCCTTCTGCGCATCCCCGAAGTGCAGCAAGAGCTGAAGATGACCCAGCCGCAGATATCGAAGCTGGACGGGGCCATGGAGGCGGTCCAGGAGTCCATGCGCGAGCTTTGGCAGGGCGGCGGCAACTTCCAGCAGATGACCCCCGAAGAGCGCGAGAAGCTCGGGGCTAAGGCCGAGGAGATTCAGGAGAAGGCTGTTGCCGGCATTCTGGATCAGACGCAGATGAAGCGGTACAAAGAGCTTGCCCTGCAGCAGATGGGAGCCATGGCTCTCCTGCGTCCGTCGGTCGGCAAGGAACTCGGGATCACCAACGAGCAGCGCACGAAGCTGCAGGAGATCCAGCGAGAGCAGATGCGAAGCATGTTCCAGCGGGGCGGCCAGGGAGGTCCCGGCGGAGCGCAGATGACGCCCGAAGAGCGCCAGAAGAGGATGCAGGAGTTCCGCGAGGCACGTGAAAAGACCCAGGCAGCCATGCTTGAGGTTCTCACGGCTCAGCAGAAGGCCAAGTGGACCCAGATGATCGGCAAGCCCTTCAAGTTCCCTGAGATGCAGTTCGGCGCAGGTCGTCGCGGTGGCAACAGGCCCGGCGGCGGACCCGGCGGCCCGGGCGGACAGCCTCCGCTGTAAGGTCTCACCGGTGCGCGGGAGCCCCAATCGGGCTCCCGTTCTTGTTTGTTGTGGGCGGCGGCAAGCCGTCCCCCCTCGTGGGCGATCAACGAACGCGCGCTTGGCGGCCTCTCCATGTGATGCGCGATCCCATTAGCCCGACAGCCCACACTGCGGCCGACAGGAAGTCTGCGATCGGCAGTATCCACAGGCTGCGCAACGCCTCACGGTCATCGGTGACGTGGCGCGCAATGGCATGCGCGGCGACGACCCTGAGAGCGACGGTCGCGGCGAGCGCCAGCGCCGCCGGCGCCGTTCGGCAGGTGAGCGCCAGCACGGTCGCAATCGGTATGCTGTGCGTGATGAAGTAGCCGAGATACCCCAGCGGCTGCAGAGACCGAACGGTTCGTGTCCATCGAATCCGCCGCGAGATGGAGTCGCGCCATCCAATGCGTCCAATCGGGCAATCCACGATGACGTCGGACAGCTCGACCCTCATTCCCTGACTGCGAACGGTCTGCACGAGGCGATGATCGTCGGCAATCTCGTCGCATAGCGCAGCGAACCCACCGCTTGCATCAAGAGCTTCGCGGCGAACGGCCAGTGTCGCGCCGGAGCCGAAATCGGCGCCGAGCAACTCGGTCGCAACGAGCACGCCGGGGATGAAGTCCACCCCAACGTACAGCCCCTCCATTCTGGCGGCCATCCCCTGAGCTTCGGTAAGCCTGTAGAGACAGGTCACGCCGCCGACCTTCGGGTCGGCGAACGGGCTGACAACTCGCCGGAGCCAGTCTGCGCTCGGCCGGGTGTCACTGTCGCCGATCACGATCACCGAGCCGACCATGTGCGCGCTTGCCTGCATCATGTTGGCGACCTTGCGGTTGGGGCAGTCGGGCGCATTGCCGGAGACGATCGCGGCATCGGCATTCGGGCACGCCGCTATCGCTTGGCGAGCCGCCGTCAGCGCCGGATCGTCAGGGTCGGCGGCGCAGAAAACGGTGCGATAGGCGGGGTAGTCCTGTTGCAGCACGGCGGTCAGGTTGTCCATGAGGCCGTGTTCGGTTCCGCAGAGGGGTTTCACTACCGTTACGGTCTCGACACGAGGAAGATGCAGGCGGGACGCCTGCGCTACGGGTGGGCCGTTCGGTTCGGCGGACGCTTGGCTTCGGGGCGGGGAATGCAGACGGGACGCCTGCGCTACGTGCCGCCCGCATTCGTGCCGACGCCGGAGGTGTTTCCATGCCGCGCAGAGGGTGGTCAGGCGATAGACACAGCTAAGCGCTGTCGCAGCTCCGAGGGCGGCGCACAGCAAGGTCATCCGCCCTTGCCCACAATGGCCACGCCGACCGCGATCACCGCCGCGCCGACCCAGCGGGTGAGCGTGACCGTTTCTCCGAGAAACGTCTGGGCGAAGATGGCTCCAAGGATGTAGCTGACCGCCGTCAGCGGGAGAACGAAGCTGAGGTCGGCCCATGAGAGCGCCAGCGCATAGAGGCAGAAGAAGACCGCCATGAGCGCAGTGCCCACAAGCACGCGCCAGTCAGAACCGGCTGCCAGGGCGAGCTTGAGCCCCTCATTGCCTCCGCGTCCGGCCTGACGCATGCCCGCTGCCAGCAGCGTCTCGCCGGCCGACACGCAGAGAACGGCAACCATCACCACCAGAATCACCTGACCGCGGCTAACCTGTTGCTCCATACTTGCCCCCTTCCTGTGGGCCGGTCGGCAACTCGCCGAACGAGGCAGTGCGCAAGCCCGAATCCGTGACCGCGGCGCAGACGCGAGGGCTCACCAGCGCGCTCAACTCGTCGCCAATCGCGCCCGGGTGCGAGTATATCTCCGTTACTCCCGCTCCGATGCGCGCCAGGGCGACCAGTATCCTCTCTTCCGACATAGCCCCTGTCCAGACGTGGCCGATGACGCGATCCGCCAAAGACACGCCGTGACTTGCCGCGACGCGACGGCATCGCCTCGCCAGCGTTCTAAACGCAGCCCATTCCACCCGTCGCGCCATCGGCGGACTCGGCTTCCCGACAGCCGGCGGCCACTCCTCATGCGGCAGGCGGACCCAGCGCACGCCCCGCGCCCGACATTCCTCGACGAGCATATCCCATATGACGGGATGCACGTGGAGATGCTGGTGGCCGTCGGCGTGATCGAGCGTCAGCCCAAGCCGCTCACAGCGGTCGAACTGGCTGACCATCTCGCGCTTGATCGCCGGCCGCAGATCACGGGCAAACCAGTACCGTAGTCCTGCCACGATTGGGGTTCGCGGGAATCGCCCGTTGGAGCCCACCAGCCGTCGAGCCTCGGCATGGCTCAGACTCCCCCGACCATCGCTCAACGTCAGGTGCAGCCCGATGCCCAGTGCGGGCAGATCCGCTGCCAGCGAAGCCGCATGAGCCGCGGCCCCTTCGCACACCATGATGCTTGCGGACGTGAGCACGCCGTCCGCATGAGCGGTCGCGATCGCCCGATTGGCGGCTTCCGATACGCCGAAGTCATCGGCCGTGAATACGACGGTTCGTTCCACGGGTGCATTATGGATCACGCCGACCTGGCATTCCGAAGCCCGATTGCGCGGTACCCTATGAACGGCCGCTCCAGGGGCGGCAAGGTCACCTGAAGGTACGCGCCATGAAGCCATCGCTCATTCCGTTCGTCGTCCTCTCGTCATGCCTGCTGGTTGGTGCGGCTACGGCTCAACCCAGGCGGCCCGACATCGTTCTGGCCGACTTCGAGGGCCCAACTTACGGTGAATGGACCGTGACGGGCGCGGCATTCGGTGACGGTCCGGCCCGGGGAACGCTTCCCAACCAGATGCCGGTAAGCGGGTTTCGCGGGCATGGACTGGTGAACTCCTACTACGGCGGCGACGGCAGCGTCGGCACGCTCGTTTCGCCGGCCTTCACCGTCCAGCGACGCTGGATCAACTTCCTCATCGGCGGCGGAATGCACCCGGGCAAGGCGTGCATCAACCTCGTCGTGGACGGTCGGATCGTGCGGACGGCTACGGGACCCAACGATCGCCCCGGAGGCTCGGAACGGCTCGAATGGGCATCGTGGGACGTGGCCGAGCTTGAGGGACGATCCGCGCGCATCGAGATCGTGGATGAGGCGACAGGAGGATGGGGGCACATCAACGTGGACCAGATCACCATGAGCGATGAACGCATGGCAGAAGACATCAAGACCGACGTGCTGTTCGACGAGACCTACAGACCCCAGTTCCACTTCACGCCGAAGGTGAACTGGACCAACGATCCCAACGGCCTCGTGTACTACAGGGGCGAGTACCACCTGTTCTTCCAGCACAACCCCTTCGGGATAGAGTGGGGCAACATGACCTGGGGCCACGCGGTCAGCCGCGATCTTGTGCACTGGGAGCATCTGCCCAATGCCATCGAGCCCGACGAGCTCGGCACCATCTTCTCCGGCTCGGCGGTTGTGGACCACGAGAATACCGCCGGGTTCGGGGCCGGCCGCGGGAAAGCCATCGTTG
>JBBIQU010000065.1:0-10471 GCA_037442185.1 Chthonomonadales bacterium | reverse complement strand
GGAGGCATCGAAGGGAAAGCCCTTCACGCAGTGCATCGCCTACAGCACGGACCGGGGCCGCACGTGGACCAGGTGGCAGGGCAATCCCGTCCTCGGGCATGTCGCTGCCGAGAATCGTGACCCCAAGGTCGTCTGGCATCCCGCGACGCGGCGCTGGATCATGGCCCTCTACTTGACGAACAACGACTTCGCCCTCTACCGCTCGCCCAATCTGAAGGATTGGGAGCATCTCCAGACCATCACGATGCCGGGCTGCGCCGAATGTCCCGACTTCTTCGAGATGCCTGTGCTGGGCCGACCGGGCTTGCGTAAATGGGTTCTGACCGCCGCGAATGGGCGGTACATGACCGGCGCATTCGACGGCCGTCGCTTCACGCCGGACGGACCTCCGCTGCAGGCGGACTACGGCGCCAACTTCTATGCGGTCCAGACCTACAGCGACATTCCGCCCTCCGACGGCAGGCGCATCCAGATCGCGTGGATGAACGGCGGCTCATACCCTCGCATGCCCTTCAACCAGCAAATGAGCTTCCCTTGCGCGCTAACGCTGCGAGAGACTGCCGACGGTATCCGTATGTTCCGGATGCCCGTGCGTGAGATCAGCCGCATTCGGAACACGCGCATGGCGATGCACGGGCGCAAACTCGAGCCCAATGACGAGGTGACCCTGGCCGAGCAGGGCGAGCTTTGGGACATCGAGGCCGAGATAGAGGTGCCAACCGACGGGAAGGTTGGATTGCGTGTCCGGGGCGAGGCGGTTGTCTACGACGCCGCGGCAAAGACGCTCTCGTGCCTTGGGCGATCTGCGCCTCTGGAGCCCATCAAAGGGCGCATCCGCCTCCGCATACTGGTTGACCGCACCTCCATCGAGGTCTTCGGCAACGACGGGCAGGCGTCGCTGACCTCCTGCGTCCTCCTCCGACAGAAGGATCGGAGCGTCGGCGTCTTCGCCGAGGGCCAATCAGCTCGGATCGTCTCGCTGACGGCCCACACGCTCAGGAGCGCATGGAGGACCCGGGCCGCTCGGTAGGACCCGAGCGGCCCGGAGTCACTCAATAGATCGTCAGCGTCGCCTCACCGTATCCGGCGTCAACCCACGTATCGCCGGCGAACTCGCAGCGCGTAACGTGGACTCCGGGCGGCTCGACAGTCGTGTAGCTGTAGCGCGCAATGCCTGCATCCGCTCCTGTGCCGGTCACGACATCCGCGATCCACGTGCCGTCCACTCTGAACGAGACGGTCTTGCCCTCCTGCTTCTGATAGTCGGCCAGACGGCGGAAGTAGGCATACATCCTTGCCACGCCGCCCTGCGGCACCGAGCGAGGCATGACCCAGATGTATGGTGTAGCCTTCAAGACGGTGAGCGTGTTGGTGCAGGTCGAAGCCAGAAAACCGCCGTCGCCTGGCCAGTCGGCCCGGATCGTCCGAACGCCCGCCCCCGCGCCGTCCTGAACCGTGTAGCCGATCTGCGCCACACCGGACGTGTTGGTCTCATCACGACCGTTGTCGGTGCCGTCCAGCCGGAACTCGACAGTCTTGTCGCGAACGGGCTTGTTATCGAGAAGATAGAGCCACGCCTTGAGGATACGGTATGAGGCGATCCGACCCTCGCGGTCCACCCCGAATATCTTCGTCGCCTGGGTCTGGCACGTCAGCGTCGCATCATCCCAACTGCCCTCGTAGGCCGCATCGCCCACGAACTCCGTCCGGACGGTGCGGGTCGCACTTCCATCCGCAGTGACCCATGTCAGCGTGCTGTCGCCGCCGGCGTTGGTTGTGGCCGTGCCGACCTCGGTCCCGTCCACCTGATAGGAGATCGTCCTGCCGACCAGCAGCGAGTTGTCGGTGGTTCGCTTCAGGTCATACTGGCGCAGGATCACCTGCTGGGTGATGGTGCCGCTCCGGTCTATGGTGTATAGCGTGGTCCTCGCGGGCAGGATCGTGATGCCGACGGTGGCCGGGGCGCTGTCGTCGTTGCCGTCGTTGACCTTGAAAGTGAAGCTGTCCGCGCCGGGATGGGCGTCGCCGGCAGTATAGGTCACATTCGGCGGCGTGCCCGTGAGGGAGCCGTGGGTCGGGCCCGAGACGATCTGGTACGTGAGCGCATCGCCGTCGCCGTCAGACCCGGTGAGGGTGATCGCCTTGGCCACCCCGGTCCGAGCCGTTGCCGACTGCGGATCGGCGACAGGGACCGTATTGGTGGTAAGCGCCAGACCGTAGTTGCGGCCTGCCCAGAGCCCGGTGACTGATCGGCCGGAGAGCAAGGTGTTCAGCGTCGGCGTCGGCCGGGCCGCGACCGGATCACCAAGACCCAACTCGCTGCGGCTGTTCAGGCCCCAGCACCACACGTCGCCGGTCTCGGTCATGGCGAGCACGTGGCGTTCGCCCGCGGCGAGCGCGACGACGGTGCTGTCGGCGAATGTCGGCACTTCCGTCGGCGTAGAGCGGTACGTGTAGTCGCCCAGCCCGAGCTGGCCTTGAGAGTTCGTTCCGAACGTCCAGAGCTTGCCGTCGGGTGATGCGACAGCGGTGTCGTAGTAGCCTGCTGCTACTGGTGCCAGGTTCATGCCGGTGAAGAATGTCACCTCTCTCGGTGTGAGCTCGTCATCGGTTGAGCCAAAGACCAGCGCCCCGAAGGCGCCCCACCCCCAGAGCCGATGATCCGCCGTCACGGCAAAGGCATGATCCCAGCCTGAGGCCAGGCGCTGGACCGTCTTGCCCGCGAAGAACGTGACCTGCGTCGGCGTCCACCGATCCACCGTATCGCCCAGGCCCAGCACGCCGTGGGCATTACTGCCCCAGGCCCACACCATCCCGTCGGAAGTGCGCGCGAACGAGTGCAACCAGTTCGTGCACACCTCGACCAGCGTCCTGCCGGCGAAGAAGGTGACCTCCTCAGGCAAGGTCCGATGCGTAGTGTCACCCAATCCGAGGGCGCCGGCCGAGTTGCCACCCCACGCCCAGAGCTTGCCGTCGGAAGTCAGGGCGAAGCTCTGGATCGCCCCCGCTGAGACCGCGACCACGGTCTGGCCGGTGAGGAACGACACCTCGGTGGGCACGCTGCGGTCGGTCGTGTCGCCAAGCCCGAGGCTGCCGCCCATGTTGGATCCCCAGGCCCACACTCTGCCGTCGGCGGTCACGGCCAGGACGTGGTGGTGCCCGGCAGCAATCGCCGTGAGGGTCTTGTCGCGGAAGAACGTCACCTCGATCGGTGTTTCCCGCTCTACCAGGTCGCCCGACCCGAGCTGACCGTGGATGTTATCTCCCCACGCCCAAAGGACCGGTCTCTGTGCCGCCGCCAGTCCGGGCGCCAACAAGGCGAGGCCGGTCAGCAAGACAAACGACTTCGTAGCTGCGCGCCAACCAGCCATTCGACTGCTCAATACGATCCGCACATCATCCTCCTTACCCAAGCCCCAAGCCCGTCGGGCGGCACCTGCTCGGATAGCGTGTGCGCGGATACCCTACCGCCCGGTCCTGGTTGCCGCGCACATTGACTTCAGTAGATCGTCAGCGTCGCCTCCCCGTAGCCCGCATCCACCCACGCATCTCCGGCGAACTCGCAGCGCATGGTGTGGACCCCCGGCGGCTCGACGGTGGCGTACTGATAGCGCGCAATGCCGGCTTCCGCGCCACTCAGGGTCACCACATCGGCGATCCACGTTCCGTCCACCTTGAACGAGACGGTCTTGCCCTCTTGCTTCTGGTAGTCGGCGAGACGGCGGAAGTAGGCATACATCCTCGCCACGCCGCCCTGCGGAACGGAGCGCGGCATCACCCATATGTAGGGCGTGGCTTTCACGACGGTGAGCGTGTTGGTGCAGGATGACGGCAGATAGCCTCCGTCTCCGGACCACTCGGCGAGGATGGTGCGACCGCCTGCGCCTGTGCCATCGGCGATGGTGTAGCCGATCTGGGCAAGGCCCGTCGAGCGCGTCGGATCGGTTCCGAGCAGCGTCCCGTCGAGCTTGAATGATATGGCCTTGCCGACGACGGGAGTGTTGTTGAGCCGGTAGAGCCAGGCTTTCAGGATTCGATAGGCCGTTATCTTCCCTTCGCGGTTGACGCCGGACATCTTGGCAGCATGGGTCTGAGCGGTCAGGACGGCATCGTCCGAGCAGCCGTTGTAGGCGGCATCGCCTGCGAACCAGGCGGTGATCGTGCGCGTGGCGGGGCCGTTGGTGATGATCCAGTTCAGGGTGCTGTCCCCGCCGGCGTTGGTGAACGCCGTTCCGACCTCGGTGCCGTCTATCTTGAACAAGATGGTCTTGCCTTCGAGCATGGCGTTGTCGCTCAGGCGCTTGAGGTCGAACTGCCGCAGGATGACGAGACCGGTGATGGTGCCGGTGCGGTCTATAGTGTAGAGGCTCGTGTTGGCCGCGAGAATCGTGAGGTCAGCGATCCCACTCGACGGTCCGAAACCGCATTCGCCTTCGTAGGTCGCATCGAGCCGCCACACGCCAGGACCGATGGACTCGGCCAGCGCGTAAGGCGCCGACGCAATGCCAAGAGCGTCCGTGTCGTCGCTCCCGGCAGCCGAACCCTCGACGAGGAAGTTGACGCTCTGACCGGCGACAGGCAGACCGTTGTCGGAGCGAGCTAGGTGCGCCGAGAGTTGCACAGTCTGCCCGATCTGACCCGTGACGTTGTCGGGCACGAGATCCGTACCGACCGACACCGCTATGTCGTCGCCGTCGGCCGAAGGGAAGTAGGTCGCGTCGCCCACGAACTCGGCTGAGTACGGGATAATACCCGGGTCTGTACCTGACGGGATAAGGTAGTCCAGACCGGCTCTCCCAAGTCCGTCGGTGTCATCCTCGCCGACGAATGTGCCCTCGACCAGGAACCGAACGGGCCGATCCTGCAGGGCTGCGCCATCGGAGACCCGCGTCAGCGCCGCCTCGAGTGTCGCCGCCGAACCTGCCGCCCCGGAGCTCGGCGAAGCGACCACCACAGTGTCACCCTTCGAGATCGTCAGGGTGTCCGTATCGCTCGACGGCCAGTAGGGATCGTCGCCGTCGAACCGTGCCGTCAGCGTCTTGGGACCGGTTCCCCATGTTTCAGGGATTTTGTGGCTCTTCGATGCGACGCCGGACGCGTTGGTGATCGCCGAACCGACGTCCGTTGCGTAGATGAAGAACCTGACGGTCTTTCCGGGCAATGCGCCTCCGGCCGCTTTCGAGAGCGTCGCGGTCAGCGAAACTGTCTGCCCGATCTGACCCGATGCGGCGGAGGCGACCATCTGCGTCGCCTCGGTAGTGAACATGATCCCTGCAACAAAGGCATCGCCGTCGCCGCTTCCCCCGTTGAAGGACCGGTCAAAGGCGGTCGTGCTCGTCGGGAAGTCCGTGGAGCGCGAGTGACCTGCCAGGTACACATCGCCGTCTTCGGCCAGGACGGCGGCGTGCGCGTGCTCGTTGTTCGCGCCTCCAAGGTACGTTGAGAAGACGAGACCGCCGCCGCTCGCCGTGAGCTTAGTCAGGAAGGCGTCGCCGTTGCCCCCGTAGGAGCTGTCAATGGCGTCCGCCGTAACAGGAAAGTTGGTCGAGTGCGAAAAGCCGGCGATCGTCGCATTGCCGTACGGACCCACCAGCAGGGCGTAGGCCGTATCGCCGATGCTCCCGCCGACAAGCGTGGAGTAGACGGGATAGGCGAGCGACGCGTCGAACTTGGTCACGAAGGCGTCACCGGACCCTAGCGTCCGATCCCACGCGCCGGGAGTTGTGGGGAAGTCCGACGAAGCCGTCTCGCCCGCAACATAGACGTAGCCGGCGCTGTCGGTGCCGACGGCCCAGGCGATGTCGTCGCCGGCGCCACCGAGGTATGTACAGGCCGGCAGCGATGCCCCGTCGGACGCCAGCTTCGCGACGAAGCCGTCGTTCCGGTCGGCATAGGCGGTGTCGAACGCGCCGCACGTGGTCGGGAAGTCGGAGGAGTACGTTCGGCCGCACACATAGAGCCCGTCACCGACCGGCGCGATCGCTATTCCCTCATCCGAGTTCCATCCGCCGAGGAAACTCGAGAACACCAGCGCGTGTCCGGTAGGGTCGAGCTTCGTCACATACGCGTCCCAGTTTCCTCCGTACGTCGAGTCATGTGCGCCAGCCGTAACCGGGTAGTTGGCGGACTCCGTCCCGCCTGTCACGACGACTGAGCCGTCATCGAGCAGCGCCAGGCTGCTCCCGTACTCGTTGCTGGATGCCCCTATGTAGGTGGACCACGCCAGGGCATCGCCAGTCGCGGCAAGCCGCAGCGCAAAGACGTCTGACGTCCCGCCGGCGTGGTGCAACTGGAAGGCGCCTGCCGTGGTTGGGAAGTCCGCCGACCATGCCGATCCCGCAACGGTCGCGGCGCCTGCGGCGTCTACCGCGAGGCCGACTCCGTGGTCATGCCGGTTGCCGCCGATGTAGGTGCACCAGCGCATGAGACGGGCGTCCTGCGACATCCGTGCGACGAAGACGTCGCTATCGCCCGACGCGTAGTCGGCATAGGCTCCCGCTGTCGCCGGGAAATCGGTGGACTCGGTCGAGCCGGTGACGTAGACATCGCCGGAAGGTCCGATGGAGATGCCGCTCGCTGCGTCATCGTCGCTGCCCCCGACGTAGGTCGAGCACCCGATGTTCGGATCCACCACAAGCGTCCGCGTCCTGTCGTAGCGCGCCAGCCGCAGCGTCGCCGTGCGCTCATCCAGCCTGTAATCACACGCGACCTGGACCCGCTTCCCGTTGACAACCTGGTAGGCATAGGGCCTCCTCACGCGCACGTCGCCTGCTGGTGTGGACAGGATGAGATCGCCGCCGGCGACGCGGATTCGGTCGGCGCCCTCGAAGGCGAGCCTGATGCGCTTCGGGTCCGCGCCGGGACGGACGACGAAGTCATACTCGAGAGCTGAGAGCTGAGAGCTGAGAGCGACCCGGTGTTGCCTGCTCGTGCCTCTTGCCCCTTGCCTCTTGCCTCTGCGCCGTAGTAGACAACGTCAATGCCCGGATACACGCCCGCGAACTTCGCCTTCGCATAAGTCGGCACGCGCGTGCGCCACTTCTTCGGGTCGTTGCCGATGAAGTAGTTGACGATGCCGGGCTGTTTCTGCAGGCCGGTCACAGTCGCTTTGGCGTTGGCTCCGACGAGCTTCATGCGGAGGACGTGTGCCGTGGTGCGCAGGGGCGAGTCGACCGGACCATCATGGGACGGCGTCCGCGACGATCGTACTGCTCCGGTTGGCTCGCCCTCGCGGCTGGGACGGCCGAACCGGTCGCGGCCGACGTCCGGACCTCCGGCGATGGGCTGTCCGAGCGACCGATTCGCCCCTACGGCGCATTCACCCTGCGTGTATTGCTTCTGATCTCCTGCCTCTTGCCTCTGGCCTCTGGGCTTCGAGGGAAGCACCATCACGGCCTCGGTGTCGGTGAGGAACACGGTTGCTCCGCCGGCGCGCGTGAGGAACTTCACCCGCTTGTCGTAGCGGCCGGTGTTCTTCTCGAAGGTGAGGGGAAGGCGTCCGAACGATGACGCCTGTAAGGGTACGCGGTCCTGAGGCAGGGCCGGAGTGGTGACGACCGCAATCAGGAGCGCAGCCATGGCGACGCGTGACATCGGCTTCTCCCTTCCGTACGAGCAAAGCGCACCGGGGAGAACCCGGACGGCGTGTTGCCATGCGGGACGCCGCCCGCCCGGCACATTGACGCTAAGCAACACAGATTGTTGCGGTTATATATGCTCGGACGCTCGGCCCGATTCCTTCTTGATCGTCCCGAGTTTCGGGAAAAGGCCGGCTCTGTGTGCGGCTGAGTTCGCGTCCTGTTACCGAGGATGCTGTTACGGGCGCGCGTTCTTCCCGCGCATCGGCCGGTGGCCGACGGAGGTTCGGCGTCGCGAGAAGCGACGGCTACACGCTGCGCGTCACGTTATCGCATCGGAGGCGGGCAACGCGTTTCGGCGTCCGCTCGCCGGAGGCTTGGCGCGTAACGATAGTCGCAGGGTTGTTCCCCCTCGTCCTGGATGCTGTCCAACGACGGGGGCGGGGGAATCGGGGCCGCGGCTCAGTTCGACGGGTCAGTCCCGCCCTTCTCGGCGAGGCTTCTCTGGTAGGCGCGCCAGCCGGGGCACCACCTGGTGTGCCACTTCCAGAGCCTGGCGAGCAGGGAACCGGGTTTGGCCTCGGCCTTGCGACGAAAGGCGCAGTTCGCGCAGTTGTGCTGCATGCGTGCATGGTACCCTGCAAAGGTGGGGGCGCGCCTGCCGGCGCATCCCGATCAGCCCATGCCATGAGCCCGAACACCACCACGCCCAGAGGCCCGACCTTCCGATCATTGCTCATCGCCGCTTTGCTGGCGCCGGCGGTTGCGTGGATCAACATCTCGGTCGAGGCCATCCGCTATGCGGGCCAGCCGACCACGGTCTCGGTCTTCCCGCACGTGCTGTTCATCCTCCTGCTGCTCATCGCAGGGAGCGCGGCAGCGGCGCGTATTCGGCCCTCATGGAGGCTGATGCCCGGCGAGATCGTGACGGTCTACTTCCTCGTGATGATGGCGGCCGTCATGTCGGCCCACGACACCATCGAGGTGCTCGTGCCGATCCTGACGTACCCGTTCCGCTATGCCAATCCGGCCAACCGCTGGGAGACCGACATCGTTCCGCACCTTCCCAAATGGCTCATGGTGACCGATCCCGGCGTCGGCGAGCGCTACTGGATCGGCGGGGCGAGCCTTTGGAGATCCGGCGACCTGCGCCTCTGGGCGCGGCCCATGGCCCTGTGGACTGGATTCCTTGCCACGCTCGTTGCAGCAGGAGCCTGCGTCAACGCCCTACTGCGTCGTCAGTGGGCCGACCACGAGCGTCTGGCGTTCCCGTTGGTTCAGTTGCCCCTCGAACTGGCCCAGCCTCGCCAGCCGCTATGGACCAGCCGCCTGTTCCTGATGGGCTTCACGCTGGCGGTTGTGCATGACACCTGGTTTGGGCTCCATGCGCTCTGGCCCGCCATTCCGGAGCCGTATACGCGCTGGCAGACCCTTCAGCAGTACTTCACCGCTCCGCCGTGGAACGCCATCGCATGGCTCCCATTCGCGTTCTTCCCCTGGATCATGGGCTTGGGCGTCATGCTGCCCACCGACCTCCTCTTCTCGTGCTGGTTCTTCTTCATCATCTGGAAGCTTCAGCCCGTCGTTGCCGCCCAGCAGGGCTATACCGACATACCGGGCTTCCCGTTCGTCTTCGAGCAGTCCTTCGGAGCCTATGTCGCCATCGCCGCGTTCGCCCTGTACTCCGCGCGGGGGGCGATCTGGCGCGGGGTGTCTTCGGTCTGGCGAGCGCTGGACGACAGCGACCTCGGGGAGCCCATGCGCAGCCGAGCCGCAACGGTCGGACTGGCCCTGAGCCTGACGCTTGCGTGGGCGTTCCTGCGCTGGACCGGCATGGCGGGATGGATCGCCGCCGCATCACTGGCCATCTACTTCGTCGCCGCCATTGCGATCACCCGGCTTCGCGCAGAGCTGGGCACACCGGCGCACGATCTCGGACAGATGGGACCCATGCGCCTGCTCCCTCTGGCTTTCGGCCGCGATGCGTTTCGCGATCAAGACCTATCGGCACTCGCCCTGACCCACGGGTTCAACCGCAACTACCGAGCTTGCCCGATGGCTGTCCATGCGGAAGGGCTGCGCGCCGCCGATCGCACCCGGACAGGCATGGGCGGCATGTTCTGGGCGCTCATCGGGTTTGCCGTCTGGGGCACCGTGTGCGGATTTGTCATCAACCTCGATCTCCACTACAGGTGGGGCGCCATCTCCCACGCCGACCCGCCATACGTCAGCGCGATCTTCGGCAGGGAGCCCTATGACCACATCGGCAACGTCATGCGGAACGGCATCGCGCCTGCCCAGCGGGCGTCGGCCGTCGGGGCCATGTCGGTGGGTTTCTCGGTCGCGTCCGTGCTGAGCGTCGCGCGCATGCGCATGGTGGGCTTCCCGTTCCATCCGGTCGGCTACGCGATCTCAAGCAACTGGTGCATGTCCCTCATGTGGCCCTCGATCTTCGCCGCATGGGCAATCAAGTCGGTTCTGCTCAGAGCGGGCGGGCTTCGGCTCTATCGGCAGGCGCTTCCGCTGTTCCTGGGGATCGTGCTTGGCGAATGCTCGGCGGGAACGGTCTGGATGGCCGTAAGCGCTCTCGTCGGGACCAAGACGTTCATCGTCTGGCCCTACGGATAGCACCGGCATAGGCTACAATGCATGCGTGGATGACCATACGCTGAAAGTGCTGGAGCTGCCCCGCGTTCTCGACCGCCTCGCAAGTCACGCCGCCAACACGATGGGACGCGAGGCGGCGCTTGCGCTCGCCCCGTCGCCATATCGCGAAGTCGTGGCCCGTCGCCTTCAGGAGACGCGCGAGGCGCGTTACCTTCGCGACCACCACCAGGGCATGCCTCTCGGCGGCATTCGGGACATCCGGAGCGTGGTGGGTCGCGCGGCCGTAG
>JBBIQU010000064.1:0-21697 GCA_037442185.1 Chthonomonadales bacterium | reverse complement strand
ACACCGATTACGTCTACCCCTTCGAGCTGGCCGCGGTGCTGTGCCCCGGATCGTGGATCCGACCGTCTTGGGGTGTGCGTTGGGGGCGGGTTCCGGTCATAATGCCCCGTGCGGGGTTGCGCACTTGGGTCGCGATGCCGGCACGGACATCCGCGGGAGGCATGCACATGGACCGATCCGTCACGATAGCCGTCTATCAGGGACCTTGCATGGAGGGCGATTTCGACGCGAATGCGGAGGTTGCTCGGGGCATCATCGAAGAGGCGCTCGAGACGCGCGTGCATTTCCTTTGCTTCCCTGAGTGCTTCCTGTCCGGTTACGAGAGCGTCGAGGCGGTACGGTCCGGCGCGCGTTCGCTGGATGACGACACGGTCCAGGACCTGATCGCGGAAACCGCGCGGCACGACATGGTTGTGCTGGTCGGCATGGCCCGGCGCGATGGTGGCCGCCTGTTCAACAGCCAACTTGTGATCCATCGCGGGGCTCTCGTCGGCGTGTACGACAAGGTCTTCCTGACCGGACCGGACGCCGATCGGCTGGGCTTCTCGCCGGGGCGAGCCGTGCCGGTGTTCGAGGCTCACGGGGTTCGTTTCGCAATCCAGATATGCCACGACAGCTCGTTCCCCCACGTAGCGCTGTCGGCAAAGCTCCGGGGCGCCGAAATCCTCTTCTCCCCTCACAATAACGAGATCGGCGCGCAATATGCCGACGCTCACCGCGTCTGGGTGCGCAACTGCCACGTCGGGCTTGCCTGCCAGATGAAGATGGCGGTGGCACGGGCCAACATCATCAAGTCCGCCCGGCCGGGGATGGTGGGCTACGGCGACAGCTTCATCCTCGGGCCGAACGGGGTTCCGCTTGCGGAAGCCGGCCTCTTCCGCACGGCGCTCATCACCGCCGCCATCGGGCCCGAGCACTTCGGTCCGCCCAACGTCTGGGCCGACTTTCGAGAGGCGCCGGATTGGATTGGGCTGAATGCTGAAGGATGACAGACGAAGGACGAAGGACGAAGGATGAAGGACGAAGGGTGAAGGAAGAAGGACGAAGGGTGAATGTTGTAGCGGGGCGCCGGACTGTTGCCCGGCGCCCCCGTTGTTTCGTCTGTATTGGCTACGGTGTCAGTAGATCCTCAACGTGTTCTCACCATAGCCGGCCTTTACCCATGCATCCCCGGCAAACTCGCATCGGAGGACATGGTCGCCGACGGGCTCCACGGTCGTGTAGTTGTAGCGAGCGATGCCCGCTTCGGCGCCGGTGAGCGTCACCACGTCAGCGATCCACGTGCCGTCCACCCTGAACGTGACGGTCTTGCCGGCCTGTTTCTGGTAGTCGGGCAAGCGCCGGAAGTAGTGTCCGGCCAAAGTAGAAATGTCCGTGCTCGGACCTCGAGTATCATAGGTAGTCTCAGCGGCGTAAGGTCGGAATGGGGACGTCGCGTGCCATGAACGAAAAAAGCCAAACCGCTCGACAGGTCTCACATGGGAAGCCCGACGGTCGGCGCTATGCCGCCTCACGGGTTCGTGCCCGGATGTAGCCGAGCTTCCGTACCAGTCGCAAAGCCAACGACCGCAAGTGAATGGCTCTGTTTGGAATGCCCCCAGATACGCTCACGGTGAGGGGCGAAGGACGAGCCGCCGGGCCACATGGCGGTGGATTGCCGAAAAAGCCCGTATGAACGCTTGACGGACGACATCCCCAATCACAGGTAGGAACGATGCGCACCGAACTGCTCTTTCCGTACAACGAGTACTGGTGGTTCTATCTGGCCTTCAGCGGCTTCGTATTGGTGCTGCTGGCCCTCGACCTCGGCGTGTTCCATCGAAAGGCGCACGCCGTTTCATTCAAAGAGGCTGCCATCTGGAGCGCCGTCTGGGTCGGCCTAGCGCTGGCATTCAACTACGGTTTCTACGTGTATGCGCTCAGGGAGAGCATCGGCGATCCGCTCTGGGCAGCCGCAGGCGGCGGAGATCCTTCGAGGGCGGTCAGACAGGTCGGGCTGGAGTTCCTGACAGGGTACATCGTCGAAAAGGCCCTCGCCGTTGACAACATCTTCATCTTCGTGGTCGTGTTTCAGTTCCTTGCGATCCCGGCGCAGTACCAGCATCGGGTGCTGTTCTACGGCATCATAGGCGCGCTGGTATTTCGGGCAGCCTTCATCGCTGCCGGATCGGTCCTGATGCAGTACAAATGGATCGTCATCCTGTTCGGGGCTCTCCTGATCGCGACCGGCATCAAGATGTGGTTCGCGCCGGAGAAAGGCGTCAATCCCGACATGAATCCGCTGATCCGGCTCTTCAGGCGTTTCGTGCCGGTAACCGGCGACCTGCACGGATCGCGGTTCTTCGTGCGGCTCGACGGCAAGGTTCACGCGACCCCGCTATTCGTGGCGCTCCTCTTCCTGGAGATGAGCGACATCATATTCGCCGTCGATTCGATACCGGCGATCTTCGCTCTGACCCGCGAGCCGCTGATCGTCTACACGTCGAATGTGTTCGCCATCCTGGGGCTGCGATCCATGTACTTCCTGCTGTCGGGCGCGGTGGATCGCTTCCACATGCTGAAGTTCGGTCTCGCCGTCGTACTGGTGTTCGTGGGCCTGAAGATGGTCTGGCTCAACGAGGCCATGGGCGGCAAGTTCCCGATCTCGTGGTCGCTGTGCTTCATCGTTACGGTTGTCGGCGTCTCAGTGGCGCTGTCGCTCGTGTTTCCGAAGAAGGCCGAGCCGGCTGCAAATGGGGCCCCCTGATCGCGCACTTATGTGTTGTCTGAAGCGAGCCACGCTTGCGGATGGCAGGCTGCCGCCGATGCTCAGGTGTGGTACTCGGCGTTGATCTTGACGTAGTCGTAGCTGAAGTCGCAGGTCCAGATGGACGCCTGCTCTTGGCCAACGCCGAGGTCAATGCCGATGGTGACTTCGGGTTCCGTGAGATAGTCGTGAGCGGCGTCACGATCGAAGGGCGCGGCCGCTCCGGCTTCGTAGACAGTCTGATCGCCGACCACGACCGTCGCGTCGTGGGGGTCGAACGCGATGCCCGACCGACCGGCTGCTGCGAGAATGCGGCCCCAGTTGGGGTCGCAACCGAACAGAGCGGTTTTCACCAACGGCGACTCTGCGATCGTGCGGGCGACTCGCTCGGATTCCGGTTCCGAGGCCGCGCCGGTAACTCGGATCTCGACGAGCTTCGTCGCGCCCTCTCCGTCGCGGGCGATCTCTCGGGCGAGATACAGGCACACACGGGTTAGCGCATCAACGAAGTCGTCGAGCGCCGGTCCGGTGTGAGCAATCGTGCAGTCTCCCGAGCCTGCTGCCAGCGCGAGCGCCATGTCGTTGGTGCTCGTGTCTCCGTCCACCGTGATGCGGTTGAAGGTAACCCGTACCGCCTCGGCGAGCGCTTCCTGCAGCAGCGGCGCCGGGATTTCGGCATCGGTTGTCAGGAAACACAGCATGGTGGCCATGTTGGGCGCAATCATGCCGGAACCCTTGCAGACGCCGCCGAACGCGATCTCGCCGTCCCATTCATCCGATCTGCAGTGAACGCCGATCATCTTGGGCCTAAGATCGGTGGTCATGATGGACCGAGCGACCACAAGGTCGGTGTCACCTTCTCGATCGAGCGCGTTCACCGCTGCGGGAATCCCACGTTCGAGCTTGTCCATCGGCAGCGCATGGCCGATCACTCCCGTCGAGGCAATCAGTATCGAAGTTGGATCCAGCCCAAGCTCCCTGCCTGCGATCTCGGCCATGGCGATCGCGTCACGGTCGCCCCGGTCGCCGTTGCACGCGTTGGCGTTCCCCGCATTACACAGGATTGCGCGAGCCGTTCCCCTCGCGACGACATGACGCGAGTAGCGAACGCAAGCGGCCTGGACGCGATTGGTTGTGAACACGCCGGCGACGGATGCCGGTCCGTCACATACGATCAGCGCCAGGTCGGGGCCTTCGGTTTTCAGCCCGCAACGCACTCCCGAGGCGACAAAGCCTTCCGGATATGTGATGCCGGCGTCGTGCGTCTGCTTCCATTGGGTGATCATGGGCCAGGGCTCGCTATGGTTATGGGACAAATGGGACAAATGGGACGAATGGGACGACTGGGACGAATGGGAAACATGGGAAGAGCGTTGCTAGGGCCATAGGGCCGAGGCTTCCAGGCCTGTGGTCTCGGGTAATCCGAACATAAGGTTCATGTTCTGCACGGCCTGTCCCGCCATGCCCTTCCCGAGATTGTCGAGGCAAGACACCACGGTGACGCGTCGGACCCGGGCGTCCACGCGCAGCCCGATGTGGAGCATGTTGGTGCCGAGAGTGTGCTTCGTCTCGGGCAGCCCATCGGACACATAGACAAACGGCTCGTTGGCATAGCGTTGCGCGTAGACTTGCAGCAGGTCGTCGGTCGAAACATCCCGCACAAGAGTGGCATAGCACGTGGCGATGATGCCTCGCGTCATCGGGACCACATGCGGTGTGAAACTGATCGCGATGTCCTTACCCGCCACATTGGAGAGCTCCTGCTCGATCTCTGGAGTGTGACGATGCGCGCCGGCGATATTGTAGGCCCGGGCGTTCTCGTTGGCCTCACTGAAGTGAGTTGTCAGCCCGAACCTGCTCCGGCCGGCGCCCGATATGCCCGACTTGGCATCAACGATCAGTGAGCCGCGGTCAACGGTGGGCTCGACTCTGTCCAGGGCGAGCAGGGGAGCCAGTCCCAGAATGGCGGCCGTGGTGTAGCATCCCGGGTTGCCGACAATGCGGGCGACCTTGATTGCCTCGCGGTGCAGCTCGGGCATGCCGTAGACGGCTTCCCGCAGCAGCTCCGGGGCAGTATGGGGGCCTTTGTAGAACCGCTCGTAGACCGACGGATCATTGAGACGGAAGTCGGCGCTGAGGTCAATGACCCTGCAGCCCTCCTTCAGAATGGCCGGAGCCTCCTGCATCGCAACGCCGTTATCGCGGGCCATGAACACAACTTGGCACCCCGCCAGATCCTGCGGCGTTGCGTCGCCGGCGAACGTGACGTCTATGCGCTTGGCGGCACCGGGGAACGCGTCGCGGACCGGCCGGCCGGCATAGGTGCGCGAGGTCGCGACCTTGATGCGCACATGCGGATGCCCGCTCAGCAAGCGCAGGAGCTCGCCGCCCCCGTAGCCGGACGCCCCAAGTATCGCCGCATCCAACATTCGCCTCGCCTCCTAACCTTGCCTTGCAGGAGCCGATTGTAGCGCAGGCACAAGGCGGCAGGCAAGGGGCAGCCGGAGCTCATCGCGCGTGCCGGTGGGCGGCTGCCGGTCGCTGAAGACCCGTTAGCGCTCCGGGCCATCACCGCCATCTGTCAGCGCCGGGGCGCGCCACCACCGAACGACGCCCGGGATATGTAGGGCGGTCAAGTAGCGCCCGTCAGGCGTGAACGAGACACGAAGCACGTGATCCGGCAAGCGCATGCGGGCCACTTCGGTCCAGGTCGCCACGTTCCAGAGGCGGAGCATGCTGCCGTCATCGCCGGTGACGAATGTGCGGCCACAAGGCGAGAACGCCCCCGCATTGACTGATTGGGCTGCTGCCTGAAAACACCTGGACGTTCCGGCCAGCAAGTCCCGAACGACCACCTTCCCGTCCCAGCCGCACGACACGAGCAGCTGGCCGTCGGGCGACCATGCGAGCGCCTGGATCACGTTGTCGTGGGGTTTCTTATCGAACCTCTTGACGGTTCGCAGCGTCTGCGCGTCCAGCAGCTCGATTCCCGGGGCTTGTCGAGCTGCCGCAACGGCAATGCGCGTGCCGTCAGGGGACCAGGCCATGGCAGTGAAGTCGCCTTCAGCGCCTATCGCCAGGCTGCGGACTTCACGCAGGCCTTCATCATGGAGGCTCAACCGAGGTCCAGTCAGGATCGCATACAGGCCGGCGCGCTCGTTCCACTCTGCCCACCGCACTCCGTCAGGCAACGGACGGGCGGTTACCGGGCGCCGACACCACGGCAGCGGCGTCACGCGCGTTCCCGCTCGATCGGATATGACAATGGTTTCGCCGTTGATGAACGCGTTGCCGACAGCCTGACCGCCCGACAGGCGATACACGCCCGACTGTGGCGGGCGCGTCATATCCCAGAGCTTCACCGTTTGGCCACCCGCCGATGCCAGGGTTCGACCGTCCGGCATCCATGTTACGGAGCTCACCATATCACGGTGACCCAGCAGTTCACGGGTCTCCCGGAGACTCGCGGCCTCCAGCATGTGGATGGCCGTATCCCAGCTGGCAACGGCAATCTGCGTCCCGTCAGGTGACCATGCTATGTCATCAACGTGCTGGTCGCCCACTCTGATGCTCGCGATCGGGCGGAGTGTGGGTGTCCGCAATATCCGAATGCTGCCCGCCCCATAGCCGACGGCCGCTTTCGTGCCGTCAGGGCTGAATGCGACCGTTCCAACCGAGGCCGGCGTCACGTTGATGCTTCTGATAGGCGTTCCGCTACGAGCCCTGATGAGTGAGACGTCTCCCGTCCGACATGCCAGCACGGCAAGATCGGACTTGGGAGCGCATGCCAGTCCCTCGACCCGTTCCGGGAACTGCTGCTGCCACACAACCTCGCCCGTCACGGCATCCCAGCCGCGTACCGCCTTCTCCCAGCTTGTGGTGACCAGGACCCGGCCGTCAGCGGACCACGCCATGTCGGGCACACCCCCTTGGTGACGCAGGGTGCGCTCCAACACCCATCGGTCGGTCGCCCAGACGCGTACGCTTCCGTCCTCGCTTCCGGACGCCAATCGTCGGCCATCCGGCGAAAACCGGACGCAAAGTACGCTCTTCGCGTGGCCACGTAGGGTTGCAACCTGCGCACGGCTGAATGTGTCGTATACGCGCACGGCGCCGTCGGCATGGGCTGACGCTAGCCTCCGCCCGTCCGGCGAAACACGCACATCGAAGGCCAGGCCCGCCGATGGGTGTAACGTCACCGCCGCCTCATTGATCAGTCCCCACCAGTAGCGCCATTCAAAGCCGCGTCTGTCCCATTCGCCGGATTGGGGGATGTGATGATCGAGCAGCTCGCCAGGGCGTCCTGTGTTGCGTTCGGCCAGCGCACGCTCGGCAAGGTTCATTTCGGCCACATAGAGGTTCGCCCGCGCTCGATCTCGCTCGAACGCAGCGACTCTGCTCTGATGCCAGGCCAGGCCGGCGAGAGCCGCCACGACAGCAATCACCACGGCCGCCACGATGGATGCGCGAATGACGCCTCGACGATAGGCCATCCGTTGCCTGCGGAGCTCCTGGTCGGGCAAGTGGTCTGCAACCCACCGGCGACAGAAGACGCGCTCGTAGATCCGGTTGCGGACGCGCAGATGGCCGTCGTCGGGCTTGACGATGCCGGACAGGCGGAGACGCTGCACCGCTTCGCCGGTATCGGCGGAGGCTATGTGCGCGCCGCGGAGGATGCGGTCGTACAATGTCAGCACTCGGACCTTCCGCTCCTCTGGTCCAACCATCTGCTGCGCCACAAACGCAAGGTTCGTGTCGGTGGCCTGAGCTTCGGCGCCGAGGAACAACCGGCCGCAGATCACATCAACCAGTCGCTTATCCGGCGCAGTCGGTTCGGCCGCTATCGCCGCACAGAGTCTCTGCGTGAGGTACGGGTGCCCGTTGGTCCACCAGAGGACACGCTTCAGAGCCGCCTCGGCTTTGCTCCCGTCGCCGTTTCCGTATGCGTGCTCGATCCCGGCGACCAGCGGCATGGCCTCTTCGGCAGTGAAGTCATTCAGTTCGATCCGCCTGCCGATGTTGAACGGCGTCATGTCGGCGTTCTCGATCAGGTCGGTGGGCGCCGCAACCCCAAGCAGACAGAAGCAGACGCGCCCCAGCTTCGGGTCGGAGTGGCGGCGCTGGGCTATCTCACGGATTGCGCCGAAGAACTCGTCGGCCGAGAAAGGCAAGCTCCTGACGAGATCTATCTCGTCAACAAACACGACCAGCGACGCGCGATCCGACGGAAGGCTCTGTAGTGCCACATCGCAGATTGCCGCCACGAACCTCTGGAGCGGGGCCAGCCTCTCCCGGCTTTGCCAGAAATCGTCGAGCGCGTCCTCGATGCCAAGCTGCCGACCCAGGGACCACAGCAGGCCGCTATACCACTGCTCGATCGTAACGTGGCGCCCGACGGTGGTCAAATCGAGGGCGACCACTGTCCTTCCTGCCTCGCGCAGGCGCGCCGCAGTTCGCACCATGAGCGAGGACTTGCCCATCTGGCGCGCGCCCCGAATGAGGACGAAACTATCGTGGCGGTCGAGCGCGGCATGGCACTCGGCATCCGATGTTCTCTCGATGTAGTAGGGCGAACTGAGCGGCACCGCTCCGCCGACAGGTTCGAAACCGGCGAATGCAGGACTAAGCTCAGGCGCCGGCCCGAGGGGAGCCGCCACAAGCTTCCGGTAGGCGACGGCCAAGTCGGCCGGAGGATGCATGCCACGCGCAGCCAGGCGGTCGCGATAGCCTTCGTAAACGCGTACAGCCTCGAGCCGTTCGCCAATCTCTATGAGCGACCGGATCAGTCCCTGCCAGGCGTGTTCTTCCACTGGCCGCGCGCGCACCAGACGGCGGTAGCATCGCGCCGCCTCCGCGAACGCGCACGTGTCCATTGCGTGATCGCCGACGGTTCGGAGCGCCTCGATGTGCGCCTCACGGCGGCGTTCGCGCTCCTGTTGGACCCAGCCGTCGTCCCAGCCCTCAAGCAGCCTGCCGGATTAAGCGAGATGGCAGTGCGCAGTGAGGCGATATCGGCCTTCTCGATCAGATCGTCGAAAGCCGCGACGTCAATGTCAGCCCCTTCGATCCGCAAGCGGACCGTCGTGTTGCCCGTCTCGACACGCCAGGCCTCAGGCCCGAGCGCTCGGCGAAGCGCGACGATGCTCGAACGCAGGCTATCGAGGCTTTCGGTATCTGGCCAGAGCATTTGAGCGAGCCACGTATCTTGACATGCCCTGCCGTGGCGGCAACAGAGGAGCGCGAGCAGCTGCGCGGCGCTCCTGAGGCGAAGGTTCGCCAGAGGCTCGCCGTCCAGTGTCGCATCGAAAATGCCGAACAGACGCAAGCGCAACCCGCCGGAATCGGCCATGCATGTTTCCTCCGCCCTTATTGATACGTTCCGGCGAGCGGTTCTGCCTGCACGGTCACAGAATCGTCACGGCGCCCGGCTTTCTTACCTGCTATTCTCCTCGCGCCGCCCGATGGTTCAATGCAGAGCAAGCTGATCGGGAAGGCTTCACCGGCCCGTGGGCGGCTAGACGTGAAGAGGGGGCGCTTGCGAGCGCCCCCTCTTCAGTCTCAGATCAGCGAACGGCGGACGCCGCCGAGTGCTGGGTGGGATCGCCGGCTGCGACGAAGTTGATTCGGTAGGCTCCTGGGAGGAAGCCTTTCAGACACAGGTTGAAGATATATCCCTGCAGTTGAGGGTCATATCGGAACGCCTGACCCGGATTTGCATGGCCTGAATCCTCGACGGGCAACACCGCTCCGTCACTCAGCCGCACTACACCGGTCGCCTGAACGGTGACAGCTGCCGAAGACACATTGGCTCTCGAGGCGTCCAGCAGGCGGTTGGCGCTCGGCTATATGCCTACTTCAGACGGCTGAAGGACTACCAGCCCCAAACCGGCAAGTCGGTGGTGTTCCGAGTTGACGGCACGTTCGTTGCAAGCGTGGTGACGGATTGGGCCGGAATCGCCCGATCCAACTTTGACACCACTGGCCTCAGCGTCGGCGTCCACACCATGCGTTGCGAGTTCGCCGGTGATGCCTGGGTTGAGGCCGGATACGGAGAGGCGAACCTGACGATCTACTGAGCGCATGGATCCAACGGGCGCGGGAAGGTACGGCGCGACCGTCGCGCCGGTACCTCCCATGCCCGTACCCTGCTCAGTCCGCACGCATACCTGCGCGGGGCAGCAGACCTCTTACACCAGATAACGGCCGTAGACGTAGTGTGGCTTCGCCGGCGCTTCATCTTCCGTGCGGACGGTGCTGGGGGGCGGGGCCTCAGGCGGCGCTCGCCGTGCCGATCCAATCGAGCTCCACGCCGACGGCATAGAGCCGTTCCGCAAGCTGGCCGGCATGCTGCTGAATGTGGCGGATGTTCATCATCTGGTGGTCGAGCTTCGGCATGTGGTACCAGTGGAAGCCGCAACTCGGGGCGTCCAGGTCCAGCGCATCCACGCCGTGGCCGATCATGCCGGTCAGCTCGTCCAGATAGGCCAGCACATCCCCTCGAGCGTACGGTTCGCACGCAGGCGGCTCAGCGTGCGGGGGCCACGGCAGCGCCTCGATGTGGTTGCTGTCGGCTCTGTGCCCCGACCAGGGCACGAACGATTCGAGATCGGGCTGGAGATACAGGTGCGTGTAGAAGAGCGCGTGATAGGCGATGCGCCAGTACGTTCGTGGGTGCTCCCCCGAAAGCCACACGGGTTCCGGGCAGCGCTCGATGGTCTGCCTGAGCATGCCGAGAGCCGCGCAATACTGGCCCTTCAGCGCCGACCTGACGTCCATGAGACGGTCCTTTCCGAAGTCGCCGAACACCGTTCGCCCGGCTCGGACGGGCTTCGTGCATTAATCGCGCAACCGCAGTATAGACCCTGCCCGCATTTCGCGCCCACGGTGCGGGCAGGTCCAGAGTTCGTAACATGAGCAGTCCGCGAAGTTGAACATGGCGCCGTCTAGAGCTGTGACCTCAGTCGCCGGGCGTCCGCCGCTGGCCTTCAGTGAGCGGGGTTGCTCCCCCATCACCGGCACGTGTTCGGGCTTCTCGGCCGCGCCCGCCGTTGCGCAGCGCCTGCAGGAGGACCGGTGTGTGAAGCATAATAGTCCCTCATCCGGAACTGCGAGATTGAGGTGCGCTTGTGCGACTGATCGCCCTGTTCGTCATATCATTGGCCGCTGCCGCTTCGGGGCACGCGTCCGAGCCGACGCCCATTCGGTTCGCCCGGCATCCGGCCATATCGCCTGATGGGCGTCACGTTGCGTTCACCTGTGTGGGCGACATCTGGACCGTGCCGGTCGAAGGTGGAACTGCTCGCCGACTGACCGTACACGAAGCTCACGACCAGCTGCCCGTCTGGTCGCCGGACGGCAAGTGGATTGCGTTCTCGTCGAATCGGGCCGGCAACTACGACGTCTGGGCCATACCGGCAGCGGGAGGGGAAGCCGCGCAACTGACGTTTCACTCGGCAACAGACTCCGTCAGCGACTGGAGCCCGGACGGCGTCGAAATCCTCTTCAGCTCCCAGCGCGAAACGACACGCACGAGCGCGTTGTATGCGGTCAATGTTCGAACAGGACGATCGCGCCTCATCCGCGCCGACGATGTTGCCCTCTCGAACGCACGGTTCGCGCGCGACGGCAGAACGATCTTCTGCACGCGCGGCGGCAGCTGGACAAGGCCCAGGTACCGCGGCAGCGGAGCCGCCAACCTTCTCGCAGTGCCCGCATCGGGCGGCGCAGGCCGGATGCTGACGAATGACGAGCGGAATGAGCGATGGCCGATGCCCACAGCCGACGGCCGCTCCATCCTCGCGATCAGCGACCGATCCGGAGCGCCCAATGTGGTCCGCTTCGACATCGGCTCGGGCAGAGAGCGCCCCATCACGCGCTATCGCGACGGCGCCGTCTTCTACCCGTCGGCGTCGCCCGACGGCAAGACGGTGGTATTCGAGCGCGACTTCCGGCTGTGGAAGCTGGATGTGGGCACCGGAGCCGTCACTGAACTGGTCGTCTATGCTCCGTCCGATTACCGAACGAATCCCGAGCGTCGTCTGACGCTGCGTGGCGGCGTTCAGGAGTTCGCCCTTTCGCCGGACGGAAGCCGCATTGCGTTCGTCGTTCGTGGCGAGGTGTTCATGATGCCGACGTCGGGCTCGGGCGAGCCGGTCCGGCTTACGGATACGCCCGAGCGAGAGGAGGACCTCGCGTGGTCGCCCGACGGAAAATCGCTGGCCATGATCTCGGACCGCACGGGTTGCGCCGAACTGTACGTGCTAGATGCTGCCCAGCGGCGCATGCGGCAGATCACCGTCCTGCGAAACCACCCCGCATCATCGCCGGCATTCTCGCCCGACGGCTCAACCATCGCGTTCGTCAAGGGCGGATCGAGTTCCGAACTTTGCACGGTTCCCGCGGCAGGCGGCCCGATCACGACCGTTGTCAAGGACCCCATCATCACGTCGGTGCGTTGGTCGCCGGATGGCCGTTGGATCGCGTATGCCAAACTCAAGTCCCATTCGGCCGGCTCGCTCTCGGATATCTTCCTGGTCAATGTTGCCGATCCCAAGCCGGTGAATGTGACGCGCTACCCCGTCATCAACGAAAGGCCTGTGTGGTCTTCCGACGGGTCAAGCCTCTTCTTCGTGTCTAATCGGAACACCGTGAGCCATGTATGGAGCGTGGCCATGTCGGCAGGAAAGCGCGGCGAAGCGGACGATGCCGGCAAGCCGGAGCCGAAGGGCACGGTTCGGGTGGACCTCAAGGACATCCACCTGCGCCCGCGTCGGGTGACCTCAGGCGAGAACGGGGTACGCAGCTTCGCGGTGATGCCCGACGGCAAGTCCATCCTCTTCACGGCGGCCCAGCTTGATCGGACGGACATCTGGAGGGTCGCCGCAACGGGCGGATCGCCGACGCGGCTGACACAGAGCGGCGAAGACGCCTCAGGCATCGAGCTCGCGCGCGACGGCTCGCGGGCCTTCTATCTCGCGGGCGGAGGCATACGGGTGCTGACGCTCGCCGGCCCGGCGCCGTCGGTCACGCCCGTGCCGTTCACGGTTGAGATGACCGTTGATCGGCGGGCCGAGATGCTGCAGGTCTTCGATGAGGCATGGCGCAAGATGCGCGACCGTTTCTACGATCCGGCCATGCACGGATGCGACTGGAACCAGGTCTCCGAGCGGTATCGGCCGATTGCCGCCACGCTCGCAGCGAAGGAGGACCTCTACGCGCTCTTCAGTCTTGCGCTGGGCGAGTTGAACGCCTCCCACACAGGCATCAGCGGCCCGACGGGAGGCCAGGCCGGTCTCGATACGGCGTCCCTTGGGGTTGAGCTTGATGACACGTATGCGGGACAGGGCGTCAAGGTGAAGTTCGTCATGCCCGAGAGTCCTGCCTCGGAACTGAAGCCGCCGCTCAAGTCAGGCGACGTGATCCTGACAGTGGACGGCAAGGACGTTGCGCACAATGAGCGGCTCTACGACCTGCTGGCGGGCATGGCGGGCAAGCGTGTGGAGATCGGCGTGCAGTCCGAAGGCGCGAAGGAACCCCGCAAGGCCGTCATACAGCCCATTACCGGCGCCGCCTACAGGCAGCTGTCGTATGCGCAGTGGGTCAGGCATCGCGAGGAGATGACCGAAACGCTCTCTGCTGGGCGGCTTCTGTACGTGCATCTGAACAGCATGAACGCCGAGAACCTCGAGAAGTTCAAACGCGCCGCGCTGGGCGATGCGGGCTCCAAGGAGGGGCTGGTGCTCGACATGCGGTTCAACGGGGGCGGGAGCATTGCCGACGAGATGTTTACGGTGATCCTCAACCGCGTGTTCGGTTGGCGCACGATCCGCGACGACCCCGAGCGCTCCCCTGCGCCGCTGCCGTCCTTCACCAAGCCGATCATCGTCCTCGCCAACGAGGCGTCGCTCAGCAACGCCGAAGTATTCCCCTGGGGTTTCCGCGCCCTGAAGCTCGGCAAGGTCGTCGGCAGACGCACCTACGGAGGCGTGATCGGCACCGGCGGCACCACGCTCATAGACGGCAGTTCGCTGCGCATGCCCTCCGTTGGCTCATACACCCTCGATGGTCGGAACATGGAGAACAACGGCTGCCCGCCGGACATAGAGGTGGAGCACACACCCGATGACATCGTCTCCGGTCGCGACAGGCAGCTGGAGGCGGCAGTCGGCGAGCTGCTGAGGGAGATTGACGGACGGACAACCCGAACCAAAAGGCGCGACGCGAAACGGCAACCGAAGCCGACTTCCCAAGAGCCGACCCGTTCGGGCTGATCGAGACCCTAAGTCGTCGTGCGTGTGGCTCGTGGTGGCGATAGGCCGAACAGGCCGAAAAGCTCCTCCTCACTCAGGCTACGCGACAGGTCGAGCGATACATCTTCCACCACTTGATTGAACAGCTCGCGTTTCTCTCGGAGCTTGGCGTCAATCCGCTCCTCGATCGTGTCCGCGCAGATGTAGCGGTAGACGGTTACTGGCGTCTGCTGGCCCATTCGATGTGCGCGATCCTCGGCCTGACTCTCGATGGCCGGATTCCACCATCGGTCCACATGGAACACGTAGGACGCTGACTGGAGGTTCAAGCCCATACCACCCGCCCGCAAGGACAGGACGAGAACTCGATGGCGGGTGTCGCTCACGAATGCGTCGAGCGCACGCTGGCGCTCTGACACGGACATGTCTCCCGTGTATACCAGAGGGTGGAGCCGCGATAGCGCCTCGGCGATCCAGCGGACACCATACCTTTCGTCAACGTACTGCGAGAACACCAGCGCGCGTTGATTGACTTCAGCCAGCTCCTCCAGTCGTTCTGCCAAGTCGTCCAACTTGGCGCTCTCGGAAGACAACAGGTCACGGTTGCATATCTGCTTCAGCCGTGAGATGAGCTCGAGAACATGAGTTACGGTAATGGGCTCCGTCGAGGTCTGGAGCCGGTAGATGCCTGCCTTTTCCGCCTCGTCATAGGCAGCACGCTGGCGAGGGTGTAGCTCGAGCCACACCTCGCGCACTTCCTTTGGCGGGAGCTCCGGCAGCACATCCGCCTTCTTGCGTCGAAGCTGTACGCGCCCCAGGTGCATCCGCAGGTTCAGCACGTCGGGACTGACGCTGCGTGGGCGCTCAGGATCGCCGAGAAGGAACTCCAGTATCGTGGCAAGGTCATCGGCCCGGTTCTCCAGAGGCGTTCCTGTGAGGACCCATCGGCGAGATCTTGGCAAGCGTCGGCATGCGAGCGAGATGCCGGTGTCCCGATTCTTGATGCGCGAGGCCTCGTCCAGCACAACAACGTCCCATTCGCACCGGAGCGCGATGCTGTCGCGCACATCCAGCACGTCGCTTCGTAAGGTTTCATACGACACCAGGCGGATATGCGCCGGCGTTCGCCACTTTGTCGCTCGCTCCTCAGGTCGGCCTTGTATGGGGCGGACTTCAAGCTCGGGAGCCCAGAGGCTGAGCTCCTGTTGCCACTGGGTCAACAGACTCGCAGGACATACCACCAGAACCGGCCCGAGCAGACCGCGAAACGCGAGGATGCGCAGGGCGGCGATGGTCTGTATCGTCTTGCCGAGGCCCATCTCATCCGCGAGCAGCACCTCGGCGCGATCCAACAATACGGCAATGCCGTCCCGCTGGAATGGCCTGATCTCGGCGGGCCACTTCAGTACGCCATCGGGGTCGAACAGGGCGCTGATGGGAGGCTGCAAGATCGCCCAGAGGATTTCTGGCAGCCGGTCCGGAGGTTCGCGTTCGGTGTCGCAACCAACGCCGGTGGTGACGGTGCCCGTACCCGCAGCGGTGTCTTCTCCACCTCGCGGATCAGGCTTGCCCGAAGGAGGGGGACGCAGTAACACCGACGTTGCAGGCCCGGCGACCGCAGCGCCCGCGGACATTGCCGCAGCCGCCGGGACGTTCAGAACGGGCGCCATCACACGACGCGCTTGGGGTGCGCTCGGGGACTGAACCGCGTGCGACCGAACGCGGCCCGGCGATGGTCGCCACGGCCCACGCAGCCACGAAGCCGGACGGCGTGGCATAACCTTCGCCACGGCCGCCGGGCTATGCGGAATCGGCATGGGGGTTGCTCAGCTCGACGCCGGGGTACACCTCGCGTAAGCCGGCCCGAATGCGGCTGAACGGTTCCAGATGGTCGGCGCGCGAGCGCAACGCCTCGGCCAGGCTGTGTGCCTTGGCGCCAGGTGCGGGTGGGCGTCCGACCCAGACCCAGTCGCCCGAGCTCAGGAGAGCGAACGGCACGGTCGGTCCGAGCGCATCGCGGCAGAAATCCACAGAGCCCAGGTCGGCCTCGGCGAGCATCAACTCAGGCGGGCGCGCACATGCATCGAATAGAGAATGGCACAGCGCGGTGACGGCAGCAGCCCGAACCTGATCTTGAGGCCACATGAACCCCCGTGGAGCCTCAACACGGTTGTGCACGAACTCGATCGGCCTGCCCTGCGTATCGGTCAGCAGGAGCGCCCCAATGAACGATCCGTCCTGGGCGCGACCGACGCTCAAGTAGGCGATCGCAGTCTGGATCGTGACCGCTGGAGGTTTTCGGTACGGGATGGGCATAGGACAGGTGTCTGCGCGTCAGCTTTCGTCGGCTTCTGGGATCACATCGTCCCATTCGCCCGCGCTGTCCTCCTCAACGGTACCGATAGCGATGTCGGGCACGTACCCCGGATAGAGCCGCTCCATGTCCCAGTACGCAATCCAGCGGCGGATCTCCTGACGGACCGTATCCGATTGGGTCTGGACTCTGAGATCAGCTACGCGCTCAATGCCGTACGCTCGTTCGTAGAGTTCGGCTACGCGAGTCTGCAGGGTAGCAAGCTCATCGGGCGTCGGAGGCTCCAGGACGGCAAGGGCGCCCAACCTGTCCCATCCCCGCCATCTGGGGCTCTGAGACAGCATCTGCTGTACACTGACGCGCGTCGCGTCCTGACGCAGACTGCCGAACACCTCCGTAGCGATCGCCGATCGGTCGCGTTCGCGGACCAGGTCCATCTCGTGCGTCGAGAACCACACGGGTAGCAGCGCAGAGCCATCCTCCCGTGCTCGCTCAGTCCACCATGCGATCTGCTCGTAGGCCGCCATGCGTTGCTTGGCGCTGAAGTTCCCTAGCCGCTCCAGCTCGTCGAAGAAGACGATCAGACCATGCCTGCCGAATGCCCGAAACCATCGCGCCAAGACACGAATGCGCTCAGGTGCCAGGACTTGCGCCTTCGCTGTACCGCGTAGATCGTAGGCACCGGTCTGTCCCTCATCCTTGAGCGCGCGCCGGATTTCGGCAAGTGTCATGGGCTTGCCCTGAATGTCCTCCAGGATACGCACTCGGAAGTCAACGTCGGATTTCAATTCCTCGTAGAGGCAAATCAATGCCTGGAAGCGTTGGAGGATTTCCGCGTCTCGTGCCCAGATCCTGAAGCTTGCCCATTCCTGCGTGTCCGTCCTCGATGAGGGCTGAAGCTCGCGCAGGGCATCGCCTACATGCCCCTCCACGGACGCATTTCGGCATATCTCACTGAGAATCGCCGCGGGATTCCCAGGAGGGGTTTCGGGACTGACAACAACGACCGACGTGGCGAATCCGGCCCGTTCGGCAAAGTTGCGCAGGTGGATCAGCAGGTGCGTCTTGCCCTGTCCGAACTGGGAGAGGCACCCAACTGGATCGGCGCCTTGTCCTCCCTTGACTTTCTCCAGCGCTGCGACGAACGCATCTTCGACCTGGCTATGGGTTGTGCCAAGCTCCTGAACCACCGTCCGCGAAGGCACTCCGGACCTGAGCGCCTCGACGGCTCTGCGAGCTTCCAGTACTTCGGGTGTCATCATATGCCCTCACTAAGTCGGACCACGGCTGCGTCGGGATTGGCCCGATGCCTGTCGGCAACCTCATCGCCGATCCGAGTGTTCAGCGCGACATAGTCGGTGTATCTTCGGACTCGCTCGTCAACACCGAAGTACTGAGGCGATGTCAGAACGATCAACGCCAGCGACGGGAAACGGTCAACTTCGTCAATGAAACGTCGGAGCAGCGACAGCATCTGCTCGTATGACTGCTTGCCGTATCGTAGGGCATCAGATTCGGTTTCGGCCTGCGCCAACAACCGCAGAATGTCCTCCAGCGTTGCGCCTGCATCAATGGCTGACTTGATGTCGGCTCCCGTCGCGCCGGCTCGACCTGCTCTTCCGGTACGCTCGTAAGCGCGGAAGTCCAGCACAATGAGGATGCCGGTCCGTCCCACGCGTCGGCTCCACTCACAGAACGACACCAGATAATGCCGTGCGTTGATGGAGGATATCCTGCCGAAGATCTGGCACCGGCTGAGTACGCGCGCGCCTCCGGGTGGCAGGGGTTCCCCGCCGAGCCACGCCGTCAGCACGTCACTGCGGCCCGGAGTGGACGTGTCGGGCAGCAGCTGATCCACCCACAGATTGGTGATCGCGTTCCGAAACTCTACGGTCATGGCCCGATCTTGGACGCTCCGACGCGCTTCGGCTTGGTACTGCTGAATGAGGTAGTCCCGATCAGTCTTGTTGGCTTCGGCAATGGCCTGGATGTCGTCAAGCGACGTACCAAGCGGAATGCGTAAGCCCAGACGCTCGAGCACATTACGCGCCTGTGCCTGCGCCCAGCCCTGCCAGTCAACTTGCTCGGTGACTGCGGCATAGAAGCGCTCGATCCTGTGAAGCTGCGGGGGACGGCCATCCGGCCTGCGGTTGTCCGCATCGAGAAACCGGTAGTGGAAGTTGCCTTGTTCAGCAATGCGCTCAATCTCGGTCCGGACCTGGGTGAGAACCGTCTCGGTACCGGAAACGAAGCGTACGACGGAGCCGCCGCTCGGGACGAAATCGGAAAGATACCAATCGTTGAAGCCGGACAGCCACCCGCTTGCAGTCAGACGGGACGCCGGGCGATCGTGCAACATGGCGGGGCCTCCTTAGAAGAAACGGATGGCGTAGAACGAGTGTTCGCGTCCGTCGTCACCGTAGACGCGAAAGATGTCCCTCTCTTTCACCTTGCCGCTGGCCAACTGGATCTGGAACCGTTTGCCGTCCCTCGTGGTTTCGAGACCGGACTCGCGCAGCGCATACACCATCTGACCGAAGTCAAGTTCTGTGTTCTCTTTCTTCCAACCGGGCGTCAGGGCGAACAGCGAGTAGATCGCTCGGAAGGTAGCGCGGAGGTCCGCGACTCCGGCCAGCTGCCGCGTGGCTCCGTAGAGGGCCTGAAGGAACTCCTGCGCCTTCGCGCCGGCCGCGCGTGCGCGCAAGCGCTTGATCTCAGCCGCGACTGCTGACGGGCGCACCGAGCGCACCGTCTGCCGCCCGGCGCGAATGCTGCTCTTGTCGGGTTCCGGAAGCAGCGGTAGGGGGGGACACAGCAGTGCGCCGGAGGGCTTGTCGCTCGCGACCTCGATGGCGATCAAACCAACTGTGCTGAGCGCATCTGCGATCTCACGTTGCCATGTCCCGGAGGCCAACCACCCGGCAACATCGAAGGACCAATCGGCCGCCGTCTGGGCTGATGCCGGGATGCCGACCGCCAATCGTGCAGCCTGATCGGCGGCTTTCTGGCGGTTGGACATGTTGCCCTCTTTGCACGCCTTCTTCCAGGCTTTCAGGGCCGAAGCGTAGCGCCCCGCCTCCTTGAGGAGCGAGTCAACTACGGCCTCGTGTTCTGCCAGCGCCGTCTCCAAGGCCAGACCGGGCACAGCCTGCGGCGCATCCGCCTTCTCCTCGATGCCTTCGGCTGCGCCATCGTCAGGGTCAACGGACTCGAACAGACCTTCGTCTGGGTGCGTTATGGGGCGAACCTCCTCTCAACAGAGGTGCTGCGTACACAGCAACGATCGCCGCATTGTATCAAGACGCTGCCCCAGTGTCAATACTCACCTGCCTGCCTCGATATCCTCCAAGCGGAGCCATCCGCAGCGCGGCGGGTTCAGCGAATGGTCAGCCACGTTACGCCGCGAGCGGGGACGGTGAGCCTGACGCGCGCATTGCCGCCGGTATCGAGCTTCACGGCTCTGGACCGGCCGCCCTCCTGTGTGATTCGGGCCACATCCTTGGCGCCCGTATAGCGCAGCGGCAGGACAACATCCTCGGTAACGGCTCGCTCCGACGGGTTCCAGAAGGCAGCGAGGCCCTTCTCGTCAAGCTCGGGATTGACGTGCAGGATGCCGTCGAGTTTGACGCCGTCCGCGCGGCGCAGGTGGATCACGTCGGACTCGAGGATTGCGCGGTGCTTCTTGAAGAACGTGACCCACTTGACCACCAGCGCCCTCGTCTCCTCGCTGTCATAGAGCCTCGGACCGCGGTAGCAGGCTTGCGCCCCATACAGCAGGTTGTTGGCGAGGTGCATCTCGTAGTCGGCGAGGTGTTCTTTGAGCGGCTCGATGGTGGCCGCAGCGCCGCCGCCCTGATACTCCACCAACGGCGTGAACATCCAGCCCATGGTCGGCGTCTTCTGCCATGTGCCGTCGAAGAGATTCTGGCGCGCGTGGATATGCTGCTGGGCGCGGGGGAGCGACCAGTTGGTCTCACGATAGCCCATGGCGCACTTGTTCGATCCGGCAAGGTAGTACCAGTCGGGCACGTTGAGGAATATGCCCAGAGAGCGGCACCAGGCGTAGAAGTCGGCGATCTGCCGGTACTGGGTCCACTGAGAGTCCTCCAGCCCGCGATGGCCTGGATGGCTTGCGGAGGCGCAGACATCTCCGGGATAGCTGCCGTCGTGTTCGAGGAGGTCGAAGCCCGTCTCGGACAGGAAGCGCTTGACGCGCTCGAAGTACTCGATCCCCCACGCGCTGCCGAGGCACGGCGAGTTGCCGAAGATGGCGCCGCCCGGCTTGCCCGTCTTCGGGTTGATGACATCATGCTCATCGGAGATGCGCCGGCTGGCGAGCAACGAATAGCCGCCGATGCGCAGTCCCTTCGCGTGGGCGTAGTCGGCGAACGCCTTGAACCGCGCTATGTTGGCGGGCGAGTCGTCCTCCATGTTCAGGCCGCTGCCGAAGCTGAAGATCACCATCTCGAAACCGACGTCCGCAGCCTGGTCCATGGCGGTTCTGGCCACCTTCTCGTCGGTCGAGGTCAGGTGCAGCATGAGCGGGCTGTCGCAAGTCCACGGCGCAAGCGCGCGATACATGCGCCTGACGGCCAGGCCGGTGCGCTCCCGGTCGGTGCTGTCGTGCAGCAGCATGAACGTGCGGAAGCCCTGCAGCATCTCCCCGGGCTTCAGTTCCATGCCCGGGCCGAGCGGCGGTCGGCACTCGATGATGGCGGGCATGGTCAGGCCGTAGTTGACCTGCGTGCCGTAAGCCGGGTCGGGGGTCCAATGGACGACCTTCGACGCGTTCTCGGGCGTGTCGCCGCCGAACATAAAGTCGCTTGCGATATGGATGTTGGGCAGTCGCCAGACGGGCTGCTCGCCGACGGCCGACTCGGCCTCGACGGTCGCAAGGACCTCCGACGCGAACCGATCCACGCGCACGGGTTCGTCGCCGATGTTGCGCAGGATGAGCTGCTTTGACAGCACAGGCAAGCCGTCGTAGAGCTCATACCTGATGATGGCCTCCAATGGCGGCGCGCCCTCCGGCGGCGTGAACCGGAGCATCAGCGACACGCCCGGAGGCGGCCACGGGGCCTTGCGGTCGCCCTTGGTTCGTTTCCATGCCAACCGCTCGGCGGTCTTGCCGACCTCCATTGCGGCCAACGCGAACGCCTGCGGGTCTGGCTTCATGGCGTCCAACCACTCGGGCAGAAGGTATGCCCGATTCGGCTGGCCGATCAGCCCGCCGACGGGATGGCGTTTGCCGCCGGACTCGATCCACGCTTCCGGCGACACGGCCCTGAGCATCGTCTCGCCTGTCATCAGGTTGTCGAGCCCGACCGTCGCCGCCGCCGGGTCAATCCGGATCACGCGCCGAATCAGTCCATTGTCGAGCGCGACGCC
>JBBIQU010000063.1:0-21981 GCA_037442185.1 Chthonomonadales bacterium | reverse complement strand
TTCGGTCGGAAGAGCCATGCATGACAGCCGTCCCACCAGTAGTAGCCGGGGAAGCCGTCCGAGTTGTAGCCGGTGTACGGGTCGGTGTTGGCGTCGGTCGCGCCCGGACTGAGGGTCGCGCCCAGCCGCCGCCACTTGGCGGAACCGTCAGCCATGACGAAGTTGGCCCCGTTGGAGTGAATCCACATGGTGCCCGAAAGGCCGAACATGGCGCTGAAACTGCCGTCGAAGCGGGACGTGCAGGTGCTGGACCACGGCTTGTAGCTGCAGTCGCCGAAGCTGCGGTCGCAGCGGAGCGCCGGGTTGGTCAGGGCAAAGCCCGCGACCTGCGCCTTGCCGCGTCCTTCCCAGAGAAGCGGGAGTTTGGACGGGGTGTTGACGCCTGCCTGCGGATAGTTCATCAAGAGGCCGTTGAACGTGTAGGAGCTGTTCTCCCACGGGACTACGGGCGTGTTGTAGTCGGAGATGCCCAGTCGAACTTCGGGACCCGACGGGCACGCGCCGAGCTTGTAGCTCTTGATGTAGGCCTGAGTCGAGTTTGCCCAGTGGACCGGATAGGCGGGCAGCCTGTGGTCGTTGGATGCGAGCGGTCGCCAGTTGGGCGGAATCGCATGGTTGTAGTTCCAGAGCCATCCAATACTCGCGCTGAGGCCGAAGCCCAGCGGGAACTTCTCGTCGAAATCCTGGATGTACATCATGAATGCCGTGCCCATCTGCTTGGTGTTGGACAAGCAGGACGTCTGTCGAGCTTTGTCGCGGGCCTGTGCGAACACCGGGAACAGGATGGCTGCGAGGATCGCAATGATGGCGATGACCACCAGCAGCTCGATCAGGGTAAAGCCGGTGTGACGGTGAAACCTCATGCCTTGCCTCCTTTGACGTTCCTTACCGGCGGCGCCGTCCACTCACCGTTCAAGCGCGCGCACCGCTCGGAAGATTTGGAAGTATAACACGGCTTATTGGGCATGTCAATCAAGAATCAGGGCACTTCGAATCTCGGCATTAGAAACCAGTAGTTGCCACTCCTGATATCTGTTGGCCCTCCAAAGGTGCGTTGACTTGTGCGCGGGTCGGCGGATATACTGAAACCATGCACAACCTCAGCGTCCTCATCGCTGACGATGACGCTGTCATACGGATGGACCTCCGCGCGATGCTCGAAGATCTGGGGCACGCAGTGGTCGGAGAGGCAGACAACGGCGAAGACGCCTGCCACCTTGCCCGTTCCCTGAGACCCTCGATCGCCATCCTCGATGCCAAGATGCCGCGCCGAAACGGGCTTCAGGCTGCCGCGGCGATCAGCAGCGAGCGCATCTGTCCGGTGATCATGCTGACGGCGTACAGCGAGGCTCCAGTCATCGAGGAAGCCACTCGAGCCGGCGTGCTGGCATACCTTGTCAAGCCGTTCCGGCGCGATGAGCTCGTTCCCGCGCTCCAAATTGCCCTGGCCCGTTTCCGCGAGATGACGGCTGTCGAGGAAGACCGCAATGGCCTCATCGAGCAGATCGAAACGGAAAAGGCGTGCCGTCGCGCCCGGGCATTGCTCATGCGAAGGCATGCGATCTCCGAGCGCGAAGCTAGCCGCCGGATGCAGGCCCAGGCAGTCGCCACGGGCAAACCGCTTCGGGCAATTGCGGACGCGATACTGCTGACCGAAGGCATCGGCCCCGACTCCGACTGACCTCGGCCGACTAATCCGCGTTCTGGCCCATCCTCTTGCCGCATCGGATATCCGGCGTGCGGCGCCTACCCATACGGTTTCAGGCCCTCAGGCGATGTTGCCCGGCTCACAGCAACGTTCGCGTCCTGCTCGCGTCCGGGCGATGCTGTCGCCCGCGCGGTGACCGGACGCATGGTACGGGCGACCCCGAACATCGCGGCCTCTGGAATCGTCCCAGCGGAGGTGCCGAATCGGGGACGCCGGAGGATTCTATATATGTCACCAAAGCAGGTTGCGCAGAGCGCGCGATCGGACCATCGTCGTCGCTTCGCGCGCACGTCTCTGTGGTTCGCCGCGTTCCTCGTGTCGTCGTGCGGCTCGGCGTTCGCTCAAGCTGTGTCAGGAGCGAATCTCGACACGGGCGATACGGCATGGCTCCTGACCTCCTCAAGTCTGGTCCTGCTGATGACGCCGGGCCTCGCCATGTTCTACGCCGGGATGGTGCGGTCCAAGAACGTCCTCAACACCATGATGCACTCGTTCACGGCGATCGCGCTGATCAGTGTGTTGTGGGCCGTGTGCGGCTACAGCCTGGCGTTCGCGCCCGGATCCGCCGTTCTGGGCGGACTCCAGTGGCTGGGCCTGGCAGGGGTCGGTCCGGAGCCGAACCCGACCTATTCGGCCACGGTTCCCCACGCAGTCTTCATGGTCTATCAGATGATGTTCGCCATCATCACGCCTGCGTTGATCAGCGGCGCCATTGCCGACAGGATGAAGTTCAGTTCCTACGTGATCTTCATCGGGGCATGGTCGCTCATCGTTTATGTGCCTCTGGCGCACATGGTCTGGGGAGATGGCGGGCTGCTCCGGAACCTGGGGGCGCTGGACTTCGCAGGCGGGACGGTTGTCCACATCTCGTCCGGCGTCTCTGCTCTCGTTCTGGCTCTCCTGCTCGGGCGTCGGAACAAGTCGTTCATGGAGGATATGCGGCCGCATAACCTGCCGATGACCATAACGGGAACGGGCCTGCTGTGGTTCGGATGGTTCGGGTTCAACGCAGGCTCTGCGATCGGCTCCAACGGCCTGGCCGGTTCTGCGTTTGTCGCCACCCATCTGGCGGCGGCAGCTGCGGCGCTGACGTGGATGGCGATCGAATGGGTGAAGTACCGGCGGCCGACGGCGCTGGGATTGGCCACAGGGGCAGTGGCAGGGCTCGTCGCAGTTACGCCCGCCGCCGGGTTCGTGACGCCGTTGGCGGCGCTTGTGATCGGGGCGATGGTTTCATTCGTCTCGTTCGCTGCGCTCCGCATGAAAGAGCGCTTCAGGTATGATGATGCTCTCGATGTTTTCGGCGTTCACGGCGTCGGAGGGGCTTGGGGCGCTCTCGCTACCGGGCTGTTCGCCTCCGTTTCGGTCAACGAGGCCGGAGCGAACGGCCTCCTCATGGGTGGCGGCGCCGGTTTGCTCGTCCGTCAGTTGGCTGGAGTGGGGGTTGCCGTCGCGCTCGCGGTGGCCGGCACACTGCTGATCGCCCTCCCGCTCAAGGCCGTGCTGGGGTTGCGGGTCCCATCCGCGGATGAAGAAGCCGGTTTGGACTTGACGCAGCATGGCGAGGCAGGGTACGCCGGACCGTCAACAGGATCGGCAAACGGAGCGGGGGCGCCGGACATCCTGGCGTCGCCTGATCAACCGGCAAAGGAATGAAGGTCGGCACAATGATCAAAGTAGAGGCGCTTATCAGGCCCCAGAAGCTGGATGACGTCAAAGCTGCGCTCGCGGAACTGGGCATCCGCGGGATGACGGTCAGCGAAGTGCGTGGTGCGGGAAAACAGAAGGGTTTCACGCAGCATTACCGCGGCGCGGAGTACACGGTCAACCTGATCCAGAAAGCCAGGGTCGAGGTTGTCGTCACCGACGAGGATGCCGCCAAGGTGGCACAGGCCATTGCTCAGGCCGCTCGCACGGGCGAAATCGGCGACGGCAAGATTTTTATGGTTCCGGTCACCGAGGCGATCCGAATCCGCACCGGAGAGGAAGGCGAAGTCGCCATCACCTGATACACACGCCCCGAACGGGTGTCGGACGGCGGCCCGGTCCATCGGGCCAGATTACGGTCGGCGCTCTCTCTCCGGCAGCTCATTGGCCGGAGGGCGCCGATCCGGCCGTATGGGGAGCTGCGACGACAGCAGCATGTCGCGGACGGCCTCGACGACATCCACCGGCGTGGAAAGCCCCGAAGCGATGCCGACGCTTGCAGCCCACTCGTAGTCGCTTTCTCTCAGCTCGGCGGCACCCTGGATGTGCAGGGTCCACGGGTTGTGGCGTCGGCAGAGCTCGGCAAGCTCGACGGTGTTGGCGCTTGTGGCGCTGCCTACCACGAGCATGAGGTCGTTCCGCTCGGCGATCTCAATGGCATCGTCTTGCCGTGCCTGAACGGGCCGGCAGATGGTGTTGATGATCTGGACCTCTTTGCACATGAACACGAGCTCGCCGATGATGTCCTTGCATAGCTCGAGGGCGTGGGTTGTCTGGAACAAGACCCCGACCTTTCGGCGTAGCCTGAGGTCTGCCCTGGCTGCCCGCAGCTCGTCCAGACTGTCAATGACGAGCGCGGGTTTGTCAAGTGCGCCAAGGATGCCCTTGATCTCAGCGTGGTGTTCGTCACCGATGATCACGACTTGGCAGCCGCGATCCTCGAGGGTCTTGGCGGCTTCCTGAGCGCGGAGTACGATCGGGCAGGTGGCGTCCACAACGTCGAAGCCCTTGTTACGCACCTCGGCAACTTCGGCTTGCGGCAGCCCGTGCGCTCGAATGACCATCGTGCCGCCGCCAATGCCGTTGACGTCCTTCACCTTGCGCAGCCCCTTGCGCTCGAGCTGATCGGTGACGTTGCGATTGTGCACAAGGTCGCCGTAGATGTAGACGGGGCCGCCTGCGTCGAGGGCGCTATCGGTCAGACCGATGGCACGACGCACGCCAAAGCAGAAGCCGACCTCATCGGCAACCTCAACCGTTCGCCGGGCTGATCCAGCTTCTAGCTCCATCCGTTCCCTCCGTCCCATACAACCCGGAATCCATACGCACGGGACACGGGCAGATGCGCCCGGGGATCATGAAGGGGCGCAGGCTCCATGGCCACGATTGTTGTTGACGGGGTCGTATGCCGCGGGGGACAGAATGCCACGAGCCTTGAGTTCGTGGACCAGGATCGCGGCATCGGCCAGGATGACGCGACCTATCTCGACGGCGTCGTGGTTGTCCAGGCGTTCCAGCCGTCGCGCAACTGCGCAGATCGAGGCGATTGGGCCCAGAATGTGATCTTCGTCAATGGCTACATCGCCGAGATGAACGGCATCGGCCTCAACTTGCTGCGTTGGGACTTCCGAATAGGCCGGTTCCTCTTCGGCCTTCAGCTTCGCCTCGATTTCGCGAAGCCCCTTGGCGACGGCCACGTACAACGGGGTGTCGTCCATCTCCTTATCGCCGGACACACCATAGTCGGCCTTGTGTGTGCCGTAGAAAATGGGGTCGGTCGTGGCGTAGTTGATGAACATCATGGCGATGAACTTCTGGAAGACATCGCGGTCGAACACGTGGCGCGATATGTAGCACAGGTCGTCCGATACGGCGTCGAGGATGTCGTCGAACATGGCCGAGATGAAGCGGCGGGGCGACAGGGCCGAGCTCTGAGCGAGGACCTCGGGGTCCCGAAAGACGTAGTGGTACACCGGCTCGGGCCCATTCGAGGCCGGCTCCGTTGCCGCGACAGACCCGAACACGTTGACCTTCATCATGCTGTCGAGGTTGCGGCGCGGATAGCCCCTTCTGACCATGTTCAGGGCATAGAACCGGAACTCCTCGAGGTCTGTGCCGAGGAAGTGCGCCGTTCTGTTGGCGACTCGGTCGCGGAGCTCCCGCAGTCGGCTGACAAGCTTGTCGCGTGCCTCGCCGATGATCTCCACTAGCTCCGCTCGCATGCCCTCGTCGTTCGGGAAGTAGTCCATGGTCTCGAACGTGGTGCGGATGACGGCGAAATCGTTGAGGCCGTCTTCAAGGCACGGATATGCAACGCCCAACACGATGTCGGGCGGGAACTCGGCGATCGTGCCGGCGTTCGACAAACCGGAATCCGGTTCTACGAGCGTATAGAAACGGTTGTTCGTGGCCAGGCTCTTCAGCAACACGACCTTGCGGTTGTCCATCGAAGTTTGTCCCTCGGCAAGGGAAGCCCGACCCGCTGCGTCCGGGCGGCTTTCGCTGCGGACGCTCGCCAGAAGCGTCATGGAATGCTTGCCTCCTCCATCAACCGTGCAGGCGAGACGCCTGCGCTACGAATGCTTGCGAGACGCCTGCGCGACGCACCTGATGCAGGCGAGACGCCTGCGCTACGAATGCTTGCGAGACGCCTGCGCTACGCACCTGATGCAGGCGAGACGCCCGCGTTACGATCCTGATGCACGGCGCTTCAGCCTCAGCGCGTCAACCTCAGCTCCGCTCCGACCCAGCCGCGGCCGTTATGAGACTGCGCCACAAGCGCGACCGGCGGCGCGATCCACAGGCGAGCCGAGGCGTTGAGTCGGCGCGCATACACTTCGGCGGCCAGGTCAAGCCTGCGGGCCACCTGAACCGATGCGCCCACATATGCTCCGCCCATCCGGTGCGAGCCGTAACCCGCATGGATACGGAGCAGACCAAGCCAGCGCTCCTGCGACGCGCTCAGGCCCATGGTCTTCGACATCGAGAGATACCAGGCGCGCCCGAACGACGTGCGGTTCGGCAGATCGAGGACGCCAACGGAAACCGCCGGGGCCATGTTGTTGGTGAACGCCTCGCTGATGACGGAATACTGCGCGCCCAGCGTCTGGACCTCGCTCCGCCCGTCACCGACGTGCTCGACCTCGAGTTCCAGGCCCAGATCGTCCTTCGGCACCCCAAGGCTCAGGCGGCCCATCTGTCCCTTGCCTTCGTCGCGCCAGAGATACAGGGCTGCGGCATCGCCGGGCAGGACGATCCGTCCGGTGGGAGCGAGCACCAGTCTTTCGGCGCGGGCGCCAGGCGGAGCGGCCAGACAGGCCCCCCACAGGAGGTGCGCTGCCAACTTCTTGATTGTCACGCGGTTCAACATCCCATTTCGCCTCCGGCAATGCGGGCCAACAAGGTCGTGCGGCCGTCGTTCCCTCAGCCACCGCGCGCCAGTTGCCGCGTAAAGTGACGGATGCGGCTCACGGCCTGTTCCAGCACCGGGAAAGGCGCGGCGTAAGAACACCGCACATGGCCTTCTCCCGACGGACCGAACACACTCCCCGGTACGACCGCGACGCCGACTTCGTTAAGCAGGCGCTCGGCGAACTCATCCGATCGCAGCCCGGTGGGTTCAATGGACGGGAAAACATAGAATGCGCCGTCGGGCAGCGGGCACGGCAGTCCCGCATCTGTCAATGCGGAAGACAGATAGCGACGCCGAACGTCATAGGCCGCGACCATTCTGTCGGTCTCGTCGTCGCCGTTGCGAAGCGCCTCGATGGCCGCCATCTGCGACACATGGGGCGCGCACAGCGCCGTGTACTGGTGGATCTTGAGCATAAGCGACGCGATCGGCTCCGGCGCGCACGCATAACCGACGCGCCAACCCGTCATGGCCATGGACTTCGAGAGTCCGTTGAGCAGAATGGTGCGCTCGCGCGCGCCGGGCAGCCCGGCCACGCAGGTGTGCTCGCAGCCATAGACCAACCGAGAGTAGATCTCGTCGGAGATCACGTACAGGTCGCGCTCGATCGCAATCTCCATCAGTCGGCTCAAAACGTGCGCAGGCTGCACCGCGCCGGTTGGATTACCGGGCGAACAGATCAACATCGCTTTCGTCCTGGGGGTGATCGCGGAAGCCGCGGCACCCGGTGAGATCGTGAAGCCGTCCTCTCCGCGCGTTGCGACGGCAACAGGCGCTCCGCCGGCGATGGTTACACACGGTCCGTACGAGACGTAGCACGGCTCGAAGACGATGACCTCGTCGCCCGGCTCAACGACGGCTCGCAGCGCCAGGTCCAGCGCTTCCGAGACTCCGGAGGTAACGATGACCTCAGTTTCGGGGTTGTAGCTGACCCCGTCGCGCGCGCGGCAGTGTTTGGCAATCAGCTCCCGAAGCTCGCCGATGCCGGAGTTGGCCGTGTATGTCGTGTGCCCGTGCTCGACGGCGTAGATTGCGGCCTCGCGTACCCGCCAGGGCGTCACGAAGTCCGGCTCGCCAATGCCCAGCGAGATAACGTCGGGTCGGCCTGCCGCGAGATCGAAGAACCTGCGTATGCCCGACGGAGGAATCGCGGCGACGGCCCGGTTCAGCGGCCTCACGGCGTTACCGCCAGGCGGCGGTCCGTATCGGCCTCAAGGAGCAGCTCGCCGTCATCTTTGTAGCGCTTCAGTTCGAAGTGCGTGGTGGTGCCCGTGACTCTGTCCAGCGGGGCCAGCCTCTCGGAGACAAACGCCGACACCGCGCGGATGCTCTCGCCTTCGACCACGACGCGCAGATCGTGGCCGCCCGACACCAGCACAACCGACCGCACTTCCGAGAAGCGCGCGATTCGAGCGGCAACGTCGTCGAAACCGGTCCCGCGCTCGGGTGATACCGAGACGTCAATGTAGGCGACGACTCGTTCAAGGCCGAGACGCTCAGGGTCAACGATTGCCTTATAGCGCCGGATGACGCCTTCGTCTTCCCACCGCGCGATCATCTCGCGCACTTCGGCCTCGGGCATGCCGAGGCGTTCGGCTATCTGGCTGGGAGGCGTTCGGGCATCCGTCTGGAGTATGTCGAGAATGGCATGCATAGAGTGGTTGCGGCGTTGTTGGAGTTTCAGTATAGTCGAACCCGGCGCGGGAAGGCAAGAGCGCAGGCGAGGTGCCTGCGTTACGGCCCGCGCCGGGCCGCCGACAACTGCAGTACAGGCGAGACGCCTGCGCTGCGACCGATTACGGTTTCCCGAGGATCCTGATCTGCGTCGTGACCGTGAACGTCTTGCCGTCTCGCTCGTAAACGAGCTCACCGTAGACTGCCGCATAGCCGGACGACGGCTTCCGGTAGGTGGCCGTGAAGCTTGTTCGCTCGCCGGTCATATCACGGGCTGCCCATTTCTGATCGCGGAAGTCGCGCGTTGGCGCCGTCACGTGGAACAGGCGCGCCGCCTTGGCCGGCTCCGAGGTCGTGACGGTGAGCGTCACGCCGTCCGCGGTCTCCTTGTAGGTCCACTTCGGGGTGGGCAAGGGTTTGCCGGAGCCTTGGGCTCGAACGAATGCCGTCAGCACGTTGAGCAGTCGGCCGCGATCCTCGAGTCCGTGGCCGCTGTTGGGTATGTAGGCTATCCACTTTGGTCCGACAAGGCCATCCCAGTACAGATTGAGTGCGTCCTGGGTCCAGTAGCGGTCATTGGTGCCCAGGATGATCAGTTTTGGCATGGTGATGATCTGGCGGTAGCTGTAAGGATCTTCGAGCTCCATCAGACGCTTGCCCTTGGGCGACTCGATCAGGGGAAGCAGTCCGGCGGTACTGTAGTCGTCAATCTGTTCGCTCGGTTTGCCGTAGGAGGCCAGCTGGTGTTTCATCTGCGCCGCTACGTTCAGGATGTCAATGACCATGGGAGCGATGGCCTTGACGCGCTTGTCCTTGCTCGCGCCTACGAGCCAGGTCGTCCAGCCTCGCTTCGATGCGCCGGTGACGATGAAGTCCTTGATGGGCGTGAGTCCGGCTTCCCTCGAGAAAGCCTGAATGGCGTCCATCGCCTTGAGGACGGCCTTGGCCATGGGGAAATGGAGGGGCCAGGTCTCGTCGCCCGTTTCGATGAACTTCAGCCACGTGTGGGCGATGAGTGCGTCCTCACTCTTGCCGTACAGCGGCTGGTTCGGGATGTTGTAGAGGATTGCGAATGGCGATCCCGACATGCGAGCAGCCATAAGGCCCAGAACAGCTTCCTCAGCCCCGCCGCTGCCGCCCGTGTTGAGCAGCGTGCACTGGCTCGGAGCGCTCATCTCCGTGGGGACGAAGAGCTGCACGCGGTGCTCCCACACGATGTCCTGCCAGGTCTGCGAGACCATATGCAGATCGTAAACCTTGCCGCCCGAGAGCGTACGTTCGCCTCGTTTCTCCCAGCGGTAGACCGGCTCGGGCTTGGCAAGGTAGGCGGCGAAATCGGCGCTTGCGCGTCCAAGGTGCCCGACCACAAACGCCGCGAACATCGCGACGGTAAGAGCCATGCGACGCATTCTCAGAAACCTCCCATTTCCACGTTCAACGACCGTGTTGTGATGTTATACTCTATTTTGGGCTGGCAGCATTCCGTCGAGACCCGGAGGAAGGTTCGGTTCCCCATGCCCTGGCGTCATCTTCTGGGCGCGCTCACGCAGTTCGATTACATGGTGATCGTAGACGTCCTCGCCATTGCGTGGCTCGTCTACCGCCTGCTTCTGCTTGCCAAGGGCACCCGCGCTCTGCAGATCATCGGCGGCCTGTTGATCTTCTTCGCGGCGGTGTTTGTTACCGACTGGCTGAACCTGTACGGCCTCAACTGGCTGCTCCGCACAACCTTCGCTTTCGGACCCGTTGCTCTGGTTATCCTCTTCTTCCCTGAGTTGCGCCACGCGCTTGAGGAGTTCGGCAGAGTCGGTTTCTGGACTCGCAGCTTCGGACTGACGGGTCAGGAGACAGTCGGCGACATGATTGACCATGTGGTGACTGCCGCGAACACCATGTCGGTCAAGCGCGTCGGCGCCCTGATTGTCTTGGAGCGAGAGACGAAGCTGGAGGATATCATCTCCAACGGGACCCTGATCAACGCTCAAACATCTTCACAGCTGCTGGGGACCATTTTCCACCCCGGAAGTCCGCTGCACGATGGAGCGGTCGTGATCCGGGGGAACATCGTCGTGGCGGCGGGATGCACTCTGCCGCTTACGGAAGCGTCCAAGCTGGATGTCGCCGTCCATACCCGGCACAAGGCCGCGCTGGGCATGTCCGAGGAGAGTGACGCCGTGGTGGTGGTGGTATCGGAAGAGACGGGGACCATATCTGTCGCGGTCGAAGGCCGTCTGGTTCGGGGCTTCACAGAGGACAGTCTGCGTGAGCGGCTTCGCAAGCTGCTGGATGTCGGCGAGTCGCAAGGCCTATCGGGCACTGCCATCGGACAAGTCGCGTCTCGCGTTGGTGACGCCATCATCCAGGGCACCTCGAGAGCCCGTCGCCGCAGTCGCCGCGGCAACAAGGAGGGCGCTGCGCGATGATCCGCGGGCTACGCGAAAACGTGCTGCTGAAACTGATCGCCCTGGCAACAGCGCTGATGATCTGGGCCTACGCAGGTCAGGAGCGCGCAGGCGCACCTTCGCGCCAGGTCGTGGCTGAGGTGGTCACGGTGGGCGCTCCCGCGCCGGGGCTGTCCGTCGAGGTTAAGCCCACCATGGTCACAGTGGATGTGCTGGGCCCGGCTGCGCAGTTGGACGCCCTTGCGGATGGAGCGGTCAAGGCAATCGTTGATGTCGGACTGGCTCGGGCAGGCATGAAAGCGCTTCCCGTCGCTCGGTTTGCCGCCCCGCCGGAGGCCCCTGCGATCACCTTTCCGAAGCAGACGCGGTCAGTCGCCATCGAAGTGCGGGTAGCCGCGCGCAGGCGCATGCAGATCGGAGCCGAGTACCGCAATGAGCCGCCGTTCGGCAAGCGCTACACGTCGCCGAGGATCGAACCCGCGTGGGCGGATGTGGAAGGGCCACGCGATGCCGTCCAGCGGGTCGCCGCATTGCTCGTTCGCCTCAGCCCTTCCGGCAAGGACCTGCGTGAACAGGCGGCGATTGCGGCAGTGGACCGCGCCGGCATCGCGGTCGAGGATGTACGCGTTGATCCGCCGATGGCCTACGTCGAAGTGGACCTTCAGGACATCACGGTTACGCGGACCCTGCCGGTTAGCCCGGCGCTGAGGGGGCGCGTTGACGATCCGTATGTCATCAAGGCGGTTGTCTGCGATCCTGTTCAGGTCACAGTGTCGGGGGCGCCCGAGGACCTCAAAGCCCTGACTTCCGTGAACACGGTCGCGATTTCGCTGAACGGTATCCGGGCCGACACGACACGTCAGACGCCGCTCGATCTGCCGCGCGGGGTATCGCTGAAACCGGAGCAGGCCATGGTGTCCGTTACGATCCGAGTGGACGACGCCTCCCGATCCGCAACGCCGTAGCGCAGGCGCCCCGCCTGCACCGTACCAAGCCGCGTAGCGCAGGCGTCCCGCCTTATCGTCGCGGGCTCAAGTGCCGCTGAGTCTCGGCCCGGGCTCCCTCCTCGCGCTGGGTCCACCACTGGTCATCTTGCAGCGACCGAACAACGATGTCTCTGACCTCTTCGGGCGAGTCGCTGACAGCCATCAGATCCATGTCGTTGGCAGCGATCTTGCCTGAGGCAAGCACGGAGCCCTTGAGCCAATCCAGCATGCCCGACCAGAACTGCGAGCCAAAGAGGATGACCGGGAAGTTGCGCACTTTGCCGGTCTGGATCAGCACAAGCGCCTCGAGCAGCTCGTCGAGGGTGCCAAATCCGCCGGGGAAGATGACGAACGCGCAAGCGTACTTCACGAACATCATCTTGCGAACGAAGAAGTACCTGAACTCCAGCGATGTATCGGTGTAAGGGTTCACGTGCTGTTCGAATGGCAGTTCGATGTTCAGGCCGACCGACCGCGCCCCCGCTTCCATGGCGCCGCGGTTGCCTGCCTCCATGATGCCCGGGCCGCCGCCGGTGATGATGCTGAAGCCGGCTTGACCGAGCAACCTCGCGGTATCAACGGCCGCCCGGTACATCTCGTCGTCCTGATCTACGCGCGCGCTGCCGAACAGAGTGACCGCGCAGCCGAGGTCCGCCAGAGCGTCGAAACCCGCCACGAACTCGCCCATGATGCGCAAGACGCGCCACGGATCGGACTGAGTGAACGTCTCCGGTGTGTGCCGCCGCACGTTGATGAGCTTCTCATCCTCGGTGATTTTGTGGCGGACCGGCGGCCGGAGGCCGGTGGTGTGGTTGGCCGACGAGATGACGCGTCTTTGTGTCATTGGATCCTCGAGTGGACTGCCGGTGCTAAGACTCGAACCGGCGAGCGAGCGTGTTCGTGAACAGATACACATCCAGTACGGTGTGGAGCCTGTCTTCACGTTCCCAAGCGAGATCCGCAGCGGCCTTCCACTGCGCGAGCGCTTCGGCCGCATCGCCGCGTTCCTTCGCTCCATAGGCGCGCGCCAGATGGGTGCAGATGTCTGCGTGGTCGGCCAGGTACCCCCATGATGCGGCCCAAGCAGGCTCGGCGTGACCTGCATTGGCTTCAATCACGGGCCGGAACGCGTCAATGACCTCGGGAATCTGATCAAACTCCGGCATTCGTTCGCACCGCAGGTTCAGCGATGTGCTTCCGGCGGCTTGGCGATCGCCTCGAATGTACTCCGGGTTGAACATTTCGGACAGCTCGCAGAGGTAGCCTCGCGCTTTCTGCCAGTCCGGACCGAACGCCGCTCGGAAGTAGTCTTCCTCGATCTGGGCGAACGATCGCTCCTTGTTCCACAGCCCTGCAGCCATCGCGAAAAGCATGAGCCCGGTAGGGAAGGCGGACCGTTGTGTTTGGCAGCTGATCAGTCCGTTGAGGCCCAGTTGGCCGAGCCGACGGACGTCTTCGTGGAGCACCATAGCGGTGCGGGTGTAGCCGGGATCGTTGTAATGACCCCACATCATGTGATAGTCGAAATCGAAGCTGTCGCCGCGAAATGCCGTTTCCCAGCCTCGAAGGAAGGCGACATTCTCCTCCACGTTCTTCGGGAAGGTCAGCTTGTTGCGCTCATACGGCGGCAGCTCGGCAGGCGCGCCCTGTGCCACTGACGCAAACGGCTCGCTGTAGCTCCGCGTGATGGGCGCAAACATGAGCACGAAGCGGTCCGGATTCGCGATTCGCCGGCGTTCCGGCGGCCACAGGAGGTCCACGTATATCAGAAAGACTATCCTGACCGGCAGACCAGCTTCCGTCAGGGCAACGTCCAGCTCATTGAGCAGCATCACGTAGAAATCGGCCGGCCTTTCCTGACTGCAGCCCGGGCATTCGCATTGGTTGTTTGATCCGTCCGCCAGCCACACATGGAGTAGGTCCACTTCGGGGTGATCTGCGGCGTAGCCGACCATGTCGGCTACCATGCGTCGCCTCACCTCGGGGTTGGAGTAGCACAGGTTGGTGTTCAGCGGAACGCCTCCCCAGACCTCACGCTTGCCGTTCACAAGAGCGAGGAACGGCTCCACTTCCGGCGAAGCGGTGACGGGCTCGAACTCCCAACCGAGACCGGGCATACCGAACGGATCGCACGTCCATCCGTGCCCGACGGCGTGGTACATTAGCGAGCGTTTCCGAATGTCGGCCACAAGGCGGTCCAATCTGCCCCGGGCCTCTTCGATGGAGAACGGCTCGGTTCGTCCGTTCTTGACCGCCGAGTGGGTGTACCAGCGATCGAAGAACGTGAAGGACTCACGGAACTGCGTGAAGTAGGCGTTCATGCCGACCCGCGGAAGCCACTCGATCATGTTCCGGACGTGCTCTTCGCTGACGGCACCCTCAATGCAGACCCCGCGATGACGGTAGCTCGGTTGCTCGACCAGGTCGCATGACAGGTCGGCAACGCCAACCGGCACGTACTCGCCATCCGGTCCGGGTCTGACCCATCGGCAGCCCAGGTGCGTGAGGTAACGGTAGGTCGCCAGCAGGGCGCTCCGCGGGTTCGCGCCGACGATTGCGCCGCTGGATCCTTGCACCCGAATGGCCACGGCATCCGACTGATGGTCGCCTGTAACGGGGCACGAGACGCTCGGCACAGCGTCGGCCGTTCCAACCCACAGCGCGGGCTGAGCAGGATCGTACGCTTGCGCAATGTCCAAGCGCACGGTCCTTCCGGTCATCCGGCTGAGGTAGCCGACCAGCTCGTCGGCTGCGAAGAGCACGGTGGGGTGATCTCCGATCGGACAGACAGTGATCGGTGCGCCGTTCGACTCTGCGGATTGGGTCATGGCTGTTATCCTATCTTGAGCACGCTGAGGAACGCCTCCTGCGGAATCTCGACGTTGCCGATCTGTTTCATCCGCTTCTTGCCTTCCTTCTGCTTCTCCAGCAGCTTGCGCTTGCGCGTGATGTCGCCGCCGTAGCACTTGGCCGTAACGTTCTTGCGGAAGGGACGGACGGACTCAGCGGCGATGATCTTGCCCCCAATGGCGGCCTGAATGCGCACCTCGAACTGCTGCCTCGGGACGACTTCCTTCATCTTTTCGGTCAGAGCACGGGCTCGCTGGTACGCCTTGTCACGGTGCGTGATGAGAGACAGGGCGTCCACGGCCTCACCGTTCACAAGTATGTCGAGCTTGATCAGCTTGCCTTCACGATAGCCTGAGGGCTCGTAGTCGAACGAAGCGTAGCCGCGCGTACGGCTCTTGAGTTGGTCATAGAAGTCAAGGAGGATCTCTGCCAGTGGTAGGCGATAGTGCAGGATCACCCGGTCCAGTTGCGACCCTGCCCGAGCTTCGGTGGTGGCTGTACCGTGGGTGATGTGCTCCATGTGCAGAAACTCGCCGCGGCGGTCCCTTGCCAGCTCCATGACCGCTCCAATGAAGGCGGACGGCACGAACACCGTGGCATCCACGTAGGGCTCCTCAATGGCGGCAATCTGCGACGGGTCGGGAAGGTTGGCCGGATTCTCCACGTCCTCCTGAACGTCGTCCGTGCGCAGCACGTGAAACACCACCGAAGGGGACGTCGCGATAAGCCTGAGGCCGAACTCGCGCTCGAGGCGCTCCTGGATGATCTCCATGTGGAGAAGCCCGAGAAACCCGCATCGGTAGCCGAAACCCAGCGCAGCGGAAGTCTCAGGCTCGAACGACAGCGCGGCGTCGTTCAACTGAAGTTTCTCGAGAGCTTCGCGCAGGTCCGGGTAGTCCCGGCTATCAACGGGATACAGGCCGCAAAACACCATGGGCACGGCTTTGCGATACCCGGGCAACGGCTCTGCGGCCGGCCGATGTGCATCGGTCACCGTGTCGCCGACGTTCGCATCGCCGATTCGCTTGATTGATGCCGTCAGGAAACCGACTTCGCCCGTCATCAACGCCTCTGTCTGCGCCATCTGCGGCCGGAAAATGCCAACGGAGCTCACCTCGAACTCCCTGCCCGAGGCCATGAAGCGAATCTGTTGGCCCGGCCGAATGCTGCCGTCAACAACGCGGACATAGCAAACGACCCCGAGATAGGTGTCGAAGTGACTGTCGAACACGAGAGCGCGGAGAGGGGCTGTCGGATTGCCTGAGGGAGGCGGAACTCGTCGGACGATCAGTTCCAGCACTTCATGCGTGCCAAGGCCTTGTTTGGCGCTCGCGAGAACTGCGTCGTGGGCCTCAACGGCAAGCACCGTCTCAATGTCTTCGCGAATGCGCTCGGGATCGGCGGCAGGGAGATCCACCTTGTTGATGACCGGGATGATCGTCAGGTTGTGATTGTATGCCAGGTTGACATTGCTGACTGTCTGGGCTTCGACCCCTTGGGCGGCATCAACAACAAGGACTGCCCCTTCGCATGCGGCCAGCGAACGCGACACCTCGTATGTGAAATCCACGTGTCCGGGCGTGTCTATCAGGTTGAGCTCGTAGGACTGCCCGTCGTCGGCGCGGTAGGTCAGGCGCACGGCGGTCATCTTGATCGTGATGCCCCGCTCGCGCTCGATGTCCATGGTGTCGAGCAACTGATCCTGCATGTCACGTTCGGAGACGGCGCCGGTGTGCTCGAGGATGCGATCGGCAAGCGTTGACTTGCCGTGATCAACGTGGGCGATGATGCAGAAGTTGCGAATGTGATCCTGGGAATAGGTTTCCACGGGTGCGTCAGCGCTCCATCGGTTCGAACTGCAACGGGTCCCGAGCGTTTGGCTCGGTGCGGCGATCGTCGAGTGTGCGGGTCGGCGTCATTATAGCACTCGCCCCGAACGGCGGTTCCTGTGTGCAGGCTAACCCTCGCGCCGTTGTATAATAAGCCCCGGACGTATATGAAACGCGCCGTCCGGTCTGTTGACGGCCGCGAACCAGGAGACCCACCGTGAACCGGGAAATCAACCCGATTGTGGCTGTCTTGATCATCGTCGTGCTGGCGGCAGTGGCCGCCGGCGTGTACTTCATCGTCCAGCGGCCGCGCAACACCTACGACCCCAAGAAGGCTTCGCAAGCTGCGGCAGCCCGTGGTTCGAAGGCGTTCCAGAGCATGAGCGGAGCTTCCGGCGGCCAGGTGCCAAGCGGCGGAATGCCCTATTCCGGCGGCTATCAGAGGGGGCCGGGACAGTACAGCGGAGGGCAGTACAGCGGCGGGATGGGGTCCATGAGCGGAGGGTACCAGCGCCGCTAGACGGTCAGGGCTGCCAGAGGGAGACTATGGCCTGAGCGGCTGCTTCGGCTCCGTTGTCAGGCACGCGACGCCGCGCCGCCGTTCGTAGCGCCTCGGCTCGATCCGCGTCCAGCAGCATGGCGACGGTCCGCCTGATCCCCTCGGCAGTGAGCTCCTCGAGCATCAGCGCAGCGCCCTCTGCAGCCAACCCGGAGGCGCGCTCGCACTGATCATCCACCTGTCGCGCGAACGGAACAAGGGCAGTGGGTACACCATGGTGGAGAAGCTCCATGGACGTGTTGTATCCCGCTGCGCTGATCGCCGCATCGAATGCGGCGAACATCTCGGCCATGGGGTAGTGCCGAACCACGGCGACATTCGGCGGTATTGCCGCTCCATGCGGCATTGCGCCCCGGTACAGGGGAGCATCCGACACTGCTACCGTGAACGGCTCGCCCGACAACGCCTGGATGGTATTGCGTAGAGCCTCGTCCATGGCGGCGTCGCCTCCGCCTCCATAGGTCACGTACGCCACCGGGCCTGTTTGGGGCAGGCCCAGCCGAGCCCGGGCTTCCTCCCGCGTGAGTGCGTCACTTCTGTCCCGGATCACGATGGGGCCGGTCCACACAGACCGTGGACCCTCGGGCACGGGAGCTTCGACCTCGCCCTCGCTGTGCGGCACGATGGCGAGATCATAGAGCGAGAGGGCGGACTGGGTTAGCGGCGCGCGCGCCGCAGCAGGCCGCTGCACGCGAAACACGAAGACCTTGCGCGAATCCCAGCGCAGGACAGGAAGCAACTCTTGAAGCGTGCCTGCCGGGAAGGTGTCCACCACCAGAACGTGCGGATGAAAGGACGCGATCAGGTTGAGGGTGACCGTCTGCAGCATCTTCGCATAGGTGGACGGCCTGAGATTCGCCTGCGACCGCAGCGTCTTCGACGGCACCTTGAAGGCCGCAAAGCCCTCCCTGAAGATGACGTCCTCGGCCTCCGAACTCGTGAAGTAGATGATCTCGGCTTCGGGCGCGAGAAGGCGAACCTTTCTGCCGATCGCGAGCAGGCGGGTGACGTGCCCGAGCCCGAGCCCGTTGATGGCGTAGAAAAGGATGCGGGGATATCGCATGGGAATCGCGCTCCGCGTCCCGGTACCCCGGATGAGCGCGCTGATAGGCTACGCGCTCATCCGCCGGGCCGGCGCTTACGAATCGTCGCGACCCAGGAAGTCGGTGCCGGCACCGCCTGACGAGTCGCCGCCAAACCCGGACCCGAGGAAGTCGGTGCCCGCCGCATCAGCCGGCTCATCACGATCAAAGCCGGACGCCGCCGCGCGTTCAACATGGTGGTCCTGCCAGTGATGGTGATCCGGCCAGAAGGTGTAGCCGTCCCAGTGGCTTCCGTGCCCGCCTCCCCATGTCCAGGTGGGGCGGTGCCAATCCCAGAACATCCGGTCCACCATGTGGAGCATCACCAGGTCGGTGAGCAGTGACCGATCTCCGTATCCACGCCCGTAGTAGTCACGATAGGGATCATAGGCGTCGTCAGCGTACCAGGGCACCATACGGCCGCCCCGATCAAATGCGCGGATGCGCGGCGGTTCTCCGGTTCGAATGGCTCGGTAGTCGTCTTGACAGGCGAGCACTCTATGGGGCTCGCCCTCGAGGTCAACGGTCACCGGGGACAACTCGCTCAGCAGCGAGGGGCGCGAACAGAAGAAGCACACCCCACGTTGCGTCTCGGGCACGGCGGTCCAATCGGTGTCGGGACCTGACCGGTCGGCTTCGCCATACACCGGCGGCAGTCCTGCGCCTGTGCTGCGGGCGCCGGAGGTAACGCGGCCCTCCAGGGCATCGCGCCCCTGGGCGATCGCGCGTGAGGCCTCATCAAGCATCCGTTGCGCGCGGGTCAGATCGTACTCCGATTTGGCGCGGACGATGATGCGCGAGGCCTCATCCAGTTTCGTGCCGGCCTCAAGCCGAGCCTGCTTGACCCTTTCGACCATCGCGGCCGGAGCGGCGTTGAGCGAGTCCTCGAGGTAGTTCATCTGCGACAGTATTTCGGACTTCGCCTGCTCAATCGCGGCAAGCCGCCCTCGCATCGCTCGCTTGTTGCGGATGCGGCGCGAGATCACCCAGCCAAACACGAGGACGCCGAGCCCGCCGACGACCATCGCGCCCGTGGTCCGCGCACGGGTCACCTGCGCTTGTCGTTCTGCAACGAGGCCACGCGCCAACCGCTCGAGCGCGCCCGTATAGTCGCCGCCCTCCATCTGAGGCGCCACTTGCCGGGTTAGCTCACGCAGCGTGTCCCTGTTCAGCGCCTTGCTCGATGCCGCCACTCCCGCCCTGCTGCAGGCAATCACATACCCGTCTGCGATGCCCAGATAGTTGCGAACTCTGTCGGCCTCACGAGAAAGCGACGACGAGCCTGCGCGGTTGTTAAAGACGAGAAACCTGACCGGCACCGGGCGCAGCTCGCGAATGACGGCCTCGAGCCTCCGCGCGTCAACGGCGATGCCCTGTTCCAGGTAGATGCCGCGCGCCGATAGCTGGCGCACCATGCTGTTGTCCAGCTGCGGGGCCTGTTGTTGGCGGCGCACCCGCGTTCCTTCGCCGATAAGCGGTCGGTCGAGGGGGTCCTGCCTGCCACTGGAGCTGGCCTTCTTTCGGAGGCGGGTGACGGTTTCCTGGTACTTGCCGGGTTCCGACGCAAAGGAGTACGAAGGATCGAGGCGTCCCGCCGTCTCGACTGCCCGGAGGGCGTCCCCGTAGCGTTCCAGCTTGTTGTAGGCGAAGTTGAGCTGCCACCAGGCCTTGGGATTGTTCGGATCCTCCCGGGTTGCCTGCTCGAGCTTGACCATTGCCTCGGCGTACTTGCCGGCCTTGTACAGCTCTCGGCCCTCTTTCAGCGGGTCGGCAAGTGAGGCCACCGTCAGCATGGCAACCAACGCTGCCGTCAATGTCCAGCGGAACGATCGAGGCATCTCATCCTCCTTGCGGCAAGTCGCAGCCGCACCATCGCATGTTACCGCGCCGGTCCGATTCGGGTTTCGCGATGCGCCCGATTATAGCGGGAAAGGGCGCGGCGCACAATGCAGGACTTCGGAACCGCAGGGTCGAAAACCTGTGCCGCACTATGAGCACAGATGTCGGCACCATTCGCCCCGAAGTAACAAGTCCGCCCGGACCGGCCGCGCGGCACGCGCTCGAGATATACGGTGCGGCCCTGCAGGCCGTCTCTGCCGATCGCCTGGTTCGCCGTGCGCTGCGATTGACCGACGGCGTGCTGGAGGTTGGCAAGCATCGGCTGGAACTCGAGCGCTTCAGGCGTGTCTATGTGGTCGGCGCAGGAAAAGCTGCGACGCCAATGGCACAGGCCGTCGAGGAGCAGCTCGGGGAACGGATAGACGCAGGGGTCGTCGTCACCAAGTACGGCCATTCAGGACCAACGTCCATTGCGGAGGTGAAGGAGGCGGGCCACCCCGTCCCGGACGCCGGATCGGTTGCGGGCGGCGAGGCCGTAGCCCGTCTGGCCGCTGAGGCGGGTGCGGATGACCTGGTCATCGTCCTCATCTCCGGGGGAGCTTCAGCGCTCATGGAGCTGCCACGGCCGGGCATTGCACTGGAAGACATTCGGGCCACAACCGACCTGCTCCTGCGCTCGGGCGCAACCATCACCGAAGTGAACGCAGTTCGCGCCCGCCTATCGGAGCTGAAGCACGGCGGGTTGGCGCGGCTGATAGCTCCCGCACAGGCGCTGTGTCTCGTCCTGTCCGATGTGCTCGGCAGCCCTCTTGAGAGCATCGGCTCAGGCCCGTGCTGGATCGGACAGACGACTTCGGCGGACGCTTCTGCCGTGCTCGAGAAGTACGGCTTGTCCGAAAGCGTGCCGCCCTCAGCGGCTGCGGCAATGCGGGACACGCATGAGCGGTCCAACGGTGGGATGGGATTCCCGCCAGGCGGGCAGTCGAACCGCGCCGGACCCGAGCCGATCCATGTGCTCGTTGGCGACGTATGGACGGCTCTCGATGCCGCCGCCTGCAAGGCGCGTGAGATGGGACACAGACCCATCATAGTAACCGGCATGATGCAGGGAGAGGCAAGGGAGGTCGCTCTGACCCTTGCGGGCGCCGCGCGCGACCGTCCGCGGCTCAAGGACACGGACGGCTTTGACTGCCTGCTGTTCGGCGGCGAGACAACGGTAACCGTCCGTGGCTCGGGCATCGGCGGACGCTGTCAGGAGATGGCCTGCGCCGCGATCCCCATTCTGGCCGGATGCGGCTCGGTCTGTCTGCTGGCTGCCGGAACTGATGGGACGGACGGACCGACCGACGCAGCAGGCGCCGTCGTTGACGGAAGCTCAGCTCGCCGCGCAGATGACATGGGCTTGCGTCCGGCGGATGCCCTTGCGCGCAATGACACCTACGCGTTGCTCGACAGGATCGGTTGCCTGATCCGCACCGGACCGACGGGCAGCAACGTCGGCGACATCGCTGTCGCCCTTGCGACATAACTCCAGGAGTTCACGAGAAGGAACATCATAGGAAGGAACAACAACATGTCTTCAGCCGCTCGGCGTAAGCCGAACATTGTGCATCTCGGCATCGATTCGCTTCGCGCCGATCATATGAGCTGCTACGGCTATCCGCGCCTCACGACACCACATATGGATCGGTTCGCGCAGCAGGCCGTGCTGTTTGAACGCACATACTGCCCCCACGTCCCGACAACAAGCGGGTACGGCTCGATGCTCACCGGAATGGACTGCTTCAGCACGCAGATCGTCGCCCTGCGACATCGTGGAGGTCTGCGGCCGGAGATCGCGACCCTGCCGGAGATCCTGCGAACAGAGGGCTACGAATCGGTCTGCGTTGGGTTCCGCGGCAACCCGGCATCGCGGGTGTTCGATCGGTACGTG
>JBBIQU010000062.1:12714-22766 GCA_037442185.1 Chthonomonadales bacterium | reverse complement strand
CCGTCGGCGTAACCGCGGGCCAGCGCAACGAAAGCCTCCTGAAGCGCATTCGCTCGCTGATCGGTCTCGCGACGAACCGTCACGAGATCGCAGTCGGGGTCCGTCCAGACGGATGTATATAACTTGCATTTCGGTTCAGTGCCCGAGGGTCGTATGGCCAGTCGCGCGCCGGCGAGAACGTCGTCGCCATCCAGCTCGAACAGGAGGAGGTTGTCGCGCGCAGGCAGCAGGGACGCCAGCCTTGAACCGTCGAGAGGATCGGCTATTGGTTCGAACGGCGACACCACGCCAGTGGCCGGATCGTACACCGTTGACGATAGGCGGTCAATGATTCGCCGCACGCGGTAACCGCCGATAGAGTTCGGCCGATGAGTCCTCAAGCCATTGGTCATCCGTCGGATGCGTGCCTTGCCCCCGGCGGGGCTGAGCTCCTCGGAGAGCATTTGATCGGCGTGGTAGCCATACGTAACGTAGATGGCGTCCAGTTGCTCCCAGAGATCGCTGTCGGCTGCTTTGGCACGCGCTGTCGCCTCTGCGATCAGCAATGCGGCGCAGGCGGCGTCTTTGTCGCGCGTATAGTGGCCGGCGAGATAGCCGTGGCTTTCCTCGCAGGCGAACACCACGCGATCCGGATCGGCGACTTCACCAAGGACGCATGCGATGTACTTGAACCCCACCAGCAAGCTTTCAATGACCCCTACGCCATGCGCGCGGCCCATCTTCCCGATGATGGGTGATGTAACCGTTGTGGTTAGGACCAGCGCATCAGACCTGAGTAGGCCTTGCTCGGAACGAGCCGAGAGCACATGGGTGCAGAGCAGAGTCCCGATCTGATTGCCGCTGAGCGCCTTGCGAGTCGGCTCGGGGCGCAGACGGATGGCAATGCATCCAAGGCGATCGGCGTCGGGGTCCGTTCCGATGGCGATTTCGGCGTTGGTATCGTCTGCGCGCTCGCCGGCCATCAGGAGTGCCTGCGGCTCTTCGGGATTGGGCTTCCCCCCCGGCACCGTCGGAAACTCGCCGTTCGGTTCGGCCTGAGGGCCAAGCACCTCCAGATTGGAGAAGCCCGCATTGGACAGAACGGGGACGACGCTGTGCATTCCTGTGCCGTGCAATGGCGTGTAGACTATGCGAACATCTGCACGGTTGGCGCCGCGCGCCACAGCCGCAGCGCCTACCGCAGTCCGGTACGCGGCGTCAACCTCGCTGCCGATTAGCTGCGCCCTGCCGACGGAGAGCGCCTGCTCGAACGGCATGCGCGGTATCGGCATGCCGCTGAGGCGCTTGACCGAGCGCATCACCTCGGCATCCAACGGAGGCGGTATCTGTCCGCCATCCGGCCCGTATGCCTTGAAGCCGTTGTCTGTCGGCGGATTGTGCGAAGCCGATATGACAATGCCGGCGTCTGCGCGGAGATATCGGACCGCAAATGACAGTTCTGGCGTCGGCCGGCAGTCGTCAAACACCAGAGCGGTCATCCCGGCTGCGGCAATGACCTCCGCACAGACGGTGGCCAGCTCTCGGCTGGCGATCCGGGTGTCGTACGCAATCACTACCCTGCCGTGCGATGTTTCGCTTTGTTCACTGCGGCCGGACGTGCCCCCCGCCAAGGGCGATCCGCCGGCCCGACTCGCCCTCTTCTGGCGTGCCCAGTTCACAAGACCACGTGCGGACTCCGCTATGGTGCGAGCATTGATGCGATTTGGTCCCACGCCCCTTGGACCGCGACGGCCGCCGGTTCCGAACGGCAGTACGGCTCCGAAGCTCTGCTCGAGCACGTCCCATTTCCGGCCGGCGATGAGCCCCATCACTTCATCAACGTGGTCCGCGTACGCTTCCGACGTCAGCCAGAGGCGCACTCGGCCAACTGCCGCTTTGGTAAGGCGCTCCTGACACTCGGAAATGACTTGCTCTACTTGTGTGGGGTTGTAATGCTCCATGTGCTCCTCAGTCGGTTGGGTGTTGCCGCGCTTAGCCGGTTGGCTCAGGGCGCATGATGGCTTCGTTAAGTACCTCAATGGTGTGCATCACGCGTATGCTCGAGCCCGCCGCCTTGAGTCCTCGGGCGATCCAGGCCATGCAGCCGGGATTGCCCATGGCCACCACCTGCGCGCCGGTCTCGATGATGTTGGAAACCTTGCGATCGAGCAGCCTGCGCGCCATGTCGGGCTGGGTCAGGTTGTACGTTCCCGCGCTCCCGCAGCACATATCGGACTCTCGAAGCGGCACGAGCTTCAGCCCCTCGATGCTTTCGAGGAGCCTGCGCGGCGGGTCGGTGATGCCCTGGCCATGGGCCAGATGGCATGCGTCATGATACGTGACGACGGCGGGGAAGCTGAGCCTCACATCGGGCAGGCCGACGTCTGCGAGAAACTCGGATACATCCCGTGCCTTCGAGGCGAGCGCCTTCGCCTCGGCAGCGCAGGTCGGGTCATCTTCGAGCAAGACTCCGTACTCCCTTATCGTCGAGCCGCATCCTGCCGAGTTGATCACGAAGGCATCGAAGTCGGCGTGCCTGAGCGCCCTGAGCGCAGCCCTTGCGCTGGAAACGCCCGACGCATGGTTGCCTGCATGGAAGTCGAGGGCGCCGCAGCATCCGAGATCGGGCGGACAAAGAACGTCGCAGCCTGCATGCTGCAGCACGCGCACGGTAGCCAGATTGGTCTGATGATACAAGACCCGCATGACGCACCCTTGCAGGATGCGCACGCGGAATCTGCGCTTGCCGATCGCAGGAGAGAACGCGGGTATCGAACCGACCCCCACCGTTTCCGGCGCATCGGGCATCAGCGTGGCCGCATCGCTCCCGGAAAGCGTGTGTGCGACAAGGGGCGGCATCTCAGGGGCGCGGGACGCGTGTTCGCCGGATCCTCCAGCACCCATCGGCAATGCTCGAGACGCCATGAGGGACGCAGCAAAGAGTCGCGGCGACCGCATGGCGCCGATGATGCCTTGTTTGGCATCGCGTTGCAGCTTGCGACGCGCACCTGTCTCCTCGATGCGGTTGCGGAAATGCTCGACGATTCGACCGTACTGGACTCCCGACGGACAGGCCGTCTCGCAAGCGCGACAGCCGAGGCACAGATCAATGCCGCCCACGATGTCCGCGCTGATGTCGGCCTCACCGGTCATGGCTGAGGTCATGAGCCTGATGCGACCTCGCGGAGAGAGCGTCTCGACGCCTGTCAGTCGGTACGTCGGGCAGGCATCCATGCAGAAACCGCACCGAACGCACTTGCGCGCCAGTGCGACGGCCCTCGAGTCGTCCATCAAGCCACCATCTCCGAAACTCTGCGCTCGAACGTGAGCCGATTGGCCGTCCTATTGCTCACGGCTGTCGCCCCGGGCTGAACACACCCTGCGAATCGTACATCGCACGAACGCGGCGCATGAGGGAAGCGGACCCATGCGAAGGTATGGCCCACGCTCGCGAAGCCCTGTCATTGTGCCACCGAGAATTGGGCAGTCGAAGCCAATCGAACCAGACACGCTCGCCCGGCGGGATGCGCGATGCATCGCACAGCATCGCCGCTAGCGCATCCGCGGACCCTTCTGCAGCGCTTGCCACGGCGAGACCGCATGAAACGAGCCATGTCCACTGTGTCCCGTCAGGAAGCGTGCGCCGCACTATCCGGAAGGTGTCATCAGGCGCGCCGCAGACTCGCGCCGCACAATCGGCGTCCAGGCCGTTTGCGCTCCGGCGCAGGGCGTCGGTGGGACACCCATCGTGGTCAAGCTCGAGCCCAGCTCTAGACATTGCTGCAGCAACCTGCTCATGGAGCCATGCCACGAGCGTTGCGTTGCCGGCAAGTCCCACGCTGATGCATCCTTCTGAGCCTGTAAGCTGTGCCGCGAGGTGTTCGAAGGGCAGCCGAGACTCGTGCAGAGTCCATGCTGCCTCGCATATCCGGGATTGCCCTCGTCCCCTGTATGTCAAGGTAGTCCGCGCAGGCGGAAGCGGCCTCGTTCGGAGCGTAACCTCGCTGATGATCCCGACGACGCCCATAGAACCGGCCATGAGGCGCGCCATGTCGTAGCCTGCCGCGTTCTTGACGACGCGCGCGCCTGCCTTCACCGCTTGACCTTGGTCGGTCACGGCGAGGAGCGCGACGACGTGGTCGCGAGGCGGGCCCATAGATGATCGAAGCAGGCCGCTGATGTTGGCGGCCACGATCCCGCCAGTGGTCGTCGTATGCGGTTCAGGCGCATCAATGGGGACCCAGTGCCTGTGGACGGCAAGCGCCTCTTGAAGCGCGGCGAGAGTGCAGCCGGCTTCGCAGGTGACAAGTGAGTCCTCGGGAGAGACCGGACCGAGTTGGAACAGGCCCGAGGTCAGAACGACCCGCCAGGGGCCGCGGACCGGACCACCGAGGTGCATGAATGTCCCAGATCCCCAGGGCACCAGCCCGACACGGTGGCGTGCAGCATCCCGTACGGCGTCGCAACAGTCGGCCTCGCTTAGCGGACTGACAACCCCCTCAGGCGGTTCGCCGCATATGGCGAAGGCTGCCGGATCCGCCTGACCCACACGAGCAGGTGAGGATGTCGCTGAACCCCGTAGCGGACAGGACGTTGCGGGCGGTTCAGATTGCGTCTCATCGTTCGTGCCCGGCCCCTCCATTGAGTCGCCCTTGCCGACATCCGGCAGAAGCTTGCCCGGATTGCACAGGCCGCGCGGATCGAACGCCGTCTTGACCCTCGACATCCATTCGAGGTCATCTGGGTTGAACATCAACCGCATGGCGTCACGTTTCTCGAGCCCGACGCCATGTTCGCCGCTGACGGTTCCGCCGACCGCAACACAGAGCGCCAGCACCTCTTCGTTGAACCTGTGAACGCGGCCAGCCTCATCGGGGTCGTTCTGATCGTACAGAACGCATGGGTGCAGGTTGCCGTCGCCGGCGTGAAAGATGTTGCACACGCGGATGCGATGGCGCTCGGCAATCCTGGCTATTTCGGCAAGCACCGACGGCAACTTGCTCCTTGGAATCGCGCCGTCCTGCGTAACGATGCTGGACGCCAGCCGACCCGCGGTGCCCACGCCCTTCTTGCGAGCTATCCAGAGGCGCGCGCGATCTGCCGCGTCTCGCGCAACGCGGACCTCTCTCGCGCCCGAAGCCAGGCATACGCCTCTGACCACCTCAGCGTCTTCGTCCAGGCCGACCTCGGGGCCATCCAGTTCGATTGTGAGGACCGCTGCGGCTTCGCGGGGGAAGCCGAAGCCGAACGCGTCTTCGATGGCTCCCAGGATCGTGCGGTCAATCATCTCAAGGGCACACGGAACGACCCCAGCGGCGATCACTTCAACGACAGCGCGAGTGCATGCGGCCACGTCGTCGAACACGGCAAGGAGGGTGCGGTATGCCGCGGGCGTGGGCGTCAGGCGCACAATCGCTTCGGTGACGATACCGAACGTGCCTTCGGAACCCACTGTCACGCCGACGAGGTCGAGACCAAGCGGTTCCTCGGGATATCCCCCGAGTCGAATGACGTCTCCCTCAGGCGTAACCAGCGTTAGGCCGGTAACATGGTTGACTGTCACGCCGTACTTGAGCGTGTGGGGCCCGCCGGCGTTCTCGGCCACGTTGCCGCCGATAGTGCACACGCCCTGGCTGGAAGGATCGGGGGCGTAATGGAGCCCGTGGCTTGCGACCGCATCGGAGATGGCCTGATTGGTACAGCCGGCTTCAGCGATAACGCGGCGGTTAGGTATGTCCACTTCGAGTATGCGGTTCATCCGCGCAAGGGAGATCACGAGGCCTCCGGGGACCGCAGTGGCGCCTCCGGAAAGGCCGGTTCCTGCGCCGCGAGGCACGAACGGAACGTTGAGCTTAGCGCAGATGCGCACCATGGCAGCCACTTGCTCGGTCGTCGCCGGAAGCGCAACGGCGGCGGGGAGCTGCCGCGCCATGGGATATGCATCACCGTCGTACGCAAGCAAGTCCGACAAGCGGGTCAGGACCGCGTCGTCCCCAAGACACGCCCGCAACTCAAGCACGCACTGCTGGATGGCGGTGCCGGGTGTGGGCATGGACAAGTGCATGGACGCAGTATACCGCCTGCCGAGCCGGGGGCATGATACGCGCGGGCCGCATCATGGAGGAAAATCGGATGGCCCGACCGCGCGCGCAATACAGGACAACATGGCAGCCGCCGGATCGGCTAGAATCACGCTGTGCGACCCGGGTGAGCGTATGCGCCGAGCGGTATTGGCCGGTGGCGGGTCGCGAACTGAACGGTAGCGCCATACTGCGCGGGATTCTTCTCTTGTGAACGAGACTCATCCAACGTTTCATATACTGACCTGGGGCTGTCAGATGAACGAGGACGATACCGAACAGATCGCCCTCTTCATGGAACAGGCCGGCTTTCTTGCGGCCAACTCGGCAGATGATGCCGACGTTGTGCTCCTCAACACCTGTTCGGTGCGCCGGAAGCCCGAAGACAAGGCATACAGCAAGCTGGGCGAGCTTGCCGAAATCAAGCGGCATCGGAGTCGGATGGTGATAGCCGTCTGCGGCTGCATGGCTCAGGCGGAGGGGGCTGAGATCGCCCGCAGAGCTCCATTCGTTGATCTGATCGTTGGACCCGGTCGCGCCGCGGATCTGCCGGCGCTCGTTGGAGCCCTGCTGAACGGTAACGATGGGGGAGGCAACTCGGCCAGAGCTCGGGCGCCGCGGATGCTCCTCGATTCTGAGGCCGGCGAACCGAACACCGTACCGTTGCGGGCTGTGGGGCGACCATCGAGACTGCGCGCGTTCGTGCCAGCAATGTACGGTTGCGATCGGTTCTGCACCTTCTGCATCGTGCCGCTAACGCGAGGGCGTGAGCGCAGCCGTCCACTCGAGGAAATCGTCGCGGAGGTACGCTCGTTAGCCGCAACCGGAACGCGCGAGGTCACTCTGCTTGGCCAGACCGTGAACTACTACGGCCGGCGATTGCCCGGAAGGCCTAGTTTCGCCGATCTGCTCCGTGCCGTCAGCGCGGTACCGGGCATTGCGCGCGTCCGGTTCACCTCGCCGCATCCGCGGGGGTTCACGCAAGAGGTCATTGATGCCATGGCCGCGTTGCCGCAGGTCTGCGAGCACGTGCATCTTCCTTTGCAGGCAGCCGATAACCACCTCTTGAAGCGCATGAAGCGGGGATACACGATCGAGCAATACGATGACGTGCTACAGAAGCTTCGCGCGGCAATGCCTGGCGTGAGCGTCACAACGGACCTGATGGTAGGCTTTCCGGGCGAAACAGAGGCCGAGTTCGAGGCGACGATGGACTATGTGCGTCATGCCCTCTTCGATGCGGCGTTCATGTTCGCCCATTCGCCGCGCCAGGGCACGAAGGCTGCCGCCATGGGCGATCAGCTTGATCGCGCGACGAAAGTCCGACGGTTGAGCGCGCTGATCGAACTCCAGAACCGCATCACAACGGAGATCAACGCGCGGCTGGTGGGCTCAGTGCAGGAGGTGCTGATTGACGGTCGCAGTGCCCGAGACGAGATGCGTCTGAGCGGCCTGACCCGAACCTTCAAGACAACGCACGTTGAGCTGCCGAACGGACATACCGGCGAGCCTGTGCCGAGAGCCGGAGACATCGTTGAGGTCGTCATCACACACGCCGGACTGACCGGCCTTGTCGGGAGGATGGCTGTCCTACCCGAGACGCGTCAGTTGCAGCGAACGAAAGGGAGTAGAATGGCAGCATGTGCGGCAGATTGACCAGGGTTTGTGCGGTGGCATTGGCTCTCTGTTTCTTTGGAGGGTTCGGCGTCGGGTGTCGGAAGTCGCCTCCTCCTGCTCCCAGCGCCACCGAGGTTCAGGAGTTCCAGAACGCATTGAGCGACGGTGATGCGGCGATCGTTGATCGCCTCCTATCCGCCAAGCCGGGCCTGGTGAATGTGCGAGACGCCCAGGGGCGGACGCCGCTCGCCCAGGCACGGCTCCGCGACGATGCCGAAATGATCCAGGTGATCAAGCGTCACGGCGGCACCGACTGACAGCGTCGAGTACGGGTGAGCCCACAGTGAGCGAGTTCACATACCTAGCGCGCACGCGATCCGGCTCCTCGGTTGAGGGCCGCATTGACGCGCCAAGCAGCGCACTGGCAGTCGGACGACTCCATGCGCAGGGGCTCGAAGTACAGCGAATCCGCCCCGTCGTCTCCGAAGTCACCGTGCAGTTCCCGGCCAAGCCGATCACGGCGCGGATGGCCGAGGAGCTGCTGTTTCCCGTGATCTCGGGCGTCGTTCTGCGCGATCTGGCCGCGATGTACCGTCAGCTCGCCACGCTTGTCGGCGCCGGTCTGCCGCTCTTCCAAGCGCTGGCGTCATGCGAAGCACAGACCCGAAACAGCCGGCTTACCTCGATCCTCCGGGAATGCCAGGCACACACGGTAGCGGGAGGCAGGCTGTCGGAAGTGCTCGAACGCCACCGGTACGTTTTCTCCGACCTCCAGCTTTCGATGATTCGCGCAGCGGAGCATGGGGGCACTCTCGACAGCACTCTGGACCGCCTGGCGACTTACCTTGAGAAGGAGCTGGCCCTGCGTAGGACGATTAGCCGCCTGACGCTGTACCCGAAACTCGTCGCGTTCTCCGCTCTGTTCATCCTGGGAAGGTCGTTCTTCACTGACGGCATGCCTGCGATATCGAAACTGATCGTCGGTTCCATGGGCCGGATGCCTTACACCGGCGTCAACTATCTGGTGGATACCGCCCTTGTCTTGCTGATTCTGGGGATCGCTGCGTTTGCTGGTCTGGCCGCCCAACGGACGCTCGTGTACCGTTCGCCGGCGGCCCGAAGGCTCATCGAGCGGCTGAAGTATGCCGCTCCCGGCATCGGCAAGGTGGCGCTGGGCTTCGCGCTCACACGGTTCGGCCGGGCTTTCGGGGCTCTGTATGCGGCGGGTTTGCCCATGACCGAAGCCGTGGCCATAGCGGGAGAGGCAAGCGGCAGCTTCAGGATACTTGAGGCGTCACGCAAGGCCGTTGATGCCGTCCGTCGTGGCGAGACACTCTCCAGCGCATTCGTAGAGACGGGCGGTCTGAGCCCCATGGTGATTGACATGCTCCGCACGGGCGAGCAGACCGGCAACCTTGACTACATGATGGAGAAGGTTTCGGAGCATCTGGAGGGCGAGTCGGAAACGCGAGCCTACCAGTATGCGCACATCTTCGCGACCGCCGTCTACCTTGTCGTTGCGCTCCTCGTCGGCTTTGCCGTCGTTCAGTTCTACGCCGGCTATGCGACGGGCCTGGGCGGTTAGGGTGGCCGCTACCGATGGCTGCGCAGAACCACTATGACGTTCTCGGCCTGACAAACAAAGCGACGCCCGAAGAAGTCAAGCGCCGATTTCGCGAGCTGGCACGGCGCTGGCATCCCGATGTCGCGCGAACGGACGACGCAGCCGAACGCTTCAAGGCGATCAATGAGGCCTACCGGGTCCTTGGCGATCCCGAGAGACGCGCGAACTACGATGCCGAAATGGAGCTGGCGCGCATGCGTCGGGCGTCCACTGCTTCACCGCGCGCCACAGGCTCCGCAAGGACATCGAGTACGAATCCAGCTGCGGCAGGCGCCCCCGAGAGAGCCGGTACCGGTGGTCGTCGGGCAGCCGACAGTGCGGCCAGGACCTACGCCATAGGCAGACTTCTTCAGGACGCGCAGGCTGCGATGGCCCGCATGAGGCTCAACGAGGCAGCCGGGTTCTGTCGAGCCGTACTTGAGCTCGACCGCCGCAATGCGGGAGCGCTGGAGATACTCGGTGACATCCACCGGTATCGTGGTCACTTCGATCAGGCGCTGGCCTACTACACGATGGCCATCCAGAGCGACCCCACAAATGCGCGCCTGAGGGCGAAGTTCGAACACCTCGCGGCTGAGCCTGCCGGAGCCATGCGGCCCCGAAGCGGAGCCTCTGCGGCCATGGCCAAGCAGGCGCTCACGATGATGTTCGGTGTCGCCGTAATTGGGTTCCTTGTCGCCGTCACAGGGCTGAATACGGGCTTCGAGGGCAGCGTCGTATGGCCATTCTGGGACTGGAACACCGGTATCCTG
>JBBIQU010000062.1:0-12700 GCA_037442185.1 Chthonomonadales bacterium | reverse complement strand
CTGCCGACCGCCGGATTCGTGGCAGGCCTCGCCGGGTCATGGAGCGGCTACCTGCGTCCCGCACGCCAGGAGCTGCTGATGCCGTCTCCCGGCGCGCGGTCGAGGAGCGCCGTGCCGATGGGACTGATCCTGATAATGCTGTCGCTTGTGTGCTTTTGGATCAGCGGGCTGCTTTACTTCTTCGCCGCATCGGCTCAGGATGCAGTCTCGCGATCAATCACCATCGCGTTCGTGGTATGCGGGGCAATCGTGACCCTGTTCGCGCTCGTTTCCGAAGCCAACTGGATCCCTACGATCCTGCTTGGCGGCAACCTGGCGTTTCCCGCCTACATCGGAGGCTGGGTCTCGGGAGACGGCGGACGTCGCTGAAGCGTGGGTACGTGCCTTGCAGGCGGGTCAGGCCGCCGGGGTCACATGGGCACGGCACACGGCAGGGCAGAGCGCTGCCGCGCTCCCCGGTGACGCACACAAACCCTTACCCCTCGGCTTCAGAGGCAGTCGAGGCAATCGGTGCAGGCGTAGCGATGTACTTCGCTCGTTGCGAGATGGTGACGATCGGGGAACGTCTGGCTCAGCCAGGCTCGACTCAGGTGGTGTCGAGCTTCACGTTGGCGGCTTGTGGACCTTTCGCGCCGTCCACGATGTCGAACGTTACTTTCTGCCCTTCCGTGAGCGTCTTGAAACCTTCCATCTGTACGGCCGAGAAATGGACGAAGATGTCCTTGCCCTCGGAAGTCTCAATGAAGCCATACCCTTTGGCGTCATTGAACCACTTGACGCGACCTGTTGACATGCTCGGTTACGCCTCCTCGCCGCTTTGTGCGGCTTTCCTCAAACGCAGCGAACGAAGTATAACATTCGCCAACGCATGTGTCAATGATCGGCGGGTTGTTCCTTATCGAAACTAAGCACTAATGGGAGGGGCATGGCACTGGTGATGGGGGCAGAGCCTGTTGTGATCGCGACCTGGCGGTTCGGTCTGGACGCCTGTCGCGCGGCTTGGACCGTCCTTGAGAGCGGAGGCGCGGCGCTGGACGCCATCGAGCGTGGGGCCAACGTAACGGAGGAGGATCCCGACGTCCAGTCGGTCGGGTACGGCGGCTTGCCTAACGCCGACGGGGTCGTCGAACTGGATGCCGCCATCATGGATGGGCCAACCCATTCAGCGGGCGCAGTCGGCGGACTCACCGGCGTGCGGCGGCCCATTTCGGTTGCACGCGCGGTGATGGAGCGCACGCCACACTGCCTTCTGGTTGGGGGGAATGCCCGCCGGTTCGCGTTAGGAGCCGGCTTTGATGATGCCGAGCTGCTTACGGCGGCCAGTCGCGAGCGATGGCTGGCATGGCAACGCGCCCACGGTGGCCCGGATGTGGCCCATTTCGACAGCGCATCCATGGAGCTCGGTCTGGATGACGATACTGATCCGCTCAGCCACGACACCATAGGGCTCTGCGCGCTCGATTCGCACGGAAGGCTGGCGGCAGGATGTACCACATCCGGCCTGGCATGGAAGCTCCCGGGGCGAGTGGGCGACTCGCCGATCATCGGCTCCGGCCTGTACGCCGACGGCGAGGTCGGAGCGGCAGCCGCAACCGGCAACGGTGACGAGATCATGAAGGTATGCTTGTCGTACCGCGTCGTCATGCTGATGGAGTCCGGGCTGTCGCCTGAGGATGCATGCGCCGAGGCCATTCGATATCTCTTGCGCAAGCGCCCCGAGCATCAAGCCCACGGCGCAGCATGCATCGCGGTATCGCGGACAGGGCAGACCGGCGCGGCGGCGACATCGGAAGGCTTCCGGCAGCCAAACCGCCTCTGGCAGTATGCCGTTGCGACGCGGAACGGCATTGAGTTGCGGGAAGGGCCGTACATCGCATCGTAGCCCGCGGCCGCTGTGCCGGTATTGGATACGCCGCCATCTTAGGGCTCACACCGATTTTCAGGAAGGTAAGCTTGGCCATGCTGGTAGACGTCTCGACAACTGCGTTCGACTTTCCCGATATCGCCCTGCCGGAGGTATGGACGGTGCGCTACCTCAAGGAAGCGCGCGCTCTGGAGGATCCGGGAGCGGCAGCGCGAGCTGCGGCTCAGGAGCTCCTGTCCGATCCGAGGCTAAGGCCGGGAGCCCGTGTTGCCGTCGGGGTCGGCAGTCGTGGGCTGGCGAATCTGGCCACGATCGTGACGCAGGTGATTGCAGTCCTTACCGAGGCCGGCATGAAGCCGTTCATCGTCCCGGCAATGGGAAGCCATGGGGGCGCCACCGCCGAAGGTCAACGGTCCATCCTGGAAGGGTACGGCATCACCGAGCATGCCGTTGGTGCGCCGATCAGAGCCACCATGGAAGTCGTGCAGCTCGGTGCGCTTGACGATGGGTACCCGATCTACTTCGACCGTAATGCGGCAGAGGCCGATTGCGTCGTTGTGATCAATCGGATCAAGCATCACACGGACTTCAGCGGGCCCATAGAGAGCGGGCTATGCAAGATGTGCGCCATCGGGCTTGGGAAGCGGCAGGGAGCGGACGCGATCCATCGCTTCGGTGCGGACGGACTGCGGCACATCATGCCGGAAGTCGGCCGCCGCCTGGTTCAGGCCGGAAATGTCGTCGGCGGTATCGCAATCCTCGAGAACGAGAAAGGCGCCACCTCGGAGATCCACTCTCTTCCTGCCTCCGGGATCGGGCGAGCCGAAGAAGAGGCGTTGCTGAACCGAGCGCGATCCATTGCCCCGAGGCTCGCTTTCGACACGGTTGACGTGCTTGTCGTGGACGAGATGGGCAAGGACATCAGTGGGACCGGCATGGACACGCACGTAATCGGCCGCGTGCGCATGCCCTCCATCCCAGAGAGCGAATGGGACGGGCCGAACGTTCGGATGGTGGTCACTCTGTCGCTAACCGAGAGGACCCATGGCAACGCAGCGGGGCTTCGCCTCGCCGACATCGTGACGCGGCGACTTATCGAACAGACGGACTTTGCGGTTACGGCCACCAATCACCGAACCAGCCAGGAAGGCGGAGCATGGCGCGGAGGATTGCCGATCATCCTTGAGGATGCCAACGGCGCCGCCCGCGCAGCCATCGGAATGTGCGGCAAGGGCGACCGCAGTACCGTGCGATTTGCGCGCATCCGAAACACGGAAGCAGTTGACGTACTCGAGGTTTCGGAAGCGCTGCTGGAGGAGACGCGCCAGCGCGACGATCTGGAGATCATTTCCGGTCGGCATGCGTTGAACCTTGCCGCGCCGGTCGGTTCGACCGCATGTGCGTGACGATCCGAAGAGCGGAGCGTTGCGATGCGCCGGCGCTGATCGGACTCATCCGAGCGCTTGCCCGTTTCGAGCATCTAGAGCCCCCAGACGACGAGGCCGAAGCGCGTCTGCTTAGAGATGGATGGGGTGATAGACCCAGATTCGAGGCTTGGCTGTTATGCGAAGGTGAGGACGCGGTCGGGTATCTCCTGACCTTCGAGACGTACTCCACATTTCTAGCGAGGCCGACGCTCTACATCGAGGATATCTTCGTGTTGCCTGAGGCACGGGGGCGCGGTATAGGAACGGCGCTTTTCCGCCATGCCCATGCCCTCGCTCAGGATCGTGGCTGCGGACGGATGGAATGGTGCTGCCTCGACTGGAATATGCCCGCCCAGACGTTCTATGAGCGCGCCGGAGCGCGTAGACTTGCAGAGTGGTACTACTATCGGCTCGAGCTTGACGGCCTGGGAGAGAGTAGGGGCGCTTCCTGCGACACGGCAGCCGGGTGATATCGCTCCACGTTTGTGGACCCGGCTGCCGTGGCGCCGTTCGACGCGGCTAGATCACTTCGAGCGCGTTCCTATCGGGCAGCGTCGGGAACGCTGCGTGCGGCTCGGCCTGATACCAGACTGCGAGGGAGGAGATGTCGTCTCGGGACGGCAGATATCGGCCTCCGGACCGCCATCCGAGCGCCTGGATAGTGACCTTCAGGTCTTGCTTGAAGCGGATCGGATCGAGGATGTGCCACCGGTACATTCCGTGGCGCTGCTGGCTGCGGTACATGCCCTCTGCGCCTGCAGTGATGACCTGGGGCATGCCAAGGAACGGCGTCGAGTAGATGCAGTACTGACCGGCGGGTTGCTCCCAGTCCCAAGCCCCGCCGAAGTAGTCCTCGGTTCCCGTGCCGCAGATGGTCGGAAACTGTGTGTCGCCGTCCATGTAGAACTTGATCTCGCCCTCGCCCCACCATCCGCAGTTGTTCGGCTGCCACGCGAGATATGTGCCTACGTAGTGCCCCTGTCCCCTGACGCCGTCGAGTAGGACGTGCTCGACGGCATACGGCAACGGGTTGCTGCGGCGCCACTGGGCGTGCAGATAGGCGCAGTCGTCGGCCACCGGCGCCAGAGCATAGGTGATCTGGTAGAAGAAACCGTGACACGGCTCGTCCCAGAGGTTCTCGATCGTGACGCGGGCGTTCGTGCGGAACGGCATCTCCCAGTAGGAGTTGAACCCTCCCGCGGGATTGACGGCGATGGGCAGCGAGTTCACGTTGGCCCGCTGGCACCAGCCCATACAGAAGAAGTCGCCAAGGGGCGTCTCAATGGAGGGGGAGGTCTCGTCATCCCACGTCATGCGCAAGACAAGGCGTCGCCACCAATCGGGCGACACGGTGATCCAGATGTGCTGGATTGCTCCAGGCCCGGCTATATCGGCGAGCGTCACCGATTCGTGGGCCTCGATGCTGATGCACGGTCGGACTTTCCAGCCTTGCCCGAGTTCGCGCGCCGCACCGATAGGCCGTCCTTCGGCGTCGGTGGGCGGGACGGCCATTGCGGCCTTGCCCTTCGATCCGTCGGGGTTCTCTGCGCATATGGAGCGTGTCTCGGCATCCGAGAGCCTGCTGATGTTGTGGAGCCCCAATCCGAGGCCGTTGAACGTGTGCATTGGCTAGTTTCCTTCGTTGTAGATGAGTGTGGGTGCAGCGATGTGGATGACGCCCTCGGTGGCCCGTCCGCCGGCGCTGTCGAGAAGAAACAGCGAGTCCCATCGGATCGGGTAGTGGATGACTCCGTCGTCGGCGCCTCCCCAGCGGCCTGAGCGCGTCCCGTCAAGCGGGAAGGTAGCCCATCGCCAGCCGGTCCAAACGATGGGATCGCCATCAGGCTGCCACGTCTGCTGTGTGCTGTCCACGAATCGGAGACGCGGTATGTTGCCCTTCCCGTCGCCATGGATCCACATCCCCAAGGCGCTGGGTTTGCCTTCGATCGCCCTAGCGCCGGCGTCAGCTAGACGGATGAATACGAACTTCCAGCCCTTGTCGTAGCGGTAGGTCAGCCTGAGCGAGGGAACGCCTCGGGCAACCGGGCCAGCGGGAGGATCAGCGACGGCGATGGTCTGGGTTGAGGCCACCTTGGGGTCGCCATCGGCAAGCACGTCCAGACCGACCGGATCGCCGCCCGAGGGGCGAGCCTCGATCCATCGAACCGGACGATAGCGCCGCGCGGGAATGGTCAGGATGCGTGCGCCGGAAGCATCGGCCACAAGACCTTTGACCGTCACTTCTCCGGCGGTGTCACCCAGGTCGAGTGCGGCACTCCACTCGCCGCTCCCCGCCGGGATTGCGATACGCGATGGGGCAAGCTTGGCCAACGCTGCGCGACCGGTGATATGGAGCTGCCCTCGGAACGCTCGACGCGATGGGTTTTCGATCGTAACGGTAACCTTTCCGGCGAGCGGCGCCCCAACGTTCACGATCAGAGGATCACTTACGATCACCGAGGTGGACTGGACGACCGGTGGGGCATCACCGACGCGCAGGATCAGACGGACCTCCTTGGGCCGCTCGGTCCGCTCGAGCGTCGCCTTTACGGGAGCGGAAGTGACGGCAACCGGCGTCCGACCGACCGCGGCTCGGATCGTGAGGGTTGGACGGTGAGGCGTAACGATCTCCTGCGGCAGCCGCTCCCACGCGGCGGCGGCTTCCAGAACCGCGTTGTGTCCGCGGGGTTTGATGAAGAGCGGTGCGTCGGTAAGTCTCACCTGCAGGCCGGAAGCCGCGCCAGTGAGCCGCTCGCGTCGGTCACCGACATGACCGACGGCGTCGAACTCGCCGGGACTTGCCGGAATGCTCACGACTGCCCCGTCCGGCTGCGTGCTCCAAGCTGCCACGGCAACTTCGCGGCCCTTTGCGAAGAGCAGCACGTGGTTTGAACGGTCGCCAACAATGAGACGTTTGTTGAAGCGATAGCCTCGCAGCTCCGTTGTCAGCGTCTGAGCGGCGAGGTAAGCCGGCTTCGGGTCATAGATCGGATCGCGCCCGGCATGCGTGGGATGCAGGGTCGTGCCGAAGTGATGCTCGGGCTCCTTTGGATCCGGACCATCGTCGTGCCAGTCATACCAGATGGAGAGCGGCACCTCACATGCGATGTTGGTCAACCACTGTCGGGCCAGCATCTTCCCCTGCTTTGTAACGTCCATGCCGCCCCAGACCGACGAGTAGCCCCATTCGCCCGAAATAATCGGTATGCGCTTCCCCTTCGGGGCGTATCGCCTGATGAGCGCTCGAAGGCGAGCATAGTCAGGTATCACGGTCTCGGGCTCCATGGGCCTGTAGGGATGAATGGAGACGGCATCCCACAGGTCCAGCAGCCCGCCTTTGAAGCACTCCTCGAGAAACCGCCAGTCAAAGGTTGATGTCGCGGGTCCTATGTAAGCCTCAGCGGGGGCGACGGCGCGGATGGCCTTGCCGGTCGCGGTTGCCAGTCGAATGTAGTCTTGAACGTTCACCGTGGGACGCCAGAACGGCGTGATGTTCGGCTCGTTGTACATTTCCCAGAGGATGCCTCGACCCCGGAAATGCTGGGCGGAAGCCGCCGCAAACCGCGCGAACGCTGCGATGCCCTCGTCCGTGTGGGGCGACTGAGCGTTGTCGTAGAACCGATGTACGTAGTCGAGGATGAAGATCGGGCGGATGCCGTGCTCTTCGAGCGCCGTCATAAGGGTTTCGTAAGCATCGAAGCGGTACTTGCCTTTCTCGTATTCGACCTGGTTCCAGTCGAAGTCCATCCGAACCCACGTGAACCCGCCCGCCGCAAGCATTTTCATCTCTCCGGGCTGCGGTGTCGTGAAGTGGATGTTGACCCCCAGACCATCCGGGATCGGTCCCGCAGGCAGCCTCGGAGGCGGAGCCCCGAGGCAAGATGCTCCGAGCATGAGCGCCATCATAGTCACCATTGCCTTCACTCTGATAACGCCTCCTTCGGCCTCCTGAAGCATGCCAGATACTCTCGGTTGCCGCCGGTACGGATGGGCGACGGGATGATGCCGACCTTCTGGAGGCCCAGTGTCTCGGTCGCGCATTGGCTGACCGAATCCCGCGCGCGGCGGATCGCTTCGGTGTCGCGCACTACTCCCCCCTCGCCCACAGCCTCGCGGCCAGCCTCGAACTCAGGCTTGATGAGGGCGATGAGGAACCCTCCATGCCTGAGCATCGGGGCGACGGCCGGAAGCACCAATGTCAGGGAAATGAACGAGACGTCTACGGCAATGATGTCGAAGGGGTCGCCGAACTGATCAGGGGTCAGGTGCCGAGCGTTGACGCCCTCCATGTTGTTCACGCGTGCGTCGCCCTTCAGGTTCGGGTGAAGCTGGCCGTGCCCCACATCTATTGCCACAACGCTCGCTGCGCCACGCTGCAGCAGGCAATCCGTGAATCCGCCTGTGGAAGCGCCGACATCCAGACACCGGCAGTTCGAGGCGTTTATGCGGAAGTGCCGGAGCGCAGCGTCCAGCTTGAGACCGCCCCTTCCGACAAACGGCATCGGCTCACCGTCAACGGTGATCTCTGACGAAGAATCAACGAGCGTGCTCGGCTTGGTGACTCGGGTGCCGTCCACGGACACGAGCCCGGCCTTGATCGCCAGCTGGGCGCGCTCTCGTGACTCGATCAGGCCACGGTTCACGAGGGCGCGATCGAGTCGCTCGAGCGTGGAGTCCGGGTTATCGCTCGCGGGCGGCGACGGCATGGTTTCAGTCACAGGTTCGAGCCGTCGCTGACCGATCGCTCGAGAGCGACGACATCGAGGCCGGTTGTCTTGAGCCAGGCGATCGCTCGCTGGACCTCCGGCAGCGGTCCTTCGATCTCGATGTCGGCAAAGCCTCCTTCTTCGGCGATCTGCGCCCTGCGGATGTTGGTCACAACGCGGAAGTCATGACCGATCCTGTATATGACGGGTTCCTTCGCCTGTTCAGGTGTGCACGTAGCCACTCTGACATTGATGCTGGCCATCGGTTTCGCTCCAATCGTAAAGTGTCGTCGGTTTGTTTCTCGGAAGGTGCGCCGTCGTCCTGCAGATTGCGGCGACCCGACGATGAGGGAACTCGCCTCGCGATAACGCGCGAGGACCATGTGTGCGCGGACAAGTGTCAATCTCGGTTGTCATCGTCGCCGGAGCCCAGTTGGGCAGGCGGCTGCGCACGGAAAGTAACCGCCACTAAGATCGTCAACACGTAGGGCACTGCCCGGAGCGCTTCCGAGGGCATGGCGAGCGTGCCCTGCATTCGCAACTGGAGCGCGTCGAACAGGCCAAACGCCCAACAAGCCAGAAACGCGCCAAGCGGCGTCCAACGGCCGCAGATGACGGCAGCAAGGGCAATGAACCCGCGTCCGCTAACCATGTCATCGGTGAAGCGCCCGACCAGGGACATCGAGAGGTAGGCGCCTGCAGTCGCGGCGAACACTCCGGACGCTATCACGCCAACGGCGCGAAGCGGCCCGCAGGACACCCCTGCCAAGCGGGTTCGGTGCGGGCTTTCGCCGACGGCCCGGATGCGAAGCCCCAGGGTGGTCTGGTACAGCAGAACGTGTACGGCCACCGTAGCCGCGACGGCGAGGATGACGAACCACTCGATCGGCAGCGGCTCGCTCAGGCGCGCCTGCCGTGGAGGATCGGCCTGGTTGTAGATGGAGCGCAGCAGAAATGTTGACAGGTTCAGGGCCAGAATGTTGATGGCGACCCCGCTCACGATGTGGTTCACTCGCAGTCTCTGTGTCAGCAATAGATGGGCAGCGCCCACGATGCCGCCGGCTCCGATCGCGACCATGAGACCTTGGAGCGGTCCGAACTGCTGGCCGGCCCAGATGCCGACGAATGCCCCGATGAGCATGATGCCTTCGAGCGCGATGTTGACCACTCCCGATCTCTCGGACATGATGCCGCCGAGAGCCGCGAGCATCAACGGACATGCCTGTCGCACCGACAGGACGGCAAGCGCGGCGAGATCAATGCGGTCACTCATTGGCGCGCGTTCCGATCAGCGCGTCCGGCGGCGTTCCATCGCACGGCCACCGCGAGAATCACGACTGCCTGGACGATTCCCGCGATCTGTCGAGGCGTGCTGGTGAAAGCCTCCATGTGGACGGCGCCGCCTGCGATTCCTCCGAACAGACACGCAGACGCGATGATCCCCGCGGGGTGCAGGTTGCCCAGAAACGCAACGGCGATGCTCTCGAAGCCGTAGCCAGGCGAGAAAGCGTCCAGATAGCGGCGATGGACTCCCAGGACCTCGACGGCGCCCGCGAGGCCGGCAAGAGCTCCGGATATCGCCATCGCAACGATCATCGTTCGCGCAACCGGTATTGCAGCCATCCTCGCAGCCTCGGGGTTCTCGCCGACAGCGCGAATCTCAAACCCGATGCGCAACCGTGCAAACAAGTGCCATACGGCTACTGCCGCCGCGACCGCAAGCACGATTCCGGCCGAGAAGTTCGTGCCGCCCTCGAGGGCCCACAGTCGCGCCCCGGGTTGGATCAATCTGGTCGCGGGAGCCAGGCTGGAAGGGTCCCGTGCCGGGCCATTCACCATGTAGTGGGTCAGCTGGATGGCAACGTAGTTCAGCATAATGGTGACGATGACTTCGTGCGCGCCTCTCCACGCCTTCAGGGCACCGGCGATTGCCGCCCAAGAAGCTCCGGCGAGCATGCCGGCAACGAGGCACGCCGGGAGGTGCAGGATAGCCGGCGTTCCGGGCCATGCGGCGCCCACTGTCGCGGCGGCAAATGCGCCGACGAGAATCTGGCCTTCAGCGCCAATGTTGAACAGGCCTGCGCGCAGGGCTACCGCGACGGCAAGTCCGCTCAAGATGAGCGGCGTGGCTTTGGCAATCAGCCTCAGTGGCTCATTGGGCAGCACCAGACGGTGGGACTTGAAGCTCTCGGAAACGGCTGAAGGAATGTCGCCGATGGCCCCGTAGAACATCGCCGAGAGAGCCTCGGCGGCGTTCGACCCTGTCGCAGCTATGATGCCCGCGGCGACAATGATCGCCATGAATAGCCCGACCGCTTGGCGGCTCATGGCGCACCGGACGAGGAGTGACTTCATTGCGGGCGCATGCCTGTCGTCATCATGGCGCCGATCATCTCGCGTGCGCCGGGAACATTTGGCACAACATCCACGAGCCTGTGGTCATAGAGGACGGCAATGCGGTCGCTCATCTCGAGCAGCTCGTCGAGATCGAGTGAAATCAGAAGGACGCCCATGCCGTTGGCGCAGCCTGCCCTCATGGCGGCGAATGCGGCATTGGCGGCATGGATGTCAAGCCCGCGCGTGGGTTGCATGGCCACCAGACACTTGGGTCTGCAGATCAGCGCGCGGGCGATCAGGAGCTTCTGCTGGTTGCCTCCGGAAAGCGAGCCCGCTCGTGCAGTCGGGCTTGACGCCTGGATGCCATGGATGCGCATCGCTTCGGACGCGACGCGACCGGCGCGAGGCCAGTCCATCCGGGGGCCTGCGCCGAGGTCAGCCCGATCAAGGTTGGGCAAAAGCAGATTCTCGGTAATGTCGAACCCGAGGATCAGCCCTTCCGCCTGCCTGTCCTCCGGGCACCAAGCCAGACCCGCAGAGGAGCGCCTTCGCGGTGCCGCCCGACTGACATCGGTTCCGTTCACGATGACGTGTCCGCCTCCGGTTGCGGCGAACCCAAGTATCGCTTGGACAAGCTCACGCTGGCCGTTGCCGTCTACGCCGGCCACGCCAACGATCTCTCCCGCGTGCACGGTCAGATCAATGGGCGCTTCGGCCACGGACTTGCGTCCGCGAAGCCTGATGCTGCGCAGCTCCAGCACCGGCAGTCCGGGCGTCGTTCTTGCGGACCGCAACGCAGGCGTCTCGTCTGCATTGCCTGCGTCCCAATCTGCCGGGAGTTCGGAGCGCGTCAGTTCCGCCACGGGCTGCGAAGTTCCGCCCACCATCTGCGCGGCAAGCTCGCGAGCGCTCGTGTGTGACGTTTCGGTCTCTGCGACCACGCGTCCGCGGCGCAAGACCGTCACGCGCGATGCGTGCTCCATCACCTCGTGCAAGCGATGGGTGACGACGATGACCGTTGTTCCGGCGGCGGCCAGATCGCGCAGCGTGGAATACAGCGCGTCGGCTTCGGGAGGGGCGAGCGCGGCGGTCGGTTCGTCAAGGATCAGCACCGTTGCGCCTCTGTACAGGGCTCGGACGATCTCTGCCTTCTGAAGCGCAGCGACGGTCAGCTCTCGGGCGGGTCTGTGCCACGGAACGGAGATGCCAAGACGTGCCGCAATGGCGTCCAGCTGCGCCGTCACGGCGCGACGGCGCAGAAACCCTGCCACCGATCCCTCATGTCCCAGCAGCACGCCATCGAGCAAGGTGAGCGCCGGGATCAGACTCGAATGTTGAGTGACCATGGCGATGCCGCATCGGATCGCATCAGCGGGCGATCCGAACACGACATCTGTGCCGCGAAGCCGGATCCGACCCTCTTCAGGGCGCACGGCGCCGTAGAGGATGCCCATGAGCGTTGTCTTGCCGGCGCCGTTTTCGCCCACGACTACGTGGATCGTGCCTTCGCGCACGGCGAGAGACACGCGATCGTTGGCGACGATGTTGCCGGGATAGACCTTGGTGATGTTGGCCATCAGTACCGCGGGTTCGTCGGACATGCTCATACGGTCCGATTATGGCCGTCTGTCGAAGCGACCGTCAACGCGGATGAAGCATGTGACTTGACGCGCCAAACCACCGGCCATCATATGCCCGAGCGGGCACCTAAAGCGGTGGGCCTGAGTACGATTCGCGCCCGAGGACTGATGTCACTCGGGCGCAACGAGGGGCGGTCTACGAAACGAGTAGGCTCCCCGAATGTAACAGTATTCGACGCGGCCGGGGATGGGCCACGCCGGAGATCTGGTTCCGCATCGTACACGTCGCCGTCGATGGTGGCGACGGCGCGCCCGTGGCCGCCTACCGCGAACAGACGGTCGAGATCGCCCTGGGGCCCAAGGGGGCGTTCGAAAACGGCAACATCGGCACCCTGACACGCCGGGTGGCCGCCGACCGGGTCGTCCACGCCGTTCCGGCGCGGGTCCTGAACCGCAAGCCGCCCAAGGCCCCCCGGACGCCCCGGGTGGTCGAACTCCTCCGCAAGGCCATCGAATGGCAGGCGCTCATCGAGTCCGGGGAGGCCTCGAACCAGGCCGCCATCGCCCGCCAGGAGGGCATCACCCGTGCCCGCGTGACCCAGGTCATGGGTCTGCTCCGCCTCGCGCCCGAGATCCAGGAGCACGTCCTGTCCCTCCCAGACATGGTTCGCCGGCCCGCGATCACCGAGCGGGCGCTCCGGCCTATCGCACAACTGGAGAAGGTGAGCGACCAGAAGTCGAAGTTCCACGAGCTGATCCAGCAGGCCGAGTAGGCGCGGGCAAGGC
>JBBIQU010000061.1:0-23167 GCA_037442185.1 Chthonomonadales bacterium | reverse complement strand
CTGGTGGGTCATGCGCACAAAGGCCTCTTGGGCGGGCAATCCACGGCCGGCGGGAGAGTGACGATCGCCTGCCGGCGGCCATTATAACCGCGGCCCGGTCCGGTGGTCAACTGACGGATATGGCGTGACAACGCCCCCGCCATGCGTTGAGCGGGGGCGTCGAAGCTCCTGCGTGATGGACTGTCTACTCGACTGCCGCAAGGGCCGGCGGCGGAAGTTCGAAGTCGCCTTCTGCCGGAGCCTTGACGAAGACGATGTCGCCGTCCTCGACCTCGGCCTGAATGGTGTCGCCTTCGCGGAAGTTGCCCGCCAACAACTGCTCGGCCAACGGATCCTCAATCAGCCGCTGGATCGCCCTACGCAACGGGCGAGCGCCATACGCGGGATCGTAGCCTTCGCGAGCCAGTATCTCCTTGGCGGCGTGAGTTACCACGAGATCCATGCCGCTCTGCCGCACCTGTGAGGCGACGCGCTCGAGCATCAGGTCAACGATCTCGTGTATCTCCGAACTGGTCAGGGCGTGGAAAACCACGACCTCATCTATACGGTTTAGGAACTCGGGGCGGAAGGTCTTCTTCATCTCGTCGAGGACCTTGCCCTTCATGGCCTCGTAGGCTCGCGCGTCCTCGTCCACCTTTGCCGGGGTCCGCAGTCCGATCCCCGGTTCACGGGTGATGCTGCGCGCCCCGATGTTGGAGGTCATGATGATCACGGTGTTCTTGAAGTCCACGTTGCGGCCCTGACTGTCGGTAAGCCGACCATCCTCGGCTACCTGCAGGAGGATGTTGAATACCTCGGGGTGCGCCTTCTCGATCTCGTCGAGCAAGATCACCGAATACGGATTGCGCCGTACCGCCTCGGTCAGTTGGCCGCCCTCATCGTAGCCCACATACCCGGGCGGTGCGCCGACAAGCCGCGAGACTGCAAAGCGCTCCATGTACTCGGACATGTCTATGCGCACGAGGTTGTTCTCGTTGTCGAAAAGGTACGCGGCCAGCGCGCGCGCCAGCTCCGTCTTGCCGACTCCGGTGGGACCAAGGAAGATGAACGTGCCGGTCGGCCTCTTGGGATCCTTCATGCCCGACCGGGCGCGCCGGACAGCCCTGGCAACGGCAACGATGGCCTCGTGCTGCCCGATGATCCGCTTGTGCAGTTCCTCCTCCATGCGCAGGAGCTTCTGCGACTCGGCCTCGACGAGGCGCGAGACAGGGATGCCGGTCCACGACTGCACGATCTGGGCGATCTCGTCTTCGGCGACCACCTGTGGCGTGTCGTCGAGCGATGAGCGCCAGTCCCGCTCAAGCGTCTCGATGTCTGCCCTGAGCCGTCGGCGCTTCATCTCGATGTCGGGGTTGGCCTCATGGCGGCCTGAGCCTGCGGCGTGCAGCCTTCGCTCGATGTCCACCAGCTCGGCCCGAGCCTGTCGCAGGTCCAGCGGCGGAAGGGCATGCTGCAACCGGACCCTGGATGCCGCCTCATCTATGAGGTCAATCGCTTTGTCCGGCAGGAACCGGTCGCTGATGTAGCGGCTCGCAAGCCTGGCCGCCGCAACAAGGGCATCGTCCGTGATCCGGACACTGTGATGCTTCTCGTAGCGCCCCCGCAAGCCGCGGAGGATAGCGATGCATTCGTCCTCGTTAGGCTCCCCGACCTTGACCGGCTGGAAGCGCCTCTGCAGAGCGGCATCCCTCTCGACGTACTTGCGGAACTCGTCCATCGTTGTCGCGCCGATGCATTGAAGCTCGCCGCGCGCAAGGGCGGGCTTCATGATGTTGGATGCGTCAATCGCGCCCTCGGCTGCGCCCGCGCCCACGAGCGTGTGCAGCTCATCAATGAAGAGGATGATCTCGCCCTGGGCTTTCCGGACCTCGTCCATCACGCGCTTCATCCGCTCTTCGAACTCGCCGCGGTACTTGGTGCCTGCAACGAGGCCTGCGAGATCCAGCGCCAGTATTCGCTTGTCGCGCAACGTTTCGGGAATGTCGCCGACGACGATCTTCTGGGCCAGACCTTCGGCGATCGCCGTCTTGCCGACGCCCGGTTCGCCCAGGAGACACGGATTGTTCTTGGTGCGGCGCGAGAGTATCTGAATGACGCGCTCAATCTCGGTGGTGCGCCCAACCACAGGATCGAGTTTGTCGTTGCGAGCCAGCTCAGTCAGGTCGCGCCCGAACTCGTCGAGGGTCGGTGTCCGAGATCGGTGGTGCCGATGCGGAGCATGGGACGCGCCGACGGAGGCGACCTCGGCATCCTTCATGGACATCACTTCGCGCCGGGCGCGCTCAAGGTCCACGCTCAGCTTGGCAAGGACCCTTCCGGCAAGCCCTTCGCCCTCCCTGATAAGGCCCAACAGGAGGTGTTCCGTCCCGATGTAGTTGTGGTTGAGCTGCCGAGCCTCATCGTAGGCGAGATCAATGACCCGCTTGGCTCGTGGAGTGAGCTGCATGTCCTGACTGATCTTGCCATCGCCGCGCGTGACCTGCCGCTCAATCTCACTGCGTATCCGCCCGAGACTCACGCCCAGGCGATCCAATATTCTCCCTGCCGCGCTGTCGCTCTCGCGCACGAGACCGAGCAGGAGGTGCTCTGTCGAAACGTAGTTCTCGCCGAGACGACCGGCCTCTTCCTGCGCAAAGAACACAACCCGGCGTGCTCGCTCAGTGAACCGCTGCCACATGCTCATTACCTTTCGGGTGTCCGATACAGGCCCTGACCCCCACCCTTCACGCGCGATTCTACCCTTCCCAGTTTGTCGGGTGTCAACGAAAGCCCCTCTCTGACACGATCAACTGCCCTGACCGGCCGGGCCAAAGCCGATTCCGTGCCGAACCGTATGCGTAAACCTGTCGGAGCCCGCCGATCAGGAGCGCAACTCGGACCGAATGGCGGCCAGACGGCGCATGCGCTCGTAAGATCGGTTTCGGCCCGTCCGTTCCACCCAGCCCATGACGCCTGCGGCGCCTATCCATTCTCCAGTACGCACAATGCCGCCCTTTGTCGCACCGACAGCCATGCCGAGGCGCAGGATCGAAATGCAATGAATGAGCTCCTGAGCGTCCAGGTCCGCATTGAGGATACGGTCTCTGGCTCCTGCCGATGCGTCCGCAATGTCCGAAGCCCCGGTTCGCCTGCCCATGAGCTCGTGCCGTGCCTCGCGCTCGCGCTCGACAAGGTATCTTCCGGCGCCGCACGCGCGGCCGACAGCGTCGTGCGCTTCCGGACCCCACGTACACCTGTTGGACACCTGGACGAAGGCGCCGGTTCCGGATGTGCCCTCGCCGAAAGCGCCCCGAACCACGCATCCCATGCGTCGAGCAGCCTCGACGGCCTCGATTAGAGCGGGACCCGATGCAAGGGCCGGCAGGTGCAGAAGGAAACCGAGGCGCATTCCTGTGCCGGCATTGCTCAGAGACGCTGTCAACCATCCGTAGTCGGGGTGATGGGCAAAGGCGACCTGACGCGCCAGCGATTCGGCGATCGCTCGGCAACGACCAACGGCCGCCTCCGCTTCGAACCCGCCGAACATCACCTGCACCCGCAAGTGGTCCTCTTCGTTGACCATCGCCGACCACGAGCCGTCAGGGGCAATGTGAACGCGGCCGGGACGCTCGGATTCGGCCCATCTGAAGCTCGCATATCGAGCCGCCACCAGGTCTGCCAAGAGGCCCGGCTCGGTCGCCGGACGGCCGACGGAGAGCCCGTGCGGTTCGATGGACGCAACTGCTTGAGCGCACAGGCGCCCGACTTCAATGAGGTCGTCATCCGCGGCGACACAGGGAAACGGCATGCCGTCCACGTTGCGTGCCAGTCGGCATCTGGTGCTGACGACGACATCCTGATCCGAACCCGCCCCTGCGTACCACGACGGCGTGGGAATGCGGGGCACGCGCCGACCGGTCATGCGCCCGTGTGCGCGTTCCGAAGCCCGGCTTCGACGGCATCCCGGAACGCGACGTAGCAGTCTGCACAGCCGAGGAGGCCCGAAGCCAACACCTGACTGAACGTGACGCCGCACGACGGACAGGAGGCGGCTTCGTCAACCGTGGCCGGCACTGTCGGCAGTCCGGTAGGAGTGGGCATGGTGAGCAGGGCCATGAACCGGGCGGGCATGCGCATTGCGTCGGATGTTCGGTTCGCCAGACAGTCGAGACAGACGAGCGCGGCAGTCATGCCGTCGTTGACCCTCGTCAGACGGGTGCCGGAGCCGCAGAGCGAGCAGCGTCCGGGCGCCTCCCGCGATCCCACTCCGAGGGCACGGGCTATGAGCGGGGCCAGCGTGCCGCCGACCGATGTCCCTTCGTCAGGCGTAGACGGGTTCGCTTTCGGTGGCGGTGCATCGCCTGAAGGCGTCTGTGATGGCATGCGTGATTGGCCCCGGCTTGCCGTTCCCGATCGGGCGATTGTCCAGAACAACCATGGGGATCACCTCGGCGGCAGTTCCGGTCAGGAATGTCTCGTCGCTCGTATAGCAATCGTACAGCGTGACCACCCGCTCGACAACAGGTATCCCGAGGTCGCCTGCGAGCTTCATCACTGCGTCCCGCGTAATCCCAACGAGAGCGCCTTCCGACGTCGGCGGCGTGATCAGGGCCCCGTCGCGGACGAGGAACAGATTGTCGCCGGTTGCTTCAGCGACGTTTCCCGCCATATTCAGCATGAGCGCCTCGCCGGCGCCGACGCGATTGGCCTCCATCTTCGCCAGGATGTTGTTGATATAGCGGCCCAGGGACTTGACCTGGGGATCTATGCAGACCGCCGGCGGCACGCGGGTCGAGGCCGTGATCACCTCCAGGCCGTTATCGTACATGGACTGCGGATACAGACGGAGCTGCTGCGTTGAGATGACGATGGTCGGATCCGGTCCGATCTGCTCGGGGTCGAGTCCCAGCCCGGTTCCGCGCGAGACGGAGACGCGAATGTAACACGACTGCATGTTGTTCGCCCTCACCGTCTCGATGATGGCCGCCCGGAACTCCTCCTGCTCCATGGGTATGCGGATCGCAAGCGCCAGCGCCGATCGGTAGAGCCTGCGCACGTGTTCCGTGAGTCTGAACACTCCTCCGTCGTAGGCGCGTATGCCCTCGAATACGCCGTCGCCGTAGAGGAACCCGTGATCGTAGATGCTCACGCGGGCCTCATCGGCTGGGACAAAGGTTCCATTCAAGTATACACGGTCGGACATCGCCAATACCTTTCGAAGGAGTTGGGCAGAGTATACCTTCGGTCAGGCGCGAGGTCCGAAGATCGCGGTCCCTACGCGCACATGAGTCGCGCCCTCAACTATGGCCGCTTCGAAGTCGCCGGTCATGCCCATTGAGAGGATATCGCGACTACCAAGAGGAAGCCTCTCCAGCATGGCCCGAAGTCCCGCGAAATGCGGGCGCGCCTGATCAGGGTCGGAGACGATCGGCGCCATGCCCATGAGACCCCTGAGGCGCAACGCCGAAAGACCCTCGATGCATTCCGCCAGGGCGTCCAGACCTTCGGGATCAACGCCCGTCTTGGCTCCAGTCGGGTCGAGGCGCACCTCAACCAGAACATCCTGGACGATCCCTGCCGCATCGGCGCGTCGATTCAGCTCGATGGCCAGACGCTCCGAATCAACGCTGTGGACCAGGGAGAACTTCCCGACAATCTGACGTGCCTTGTTGGTCTGGAGGTGACCGATGAAATGCCACCGGACATCAGCGCCGACCTCACCGATCTTGGCCAGCGCGTCCTGCACGTAGTTCTCGCCGAGGTCGCCAACACCCGCCGCGATCGCCTCGCGAATGGCCTCGATGCCCACTGTCTTGCTTACGGCGACGAGACATATGCTCCGGGGATCGCGCCCGCTCCGCTGCGCGGCATCGGCAATGCGGTCGCGAACGCGCTCAACGTTGGCGGCGATCGCCGACACGATCCTATCCCTGCGGTTCGGGAGCTCCGGCAAGCTTGCGCTGCTTGGCCAACTGGACGAGCTCACCGGTCACCATGTAGTGGATGCGTTCGGCAACGTTCACAAGGTGGTCGCCCACGCGCTCGAGGTACTTCGACGCAAGCACGAGGAAGGTGCCGACGTACACGAGGCTGGTGTCCTGACGCATCGCCTCAATCAAGTGGTCGCGATACCGGTGATAGAGATCGTCAATGGTGTCGTCTGCGGCAACGATCCGCTGGACGACCTCCAGGTCACGGCTGACGAACGCCGTCATGGCATCGCGCAGCATTTCGCGGACGAGATCCGACAGACGCGGGAGATCAACTAGGGGCTTGTAGAACAAGCCGCGGCGCCCAATGCGGCGTCCGATCTTGGCAATGTCCACAGCGTAGTCACCGATCCTCTCGAGGTCGGTCACCACCTTGAAGGCGGCGCCGAGCTGCCGAAGATCGCCGGCGACCGGCTGCTGAAGGGCAATCATCCTCAGGCAGTCGGCCTCGATCTCGGCATCCAATCGGTCCACCTCATCATCGGAACGCAGGACCTCGAGAGTCAGCGCAGGGTCCTGTTCCGTCAGGGCTCGCATGGCGGTGTCGAGCATGTGGTCGAGCGTCTCGCCCATTGCCAGGACGTGAGTCCGAAGCTGGGCCAGCTCGTCGTCGAAAGGCGCGCGCGTTGTTGACATGGCAGTTACTTTCCGTTGCCCCGCCGGCAATCGCTCGGTCGGGGCATAGAGGACCCTCGGAGGACCGCCGCAATGCCGAGCACTGCGAGAGTCCCGGCTGCGGTCGCAGCGCGTACGAAACCTGCGAATCGCGCGGGGCGCCGCACGCGGAGCATCACCCGAATCGGCCCTGAATGTAGTCCTCGGTGCGTTTGTCGTTCGGCTTGCTGAATATACGCTCGGTTGGACCGACTTCCAGCAGCTCACCCTTTAGGAAGAACCCGGTCGTATCGGAGACACGGGCCGCCTGCTGCATATTGTGAGTTACGATAACGATGGTGATCTCGTTCTCCAACTCGCGCATCAGTTGCTCGATCCGGAACGTTGAGGCAGGATCAAGCGCCGAACACGGCTCGTCCATCAACAGCACCTCCGGCTCCACGGCAAGCACCCGTGCAATGCAGAGCCGCTGCTGCTGCCCGCCGGAGATGTCAAACGCCGACCGGTGGAGAGCGTCCTTGACCTCGTCCCAGAGCGCAGCCCTGCGCAGACTGCGCTCAACGATCTCGGCCAGACGCGCCTTGCGGTTTTCACCGTGGATGCGCGGGCCATAGGCCACGTTCTCGAAGATGGACTTGGGGAACGGATTGGGACGCTGGAACACCATGCCGACGCGTCGGCGCAATGTTACCTTGTCGCACAGCGGTCCGTAAATGTCCTCGCCATCCATGCGCACTTCGCCGGTAAGCCGCGCGCCGGGAATCTCATCGTTCATACGGTTCAGTATCCGCAGGAACGTGGACTTGCCGCAGCCTGACGGTCCGATCAACGCAGTGATGCGCTTGTCGGCTATGTTGATCGAGTTATCAATGAGCGCCTGGAACGTCCCGTAATGGAAGTTGACGTTGCGGACTTCGATCTTGGATGCGACGCCGCCGGGCTGCGCTCCATGGGCATCCCCTGAGCTGGGCTCACCTGCAGGCTTCGTTTCCGGTTCGCGCAATGCGGTAGCAGTCATGTTAGACCGTCCTCGTTCACTGGACCAGCAGCTTCTCTGCGTCCACCCCGAACACCTCCGGGTGCGCCCGAGCCTTGTCTTCCGCCTTGATGCGCACCTCGCCGGACGAGACGTGTCCGGCCAGCGTCACGCGCCCATCCTTCACGGTGATCTCGATCTTCTCCCTCGCCAGCTCCGGGTCGGCGGCGAACAGCTTCTTGACCTCGGCCAGAATCTGCTCGTCGGTCAGGGGAGGCTTCTGAGCCCCAACCGCTTCGGGTGCGGTAGCCGGGCTCTGCTGGGGCGCCCGGGCACAACCCCACATGACCGCAGTCGCCAGAGCGGCAATGAAGACACAGAAACTATTGCGCACAGTTACCATTTTCTCCTTCGGTGTTCGCGCATCCGCAGCGCCACCGCGGAAACGTTGATGCAGAATACGAGGGCCACCAGCACAAGCGCGATTCCAGCCTGAAGGCGCAAGCTGGGATTGGGAACCTGGGTCACCACGAAGTACAGATGATACGGCAGGAGCATGGCCGAATCGCTCAATCCTGCCGGCAGGAACGGCTTGAACGAAGCAGCGCAAGTGATCATTACCGGCGCTGTCTCGCCCGCGGCGCGTCCGATGCCCAGGATGGCGCCGGTGAGGATGCCGGGCAGCGCAGTCGGCAGCACAACGCGCCGGACAGTCTGCCACTTGGTGGCGCCCAGACCGAGCGAGGCTTCCCTGAACGACACGGGTACGCTCATGAGCGCCTCCTCGGTGGCGGTAATCACGATCGGCAGAATGACCACTGCCAACGTGCAGAAGCCCCAGAGCAGACACGGTTGGCCCCACACAGGCCTCGGGGTGTGCAGAATGAACCGATCAATGCCGCCGCCGACGAATAGCACGAAGAAGCCCAATCCGAAGAGCCCATGCACGATGGAAGGGACGCCCGCGAGGTTCACGATGGCAAGGCGGATGAGCCGGACAAGGCGCGATCGCCCGGCATACTCGGTCAAGTACACCGCCCCGCCCACGCCGAGCGGAAGCGCAATCGCGATGGTTCCGATCATGAGATAGATCGTTCCCACAATCGCCGGGAAGATGCCTCCTGCCGCGTCCACCGCCGTGGGCGGCAACGTGAGGAACGACCAGGTTACCTGCCGCCAGCCGTGATAGATGATGAACCCGAACAGCCAGAGCACGGGAAGCACCACCATCAGGAGCAGTGCATACAGCACGGCAAATGCCACCCTCTGCTTCCGGCGGTTGGCGGCGATGATGCGCGAGGAACCAAGGCCCGCGGTACGCTCACTCAGGCTCATGCGGCGACCGAACTCCCTCTCACTGCAACGCCCTCCGAGGCTTTCGGTTCAGCGCCAGATCGGCAACGAAGTTGAGGACATATGTGATCAGGAAGAGGACCACGCCGAGCATGAATAGTGCACGGTAGTGCGCATCGCCGTATGCCACCTCGAGCGCCTCGGCGCCAAGCGTGCCGGTGATCGTGCGCACCGAGTGCGTGAATGCATGCCATAGCCCCTTGTCCGGAAGTACCCCTGCATTGCCGGTCACCATGATCACCACCATAGTCTCACCGATGGCCCGACCTACGCCGAGCATGATGGCGGCGATCATTCCCGGCGCGGCGGAGGGAATGACGACGCGCGATATGCCCTGCCACCGCGTCGCGCCGAGCGCAACCGAGCCGTCACGGAAAGACTTCGGAACGGCCGAGAGAGCATCGTCGGAGATGGTTACGATGGTCGGAATGGCCATGAACGCAAGGACGATCGAGCCGGCAAGAGCGCTCTTGCCCGTATCCAGGTTGAAGAGGTCCTTCACAAGCGGGTTGATCGCCGCAGCTCCGACGAACCCGATGGCAACCGACGGCACCGTTGCCAGCAGCTCGATCGTCGGTTTGACAACATCTCGAATGCTTCGCGGCGCAACATCAGCCAGACACACGGCCGCCCCGATTGCCAGAGGGACTGCGATCACCACGGCGCCTGCCGTGACCAGCACTGAGCCCCACAGGTTGGGCAGCAGTCCGAACCACGGTCCGGTCGGCGGCGACAGCGTAGGCTGCCAGCCCCTTTGGGTGAGAAAGGCTCGGAGCGGATACTCCTTGAACAGGGGCAGCCCTTCCCGGAGGACGAACGCGAATATCAGGATTACGAGGGCGATCGAGGCGACACCGCTCACGCGGATTGCCGACTCGATCACACCCTCGAGACTGCGCCAACGATGGCCTGGCTTGCTCACTTGATCGGCACGAAGTCCAGTCGCTTCACAACGGCCTGTCCGCCTTCGCCGCGCACCCAGTCGAGCCACTTCTGCGCGACTGCGCTCGGCGCGCCTGCAGTGTACTCGAACAGGGGACGCGCCAGCGGATAGCTCCCGTTCATTACGTTATCCACAGTACCCTCAACCGCGGGCGAGGCCGCATCGGCCTTCAGCTTGATGGCCTTAACCTTGTCGGTAACGTAGCCCAGGCCCACATATCCTATGCCGCCCTTGTCCTGTGCGACCGTCTGGACGATCTGCGAGGTGGCGGGCTGCAGCATTGCATTGTCGGCAAACGGCACGCCCTTGCCCAGCACATGCTCCTGGAAAAAGACGTAGGTGCCGGACGAAGTCTCACGCGAGTTGAGCACGATGCGGCCCGGCGTTCCTCCAACCTGCGACCAATCCGTCACTTTGCCGGTGTAGATATCTTTGAGTTGATCCCTGGTCAGCTCGGAGATGGGATTGCTCAGGTTCACGATCACCGACAGTGCATCCCGGGCCACCACAAACTCCTGAACGTCAATCCCCTTCTTGGCAGCCTGGTCCTTCTCTTCATCCTTGATGGGTCTGGACGAGTTGCAGATGTCCGTTCCCTTGTTCATCAGAGCCGCGAGCCCCGTGTTCGACCCGCCGCCCGTCACGGATACCTGTATGTCGGGGTGCTGCTTCATGAACTCTTCGGCCCACGCCTGAGCCAACTGCACCATGGTGTCGGAGCCTTTGACGGTCAACGTCTGCGTTCCCGTGCCGGCCGATCCTGCGCCCTCCTTGGGCGCCGAACACCCAGTCATCGCAGCAACAACCAACCCGATAACGGCCGCCGCCCACATCTTTGCCTTCATTGTTCCCTCCTCCTCGGTCTTTGCGAGGCATCATCCGAGTCTAGCATAGAGCGCGTGGCCCCTTCTGCTGGGTTTACCGCCCAGCGAGGGAGGCTCCTCACGGACTCGCTCGCATAGCGCCGACACGTGGTCCGCCAAACCACAGCAAGAACGCACGCACATACCAGTTCTGGCGACCGAGCCCTCACTAACGCCCGGGGCAAATCTGTTGCGCGCCCATTAAGGGGCTGTTAAGCCATCGTTAAATGACCGTTAACCTGCTTGCGAAGCGGTCATCTCGAGCGTGGAGGCACTGGTATAATCGGGCCGACCGATGAAGATACTGGTAGTTGACGACGAAGCGCCCATAGCCGAGGCGGTGGCCTACAACCTCCGCAAGGAAGGTCACCAACCCATTGTCGCCGCCGACGCCGAACAGGCTCTGGCTCGGTTCGCCGACGAGCAGCCCGGTCTCGTCATCCTGGACATCATGCTTCCTTCCGCCAGCGGCTTCGATGTTTGCCGCCGCATCCGTCGCTCATCCAGCGTCCCGGTGATCATGCTGACCGCGCGGGCAGAAGAGACCGATCGTGTAGTCGGACTCGAGCTGGGCGCGGACGACTACGTTACGAAGCCGGTCAGCATGCGCGAGCTCATGGCGCGCGTCAAGACGATCCTTCGACGATACGCCGAAAGCTCCCTGAGAGCAATGGATGTTCCCGTGCAGGCCGGCCCGATCCAGGTCAACCCCGGCCGCCATGAGGTGACCGTGCGCGGCAGACAAGTGACACTGACCCGCAAGGAGTTCGACCTGCTCCACTTCCTCGTGTCCAATCCGGGCCGAGCCTTTTCTCGCAGCGTCCTTCTTGACCGAGTGTGGGGCGCAGACGCCTACGTCGGTGAACGCACGGTGGATGTGCACATGCGCTGGCTGCGCGAGAAAGTGGAAGATGACCCCTCGAAACCGCAATACCTGCAGACCGTCCGAGGCGTCGGCTACAAACTGGTCGCCGGCTGAACCGCCATGATCACGGCGCTGACCGTAGCCCTGGCAGTCTCACTCGTGTGTCTGGCCTGTGCCGCGCTGCTGCTGACGCGAGCAACGCGCAAGTGCGCAGAGAGCGAAGCGGAACGCCACAGGCAGGCGGAGCGCGCGACCGAAGCGACAGCCGCCCGCAACCGTCTCGAAGCGACGATTGCCGCGCTCATGGGCAACTGCGGCTGCGGCGTCATCGTGGTCTCAGCCGAGCAGCTCGTTCTGGCCATCAACTCGGAAGCGCGGAGCCTGCTCGATGTCGCAGTCCCCGATCCGATCGGGCGTCCCATAGGCCAGGCGCTGATCGCGACTGCCATGCCGTCTCTCCTCGCGCGCTCCGGTGACGAACGGCGCGCATGCTCGGCCGAGATCGCCCGCGTCGGCCCTGCCAACGGATCGGTATCCGTATCGGTCGCACCCGTCTTCGAGCAGGACGAACTCCGCGGCTGGGTTGTCGTTGCCCACGATCTGAGCGCGCTCCGCCGATTGGAAGCCATCAGGCGGGACTTCGTGGCCAACGTGTCCCATGAGCTGAGAACGCCAATGGCATCCATTCGAGCCATGGCCGAGACCTTGCGTGACGGAGCGCTGAACGATCCGGAGGTCGCTGACCGGTTCTTGGGCACAATCATCGCGGAGGCCGAACGGCTGACTCGTATCTCCGAGGATCTGCTTACCCTTTCTGACGCCGAGTCGCGCGCCCCCGAGAAGACACGCTTTTCACTGACGCAACTCGTCGAGCAAACGATGAAGCGGCTCGAAGCCCAGGCGGCCGCCGCACGGCTGCAGGTCCGGCTGGAAACCGACGAAGACGTGACCGTATGGGGCAGCAGGGATCAGCTCGAGCAGGTAGTCCTGAATCTGATTGATAACGCCCTCAAGTACACGCCGCACGGCGGCACCGTCACGATTGCCGTCAGGCGGGCAGGCGAGGCAGCAGTGCTGAGCGTTTCGGATAACGGCATCGGGATACTCGCCGAGCACGTGCCGCGCATCTTCGAGAGGTTCTACCGGGTTGACAAGGCGCGATCTCGACAATCTGGCGGAACCGGCCTCGGTCTCTCAATCGTCAAGAACATTGTCGAAGCGCACGGCGGCACGGTCGCCGCTGCGTCCGAGTACAACCGGGGCAGCACCTTCACCGTCACTCTGCCATCCTCCTCCACCGCGCTATAATACGGCAGCGATAGGCCTGCGGTTGAGTGTGCGGGGTAGCAGCTTGCCCGCATTGGAAGCCCGGGTTGCGCACCGTAACCATCGGAGGTCAGTTTGGCACCGTACAGTCTATGCGTCCTGATCGCGTTGAGCGCGTCGGCAGGAATGGCGGCACGGCCCGCGGCTGATACGCCGGCGCGAGTGATGGCATATCGCTGGAGCGTGGGACAGGCGTCACGATATGTGGTTCACGCGGATCTCTCGGGGTCACTGCCCATCATGAACAACGTCGAGCCGATAGACCTCGACGCAACCATTGACATTGTCTACAAAGTCACTCCACGCTCCCTGGGACCCGACGGCGCAGCGGCTGTGGACTTCCGCATCGAAAAGGCCGAAGCGGAGCTGGCCAAGATACCGCTTCCCGTTCCGTTCGAGGACGCCCAGAAGGTGCTCAACCGGTCGGCAACCTTCCTCAAGACCGGCGAAGTGAAGTCCGTTGCAGCAGCCCCGCCATTGCCCTTTGGCGTCAGCATCCCGGGCGTTGATCCTCAGCGTCTCTATTCGCTCATCTGTCCCGTCGTATTCCCCGAGCGCCCCGTAAAGCCCGGCGACAGCTGGGAGTACGAAAGCGAACTTCTCGGTTCGGAAGGGTCGCCCGCGAAGTTCACCGCCACGGTGCTCGAGAGCGCCGCCGAGACAGCGCCCGCCGGCAAAGCGGCCATGCAGAAGCGCCGCCCTGCCGGAACTTCGCAGCCGGAGATACCGCTCCGAGTGCGCGAGGAGTTCACGATGGCGGTAGACCAGAAGCTGGACGCCGACAAGAAGCCCATCGCCGAAGGCGAATCGCCTCGCAAGACTCGCGTCGGTCAGATCACCGGCTCGGGTGTCATGGCCTTCAGCCCGCAACGCGGGAAGCTCCTCAGAGGTCACCTGACCATCCAGGCCAGGATCACAGAGCGGTTTGTCGGCGATCCGCCGCCGGATGAACCGGCCGAAATCGTCACCAACGTCAAGGCCGTGGTCCGGATTTCCCCATATGTACCAACGCCTGCAACGCGGGACCGGCCCGCGGCGGCGGCGTCAAGGAGAAAGCGCCCATGAACGGCACAGTCGCCACCCCACGCCCTGCCAAGCCCTGCCGACGATCCCAGACCATCGCAGGTCGGATCGGTCTGTGGCTGGGAACGCTGTTGGCTTGCTCCGCCCTGCCTGCCTCGGCCCAGGAAACCTACGTGCTGAAACGCGTGTTCACTGCCGGTGAGACCGACCGCTACACCACCGTGATCAAGTTCGAGCAGAATGCCACCGAGGCTGTCCTCATGACAACCGAAGTGACGCGCGAGGTCAAGGAAGACGGTTCGGCCGTCGTCGCGACCACGGTGGACAGTATCGTGCTTCGCGCCCGCGGATCCGAGATGCCGTTTCCCGGCGGCTCGGGACAGGTGCTGCTCTCGACGTATGACAGAGCCGGCAAACTCGTCAAGCAAGAGACGGTCGGTGGCGGCGGAAGCGTTGGCCAGCTTCTGAACGTGGCCCGTCCCGGCGTCTTCCTCGAGAAGCCGCTGAAGATCGGCGAGACGATCAAGGACCAGGTGACGGTCGGTGCGGACAAGAGCAGGAAGGCGGACATCACAGTCACGCTGCTGGCTCTCGACAAGAAGGACGCCACCGTGCCGGTTGACAGCCTGCGTTACAGGGTGATCGCCGAAACCGTTGTGCCCGGACCTGCGGGAGACGCCAAGAACCGCTCGGAGGTGGTCGTTCGCCTTGCCAAAGATACGGGCAAGCTGGTGAGCGCCGACGGCAAGATGGAGGGGATTCCGCTGCCGGGCGGCGGTACCGCCAAGATCACGTACACTGTCACTCGCACGCCCGACAAGAAGCAGTAGCCAAGTCCATGTTCGCAGGGCACGCTAGCGGCCGCCCTGTTTGTCACGAAAGGAAACCAATATGAGACTTCGCACCCTGTTGGCGCTGATAGGCGCCGCCCTGATCGGCGGCACAGCGCTTGGCCAGGATGAGGCCGCCGTCTCCATCTCCCGAACGCGCAAGGCAGGTGACGTGCTTCGGATTAAGGTCACAGCCACCGCCGATGTCGCGGGCACCGAGGTCACGCTCGAGCGGACCCTGAAGACCGAAGTCAAGGAGATCAAGAAGACGGGCGAGATCGTCCTCGCGCAGTCCGATCTCGGCGGCAAGGTCAATGCCGGCGGGCAGGAGATGGACATACCGGGTTCGGGACCGGCGCTGACTACCGTGGACAAGCTCGGTCGCCTCGTGAAGTTCGATCGCCCAGCCACGGACATGTCCATCCTCGCTCCCGAGGTCGAACAGCTCGTCCTCACCATGCAGGACTACCTCCTGCCGGAGAAGGCTGTGAAGCCGGGCGAGAGCTGGGAGGCGGAGCTGCCGAACCCGCTGGTGCCGGACAAGAAGGTTAAGGTCAAGACGACCTTCGTCGGGATGGACAAACTAGACGAAGCGCAGGTCTGGAAGATCAAGCAGGCGATGACCGTCATTGTCGAGGCGTTGGGCACCAAGATGACGTCGGAGATGCTGTTCCTTGCGGACCCGTCCTCGGGCACGCCGCAGGTCGTGGAAGGCACGATGAAGGGAGTACCGACCCAGTACGGCGCGGTTGACCTCAAGCTCAAGGCCGTGCTGCTCAAGCCGGAGCCACCCAAGGCCCCCGACACTCCCCGATAGACGGTGGACGCCGACGGATCGGCGGCGGGGCTCGCCGCGGGCGCACCGCATAGCGCATCCGATGCCGAACTGGCGGCGCAGCTCGACAGCCTGCGCCGCCAGATACGGGAACACGATCACAGGTACTACGTTCTCGACGCCCCGACAATCTCGGACGCGGCCTATGACGCGCTGTTCCGCGAACTGAGGGAGCTCGAGTCCCGGGCTCCCCACCTCATTGCGCCCGACTCGCCCACCCAGCGAGTCGGGTCGGGCATCTCAACGGCTTTCGACCCCGTGACGCATCGGGTCCCGATGCTCTCGCTCGACAACGCATTCGACGAAGGCGAACTGCGAGACTGGGATAACAGGATCAAGAAACTCCTCGGCCTCGCTCCGCATGGGCACATCGAGTACGTGGCCGAACTGAAGATAGACGGGCTCTCCATCTCGCTCACATATGCCGATGGCGTCCTCGTCAGGGCCGCCACGCGCGGCGACGGACTTGTGGGCGAAGACGTCACTCCGAACGTCAGAACCGTCCGTGCCGTTCCCCTGGCCCTCACGCCGAGCGCAGGCCATCCCGTACCGTCACTGCTCGAAGCGCGCGGCGAAGTCTACCTGCCGCACGGCGAGTTCGCCCGAATCAACCAGGAAAACGAAGAGACCGGCACGCCGACGTTCGCGAACCCTCGCAACGCGGCCGCCGGCTCCTTGCGCCAGAAAGACCCACGCATCACGGCAGGCCGTGGCCTGGAAGTCTTCTTCTACGCCGTTGGCGCCATCGAAGGGGTGAGCGTCGAGAGCCAATGGGACCTCCTCGGCAAGTACAGGGGCTGGGGGCTGCGAACCAACCCGCACGCGCGGCTGTGCCGCGGGATCACGGAGGTCCTCGAGTTCATTGAAGAGTGGTCGGCTCGCCGACACGAGATGCCCTACGACACCGATGGGACCGTCATTAAGGTGAACTCATTCGCGGCGCAGGCTGAGCTTGGCTTCGTCAGCCGCAGTCCGCGCTGGGCCATTGCCTACAAGTACCCCACCGAACAGGTTCGGACCCGTGTCGAGCGCATCGTCGTGCAGGTGGGCATGACCGGAGCGCTGACCCCGGTTGCCGAGCTGACGCCCGTGCGCGTCGGAGGGGTCACCGTATCGCGAGCGACGCTGCATAACGAGGACGAAATCCGGCGGAAGGACGTGCGAGTGGGCGACACCGTGGTCGTCCAGCGTGCCGGCGAGGTCATACCCGAGATCGTCGAGGTGGTCACCGATGCGCGCGACGGCGCCGAACAGCCCTTCGCCATGCCCGATCGGTGCCCCGCATGCGGAGGACCTGTCGAGAAGCGGGAGGGTGAGGCGGTCGCGCGGTGCGTAAGCCGTGATTGTCCAGAAAAGCTCCGCCAACGGCTGCAGCATTTCGTTTCTCGCGACGCGATGGATATAGAAAGCCTTGGGGGCAAGCGCCTCGACCAGCTTGTCGGATCGGGCTTGATCCGGGATCCTGCGGACCTTTACGGCCTGTCCGCCGACAGCTTGGCACAGCTGGACCGAATGGGAGACAAGCTCGCGAACGGCATCGTCGAGGCGATCGCCGCCAGTCGGGACCGTCCGCTGTCGCGGGTCATCTTCGCCCTCGGCATTCGCCATGTCGGCTCCCGAACCGCCGAGGCCCTGGCCGATCATTTCGGCTCGCTGACGGCCCTGATGGATGCCAATGAAGAGGAGTTGGCTGCGGTTCCCGATGTCGGTCCGGCTACGGCCGCCGGCATCGTCGCCTACTTCGCCGAACCCGCGAACAGGGAATTGGTGACGCGGCTGATCAGGTCGGGCGTCAAGGACCGCATGGACCGGGAAGTCCCCCACGGCGATGCATTGCGTGACAAGACGGTGGTCTTTACCGGCACCCTCGAGCGGATGACGCGAAGCGAAGCAGAAGCGCTGGTGCGCAGACACGGCGGGCGGCCGAGCGGCAGCGTCAGCACACAAACCGACCTTGTGGTTGCAGGCCCGGGGGCAGGATCGAAACTCGCCCGAGCCAAGGCGCTCGGCATCACCATCCTTGATGAAGCCGCTTTCCTCTCGCTGATCGAGCAACACGGGTATTCTGATTAGCGTATTTCCGACTGACGATAGTCCGGACGAGTCACTCTGTGAATCATTCAGTGCCTGAGCAGAGCGGTGCCACGACGCCGCTCGCTTCGTGTGGGCTGCTCCGCCTGACCGGCAAGCCGCGCACACGATGACCACCGAGCGCTATGGAGCCTGACGCCCAACCAGACGAAGCGATACGCAGTTCCGGCGAAACCGTTGAGACGCGAGGACGCGTCGAGACTTACGACACTGGCCGAGCGATCCTGACGCTCAGGGCCATTGGTTTCGTCTGGGTCACGGTCAACGTCTACCTCATCATCTCACGGTTCAGCGTTCTCGGCAAGGTTCCGATCGGATTCGCCATGGCCTTCGCTGTGGTTATCCTTTCGACTTGGGCAGCCCTTGAAAGCAGGCGATGGGGTTGGCTCGCCATGATGCTGCTCGCCGCAGTGTCCATCTGTGATTTCGCGGTCGCATCGAGTATGCTGGCGATCCGCGGCATACGCGAACAACTGGCCTGGAACCTCATACTGCGCGAGTGGCTGAGTGAGTTTAACTGGCTCGGGCTGGGGACGGCTTTCGGGATGACGGTTGTCGGCATATGGTTCGTCAGCCTGGCCGCCTTGCTCTCAAGGCCCGTCAGGCTCCAGGTGTTCGCGAACAAACGTCAGCACCTGACGCCGGCTCAGGCTGTTATCGCAGCGGTTCTGGTCGCCATCTACCTCATGGGCGTTGTCTCCGTCGGAGCAACGTCGCGCGCAGTCAGGAGACCCACGACGCCGGGAAGGATCCGCAGCCACACCGTGGTGCCGTCAATGGGACGCAGCCGCAGCCTGGACGGCCTTCCGCCAATCACGCTCCAGGTCGCGAAGGTCGCGGCCCAGCGTGCGACGGCTCGCCCGTCTCAGATCGGCGCCCGCGCCCAGGGCATCGAGTAGGCCCCGGACCGCCTCCAGGCCGCATTGCGCGACCAGCCATCCAACGAACGAGCCGGCGGCGGCGTAGGCCAGATGCGCCTGAGCGCTGTCCAGCTCTACCTCATACGTGCCCAGAGCGGCCTCAATGGCCCCAAGACCGGGCAGATGCCCCCCGGCAGCCGCAAGTCTCAGTCGCCTGTCGCCAGCGAACTCGCCGGGCTCTTCGCACCAGACCGCCACGCCCTCATCGAACCAACGCGGCGCGGCATCGCCGGCTATGGTATGAACCCCGGCGTGAGCTGCCTCATGCCTGACCGCCTGACGCAACAGGTCGGGGACGCCGCAGACATCGGGCGGGAGGCATATCTTGTGCGTCTCGACGCGAGACAAGTAGTAGCCGTAGCGGCTGTGGAGGAACAGCGTCGCATCGTGGGATGAGAAGATCGTAACGAGCACGGGCTTTCCCCATCGAACCGACCACGTCTCCGAAACATCGAGGACCGCATCTGCGATGGTGCGCTTCAGGTAAGGGCGGCGCAGGAGCGGCAATGGCGCTTCGACCGCCAGGTGTTCGCCGAGACGCAGCCATGTGCCGTCACGTCGAGCCGCCAACTCGGCGTCTATGACGCGCTGTCGGTCGAACACATTGGTGGGATGCAGACCCGCGTTGAGAGCCCGAGCCATTGCTTCATGCGCCAGATCCAAGCGATCGGCATCGAAGTACTCCATGGCCTTGCCCATGTGGGCCAACGCTATCGTCTCGGACGTGGTGCGCATCAGACCGCGACAGGCATCAGCAACCGGGCGGGCAGGCCGGCGCCACCCGTCTCCGCCTCATTGCGGCTCCTCTCACCCCGCAAGGCCGGGCCCTACCCATCGTCGCGCGGGCGTCGGCGCTCAACGAACGGCAAAGCCATACCCGGCGATCGTCGCGTCGGTCGTCAAGACCACGAAGTCGGCCCGCAGATCCTCACCCGGCATGGGCTTGATCGTGAGCGTATGGATGCCCTTCGACAGTCTGGCCGTTCCGGCACAGAACGTCTGATTGCCCATGCGTTTCGGGCCGAGGTCCACCGACGCACACGGGCGGCCGTTGAGCAGCACCTGAGCGCGTGCCAGGCTTCCCCGGCGGCTGGTGCGATAGAACACTCGGTACTCGCCGGCTGTCTGACACTCGAAGCGGGTGCTGATAGCGCCGCCCTCCGGGATGAGCACGTGGGTCGCTCCGGTACCCGGACTGAATGAGGGACCCTCCTGCGGGGCCAAGCCTGCCAGCTGGGTGAACTTCTCGCACTGGAGAAGCATCTCTTCCCCGGTTGGGGCGAACTGTATGGCCGCAATGCTGTGGGGTTCGATGGTCAGCTCATGGGTGTACGCGGCGGGCCTGACGATCTCCGGAACGGCTGCAAATGCCGACGGTGACAACACGATCGTCCGCAACACCCGATCGGCGCCACCGTTGTAGTAAAGAGCCCTGTCGGTGCATAGCGTCGCGTAGACGCCGTCCCAAGCGTTGTCTATTGCAGGCGCGTCGGCTTTGGCAGGGTCCAGATCCGACAGGTTGTACGCTGCGTACCGCACGACCTCGCAGAATGCCGCAAGCTGATCGCGACGAGCCGGGAAGTAGATGGTCCAGCCTTGGCCAAGCCGGCGGGCCCACTCATTCCTCAAGCGGTTCAGACTGATCGTGACATCCAGTCTTCCTCTCAGCTCGGGAACGTCGGCGCTCGCCTGGCGGGCTGTGGCGGGCTCAACCTGCACGTAGGTGATCCACGCGCCGAGGCGGCGCATGTCGGTGCTGCCGGCGGTCTTCGCCGCAGGAACAAAGGGCGCGCACCGGATCACGGCCTTGAGCACACTGCGCCCCTGGAGCATCGCAGCCGGGATCGGGAACCTGTACGTATGCTCACCCGCTAGATCCAGAATGCCCACCTGAACACCGTTGACGAGAATCTCGCGCCTCAGGCCCGCCGCCTCGGGCGGGAATGACGCGCGAACTGCCAGCACGACGCCCTCACGCCCCGCAACCGGAAGTCTGATCTCCGCATTCTCGCCGGTCCACCTCCGGCTGACGCCGCCCGTGGTCTCTGGAGCGTGCCAGTCGCCATCAAGGAAGGGTGTCGCGCTCGCCTCGCCGACGCTGATCCTGTATTGGGCCGGAGGGGCGCTTCCTTCAGGCCCCTTGTATATCAACCCGCCTGCCGCCTGAGACAGCTTGCCCGCGTAGCCGAGGACGCTGCTGAACCAATCCGTGCTGCCCTCGACGGTCTCGATCTTGCCGAAATCGTAAGCGATGAGCGTGCCGCCCTTCTCGACCCATCCCCTGATGCGTTCAAGCACCGGAGCCTCGATGACGGCCCCCTCCCAGAGGACGAGAATGCGGTAACGATCGAGCGCGCCGTCGGAGATCATCCGCTCGTCGAGTGTGTCGAAGTCAAGCACATCCCGGACCATGGCGCAGCCCCGGGCCAGAGTGGCCGGATACCCTGCATCGGGACGGAGGAGATGGCTGGTCGTTGGGAAGAACATGGCCACGTCCACGATGCGCTTCGCAGTTCGCATGTACTTGCCGAACCGATAGTAGGCGTCCCGTCCCGGGCCCACATTGGCCGCCCAGTCGAAATGGCCATGTCCGCCGAGGCTCACGGTCTCGAACATCCTTGCCGCCTGAGCCTCGGGCGCGATGGTGCTCGGCGGTTCCGTCCAGAAGTCGGCGCCGTAGAAGCGCGCTGCCGAAGCAAGCCGTCCGAGCATAGTGGCCTGGTTCTCTGCGAAGGGACGGTGCCCTCCGTGCGTCGAGCGAACGGCGACACCGTAGCGCGCGGCCACCTTGGCTAGCATCGAGTTATCGGCGCCGTTGCGCGGATCTTCGTCCGCAAAGCCTACGGGCAGCATCAGCAAAGAATCCGGGAAGTTCCGCCGCGCTATGCGACAGACCACATCAGTCATTGCGCTGACGGAGTCGCGGTACCACTGGATCCAATCCAGGCGGTATCGCCTTGACACGGGCGGCGAGCCGGCCTGCCGCGATGTCGGATCCACGTCCGGCGGATAGGCAATGGCGTCCGGGGTCGTGAATGTCGTCTTCCACGCGCGATTGAGGGCCTCGAGGCTTCCGTATCGGGCCAGCATGGCATTCCGAAAGGCCTGCCGCGCCAGGGGATCGCCGCACCACCATCCGACGTGGTTATGAAGATTGCCGAACCGCTGCTGCCATGCCTCACGCTGCCCCGGAACCGCCACGCGGGCGCCAATGAACATCCCGGCCTCGCCGTAATCGCCGTGCACCCCGAGATAGAGCGCCGGAGGGGCGCCTTTGCCCGCGTAGTGCTTGGCCAGCTCTCGGTAGCCCCGATCCAGAAAGTAGCCGAAGTTCGGGTCCCACGGCGAAAACGCCTCGATGATCTGATCATGCTCGAGGCACCGGACACGCGGGAACTGGTTTCTCTCGGAGTACCACGCAGGCGGGAACGCAAAGTGCGGGAAGTAGCACCAGTCAAAGCCTGCGCCGACGGTCAGCGATCGTGCGCGGTCCGGACCTGTGTAGTCCCAGAACCCCGGTCTGACCTCCTCCGTGCTCTGGTGATCGCTATCGGTCTGAAGCAGCGTAAAGCCTGCCGATGCCAGGACGGCGAGATCGCCGGCTGCCGGCACGCTGCTTGCCATCACGATCCGTTCGCCGACTCGATCCCTCACATCGCCCGGCAGGCGGGAGCGATCCGTACCGGGAGGCGGTGGCACATAACGCGCGCTCGGAACAGCCCACACGCGAACCAGCCGTCCGTAGTCATACTGGAGATTGGAGGATGCCGGCTGACGGCTTGAGGCGGACGCGCATACCACCGCAGCCAGAGCAAGAAACAGCGGGCATACCGCACCCGTCCGGCGACTCACCCCGCCGCTCCATCGCCGCGCCTTGGGCTCCGGCTGCATGTCGTCTGAATCCTTCATGTTATGGGAGCTTCCACGGCGACCGATACCGATAGTGGAGCAGGTTGTTCGCTGCCTTGTTGTTCGTGACGCGTTCATGGGCCTGGTCCCATTCGATGCGCGATCTGGTCGCCAGAGAGATGTTGGCCAAGTGGGCGAAGACCGTCGAGAGGTGCCCGTCCTCTACGTCGCATGCAGGTCTCTCGCGAGTGCGCACGCACTCGAGGAAGTTCGCCATGTGGCGATCGTCGAGGTTGCCGTCATTCCGGGTTACCTTGCGCGCTTCGATCTTGGCCTGCCAATCCTGAAACTGGCCGCCCTTGTCGGGAACGATCTCGTAGCCGGAAGCGCTTGCGTAGATCGCTCCGAGCGTGCCCCGCAGCTCCACCTCGCCTGACCGCAGCGCCGGTATGCCTGACGCCTCGTACTGCCCAAACGTCAGCAGCCGCCCCGACGCGAACTCGAAGATCACTTCCATCGTATCCGGAATGTCGCGGTCATCGTCCACGGCAAAGCGTCCTCCGTGCGCCGAGACCGACGCGGGTCCACTCTCACCCATGACCCATCTGAGGGCATCAAAGTAGTGGACGCCCCAGTTGCCGACCTGCGAGGAATACGCTTGCCACCACCGGAACTTGTAGGGCGCCATGTTCGGGTTGAACGGTCTGCT
>JBBIQU010000060.1:9469-23213 GCA_037442185.1 Chthonomonadales bacterium | reverse complement strand
GCGGCCAAAGAAAAAAGTCCCGCCATTTTGCGGGACCGAAACTGCGGAAGTTGGGCTAAGCGTCTCGCACTGGCCAACGGCGATATCGTGCGTGTAGTGTCTGCATCCAATCCGGATGGCGCGTGGGATCTCGGCAACGGCAGGAAAAAGCCGCTCGAAGTCAAAGTCCATATCATTGAGGGCATTCGTCCGGGCACCGTATCGTTCGCGCTCGGGTACGGACATTGGGCGTATGGCTCCGCCGATATGGCAATAGATGGTCAGACGATCGCCGGCGACTCGCGTCGGGCGAAGGGGACGCACCTCAATGCAGCAATGCGGGTGGACCCGGTCCTGGGCAACACGCCGCTAACGGATCCGGTGGGCGCGAGTGTTGTGTTCTACGACACCATGGTGAAGCTTGTGAAAGTCTAGCGAGACATCAGGGGGACAAGGCAATGTCGCTGCCTGAGGCGCCTCAGGCGCACAAGGACTTCGTAACGAGATACCCGAAGCTGGCACAGGCATGGGAGACCATCGCCGAAGCCGGACAGGAAGGGCCTCTGGACCAAAAGACCGTCCGTCTTCTGAAGCTGGCTGTGGCAGTCGGGGCCATGCGCGAGGGGGCCGTCCATGCCGGCGTCCGGAAGGCTCTGGCGATCGGCATCACGCGCGAGGAGATCGAGCAGGTGGTCGCGCTCGCGGCAAGTACGCTCGGACTGCCGTCGGTGGTGGCGATACATACCTGGGTCGGAGACGAGCTGAAGAAAGCAGAAGGGTGACCGAGAGCGTTGACCGCGCGCCCGCGTGGTCAACGCTCCTGAACTGAAGTCCCTCGAACCCTATTCGGGGTTGCCGCTCGCGTGCCGGCGAAGAGGCCAATCAGAGTCCGCCTTCGGGGTGGGCGCCGGCTCTACGGCAGCACGTTCAGGGTACCCTCCCCGTATCCGGCTTCAAGCCATGCATCGCCGTAGAACTCGCACCGGATCGTGTGCGCGCCCGGCGGATCAACGGCAAGGTACGTGTCGCGCGCGACACCGGCATCGTCAGTCGTGACGGATGACACCACCGTGCCGTCTATCTTGAAGTCCACCGGTTTGCCGGTCTGGGGCTGATAGTCCTTGAGCCGTCGGAAATAGGCATACAGCGGCGCGTTGGTCCCCTGCTTGACGGACCTACTGAGAACCCAGATGTAGACGAGCGCCTTCTGGACGGTGAGCTTGGCAGTCGTGCTAGAAGCCAGGAACCCGCCGTCGCCTGCCCACTCGGTCAGGATCGTCCGCACGCCGGCACCGGACCCGGCGGGAACCGTATAGCCCAGTTGCGCCCGTCCGGTCGAGATGGTCGTGTCCGATCCCACGAGCGTGCCGTCCACCTTGAAGGTGATCAGCTTGCCGGCAACCGGAGTGTTGTCGAGCTTCCACAGCCACGTGCGCAGCACCTGATACGACGTGATGCGCCCGGTTCGATCAATGCCCGTCATTTTCGTGGCCACGGTCTGCGCAGTCAGCGTCGCGTTGGCAGAGGAGGCATTGTAGGTTGCGTCTCCGACAAACTCGGTGGTGATGGTTCGGGTGGCCGGGCCATTTGTGATGGTCCAGTTCAGGGTCGAGTCGCCGCCGTCGTTGGTGTCGGCAGTGCCGACGAGCGTCCCGTCAATCTTGTAGCGGATGGTCTTTCCGATCAGCATCTGGTTGTCGGTAAGCCGTTTGAGATCGAACTGCCGCAGGATGGCCAACGTGGTGATAATGCCCGTTCGATCAACCGTGTAGTGCGCCGTATCGGCCTTGGTCACGGTCAGCGTCGCGGTGTCCGAGCTGCCCTCCAGTTCGGCCTGGCCCGCGAACGCCGCGCCGATCGTCCGGGATGCCACATCGCCGGGAACCGTATAGGCGACCTGTGCCGTGCCGGATCCGTCGGTGACGGCCGAGCCGGCCGCTGAGCCGTCTACCGTGAAGTCCACTGTCGCGCCCGATACCGGCAGCCCCGTATCCTGGCGTGTGAGCGTCGCCGATAGCGTCACGCCGGTGCCGGGAGCGCCGGACGTGTCGGAGGCCACGAGGGTAGTCGGCACCTTCGACAAGGTGAAGTCAGCGTTGCTGCTGTCCTCTGCAGCAGTGGTGGTGCTCGACACGCGGATCCGATAGTCCGAGGCAGCAGCATGGTTGGTCGCGATGGTCCACGCGAACGCCCCGGAGCCTCCCGAGCCGATCGGCGCCGATGCGGCTATGGTCTTGTACAGGACGCCGGCCTTATACAGCTCGATCTTCACGTTGTCTCCCGGCGAACCGGTGTACGTCCAGGTGATGTTGTGGTCGGAGCCCAGACGCCAGTTCTCGCCGCCGTTCGGAGACGTTACCGTGATCGAGGAGGCCGCCGAGTAGGTCAGCGACCAGTCTCCCGATCCCGACACGCGCTTGACGACGATGTAGGTGGTGCCGCTCGATGCGGGGGTGTGATTGATGCTCTCGTCGGCGCCGAGCCCTGCTGCCGTGCTCGACGCGAGGATGACCGGATTGCCGGCCGAATCCGGCGTGCCCGAGTAGAGGTAGAGATCATAGTCGGCGCCGGCGGGCACGTTGAGCGAGAGGATGATCTCGCTGCCTGCTGAGAGGGTCGTGCGTCGGCCCCAGGCGCGGCGATCGAAGGCGGTGCCGGTTGTCGTGCCGTTGATCGTGTCGCCGGGCGACATAGTCTGATATGCAGCTTCAACGGCAGCATCGCCGTTGATGAGCCCATAGCCCTCGTACATGTCGCGCGGTGTCGCCGCTCTTCCCAGCGTCGGATTGTTCGTGCCGCCCTCGCGGTTGGCGTTCGTCTCGGTCGCCGTGGCGCATAGGAGCATTTTGACCAGTCGAGGATGTTCGTCGCTGAAGTAGTTCCAGCTCAGCCCACGGGCCTCCAGCGCCTGAATCACAAGCGCAGCCACGCCCGCGGCGACCGGCGACGATGCCGACGTGCCTTTCGTGTTCGTGTAGTCGTTGGCGTAAACATCGGCGAACGTATTGATGCCCGAATCCGACTGGTTGGCGTCGGGCGCAAGCACATTGGAGTTGTACTTGCTGCCGCCTGGAGGCGAGAGGTCCGGCTTGTAGTCCGTGTTCCACTCCTGCGTGAAGTTGCCCGTTGAGCTGTAGTCCGTGAGCACATTCGCGTCGCTCGACGCTGCGCAGGTGATGGCCAGTTTGGCCCGGGCGGGATCCGTCATGACGCCCGATGGTCCCGCGTTGCCGGCGGAGGTCGTCACGACGATACCGTTCTCGACCGTCGAGTTCACTTTGTTGCGCGTTGGAGAGTGAGCGCTCGCCGTGCTGAGGCTCAGGTTGGCCACTCTGATGCCGTATGTCATGTTGTACGCCACGCACTCATCGAGCGCATAGCCGATCGTAGTTGTGTCGCCTCCGCTGCCGTCGTTGGCGTAGACCTTGTGGCCGACCCAGCTGCAACCCGGGGCGACCCCGCTCAGGGCCGGAAACCCGTCGCCAACGCCCGCGTAGGTGACCGACGCCGCAGTGGCGTAGCGGGTGACCGTCGAGCCCGACGACTTGCTCAGGTATGTCGAGTAGTGGCGCGAGGCCATTCCGGTGAAGTTGCACGTCACGCTGCGCGGCGAGCCACCGGTTGTGCTGGGCGTTCCCAGCGTGTAGATGAACGCGCTGTCATTGCCGTAGACGTACCCGAGCGTGGCCTGGCCGCCTCCGAGGAACGTGGCGGTCATGCTGAGGCTAACGCTGCCGGCCGGCAGATGGAGAGGCCAGGGCTGGAAGCTCCCGGCGGCCACGCTGGTCAGATCGCCGCTGTCGGTGATGCGAAGCGTGGTCGGATTGACGCCGGCCACAGCGCCTGTGCCGAGCGCGACGCCTGCGGCATGGGTGCCGTGCCCCTCGTAGTCCACAGGCGTGGGTGAAGCTCCGAACCAGTCCTTCCAGTAGACCATGCGCCCGGCGAGGTCCGTGTGCGTGCCGTCAACGCCGGTATCAATGATGGCGATGGCAGTGCTTGCGCTGCCCGTGAAGCCCGACGGCGATCCGGCAAACCCGCTTGCCCATATTGGTCTTACGCGCCCCGTGCGAGATGCCTCGTCCATGTCCAGGTTCACCGGACGATTCGCCAGCACGGCCAGAAACGACGGCCCCATGGCCGCCGGGAGCATCGGCGCCTTGTTCAGCGGTATCGTTCCGCCCCATCCGTAGCTGACATGGCGGAAAATGCGCTTGATGCGTCCGCCGAGCTCAAGGAAAGCGTTGATGTCGGCCTGCGTTATCTGTTGGCCGAAGAGCATCTCGATGCCGACCGGCTCGCTCAGGCGATTCACGATCTCCGCGCACCGAACAGGATCGGTCTCGGATCTCAGCGCCTGCTGCAGCGAGGCGATGCGTTCAGAGAGCAGGTCGTCAACGTGGTCCAGGTCGGAATCGAGATCGAAGGGATAGGTGACCGTAGGAGGGACTGCCGGAATCGGCGGTGGGACCGGATTGGGGTCATCGGGCAGATCGGCCAGACCGCCTCCGCCCATACACGCGATCAAGACAGCCGAGACGAGCGCCAGGAGGACCCGCTTGAGATGGCCTTTGCGCATGGCTTACCTCCGCTTCACATGTGGCGGCGCGCCCTGTTCGACGGAGTGGTGAGTCCGGCGACGCACGTGCCGCACCTCACATCAATGATAACCCGGTTTGCGGTTTAGCAAAGGTCGGAGGATTGCACCGTTTGGCTGTAGGACAAGACCGAGACCCTGCGCGCAGCGTCTAGCCGCTCCTCCGGAGGACGGTGTCGTGGGCCTGCTCAGGGTCGGTTTCCGGATGATCCGTATTGTAGTGCAGCCCTCGGGACTCGTTCCGCGCAAGCGCGGACCGAACCACGAGTCGCGCGACATCAGCCATGTTGCGCAGTTCGTAGATGTCCGGGTGGCGGCGCGAGACCCTGAGCAGGTCACGTGTCTCCTTCTGAAAACGCCGCACCTGGGAATCGGCCGTCATCAGATGTCGGTCGTTCCTCACGATCCCGACATAGTCGTTCATCACTGCCTGCAGGTGCCTGCGGGCCGGTCCCAACACCGCCGGCGGAGGAGCCTCATCACCGGCCTTGAGGCCTCCGCCGCGCACCGTGACGTCGGCAGCATCAACGACCGCCATCCCATCGGGCAGTCCCGATCGTGACGCATCGTCTATCGCCGCCTGCGCCGCCCTGTGGCCGAACACCATGGCCTCCAGCAGAGAGTTGGAGGCGAGGCGATTGGCGCCATGGACGCCTGTGCAGGCAACCTCGCCCGCAGCAAACAGCCCCGGCAGCGTCGTCCGTCCGTCGAGGTCGGTTTCGACGCCTCCGCACATGTAGTGGGCCGCGGGCACAACGGGGATCGGTTTGGCGGCTATATCTAGCCCCAGTTCCATGCATCGCGCATGGATCGTCGGGAAGCGGTGGCGTATGAAGTCCTCGCCAAGGTGCGTAATGTCCAGATACACGCACGGCTCGCCTCTGCTGAGGCGCTCGGCGTGGATCGCGCGGGCCACAATGTCGCGCGGCGCCAACTCCCCCATGGGATGGTAACGATGCATGAAGGTCTCGCCGTCGGCGGTGCGCAGGATCCCGCCTTCGCCCCGGACCGCCTCGGATATCAGGAATGAGCGTCCATGGGGATGATAGAGCGTGGTCGGATGGAACTGGATGAACTCCATGTTGGCGACGGCTGCACCGGCGCGCCATGCCATGGCGACCCCGTCGCCGGTCGCTATGTCCGGGTTCGTTGTGTGCAGATATATGCGCCCGCATCCTCCGCTGGCGAGAACGACCGCTCGCGCGAGGAACACGCGGAGGTCGCCCGTTGAGGAGTCGAGGGCATAGACACCGACGCACGTCTTGCGGCCATCAACGTCGGCGAGCGCGAGGTCAATGACGAGGCAGTGCTCCACGATCCGCAGGCGCGGGAGGTCGCGCACCGACGCGAGCAGAGCGCGTTCGCATTCCCATCCGGTTCGATCAACGGCGTGGACAATGCGGTTGCGCGAGTGACCGCCCTCGCGTCCGAGCGCGAGATGTTCGCTGCCGTCGCGGTCGCGCTCGGTGCTGAAACGGGCTCCGAGCGCTATCAGGTCCCGTATTCGATCGGGTCCTTCGGTCACCAGCGTCTGGACGGCCTCGTGGCGACACAGCCCGGCTCCGGCCGTATGCGTGTCGGCGGCGTGCATCTCGAACGTGTCGTCGTCCGAAATCACGCCTGCGATGCCGCCCTGAGCGTAGTTGGTGTTGGACTCGGCGCGGTCCTTCTTCGTCAGGATGAGCGTGTTGAAGTGACGCGCGGTCTGGTTAACGAAGGTGAGGCCGGCTATGCCGCTGCCGACGACGACGAAATCCACCGATTCGACAGGGACCGCCGGATGCATGACGGTGTCTGTGGTCGTACCGTGTCTCCTTCAATGCGTGGCCCCGATTGGGTACCTCATTATTCGCCGGTATGCGCCTGGGCGATCAGGGCGTCTCTGTCGTGTCTTCGGTCTGAGCGGAAGCAGCTTCCTGATCGGTCGAGGCCAGGTGATACGATAGAACGGCCAGCTCCTGGGCGAAGGATACGTTGCGCACCATGACGCCCGCAGGCACCCGCAACGTGGCCGGCGCGAAGTTCAGGATCGCTCGTACGCCCGCCTCGATGAGCGCGTCCGAGGCCCCCTGAGCTGCCTGGCGGGGCACCGCGATGATGCCGATGCCGGCCTTCAGCTGCCTGTTGACATCAACCAGCCTGGCAACATCGAGTATCTCCATATCCCAGAGACGCCGGCCGATCTTGGCATAGTTGTTGTCGAATACGGCCACCAGGCGGAGCTTCTGCTCCTTCAGGCCCGGATAGCCTGCGAGAGCAGCGCCGAGGTTGCCTGCGCCCACGAGGATCACGTCCTGATCCGCATCCATGCTCAGGATCCGGGCGATCCCGGCTCTCAGGTGCGCGACCTCATAGCCTACGCCCGGCTTGCCGAACTCGCCGAAGTACGAGAGGTCCTTGCGAAACTGAGCCGCAGGGATGCCCGTGTGGGTCTCAAGACCCGCAGATGAGATCGTGGTGACACCTTCCTGCTCGAGATCGAGCAGGTGCCGATGATAGGTAGCCAGTCGTTCGAGTGTCGCGACGGGTACGCGCTGGCTGTTCGATGGCGGCATAGCTTTCCTCGTGGCGCGTGCGGCTTTCACGCGTCCAAGATGATTATACCGTCGTATGCCGACCGCATCTCCGAAGCGCGGCAGCCGGACCGCCGGACGATCTCCGCCTTCCGTCTCGGGCACAAAGGGAGGAATCGGCGGCTCCGTGAAGCATACTAGAGTCAAGGACAGTTCGGGCCACAGCCCAAGGAGGCGCAACCATGGACCTGCGCATCATTGCGCTTGTCGTTGTCGCAGTCGTTTCGATTTCCGCCAGCTACGCCGCACCGCCCAAGAAGAAGCTGCTGCTTGTCACCCACACCGCCGGCTTCCGCCATGAGGAAGGCATCGCAGTCGGCGAGAAAACGCTCGTCGAAATCGGCAATGTCACCGGCACGTTCACGCTGGAGATGTGCCGCAATGCCGACGATGTCAAGCGGATGCTCACGCCGGAATACCTGAACGCCAACAAGTTCGACGGCGTGATCTTCAACAACACAACGGGAGACCTCGGCATACCCGATCTCAAGGCATTCCTAAACTGGATCAAGGGCGGCAAGGCGTTCATCGGCATGCACGCCGCCACGGACACATATCACGGCAACGCCGATTACCTCGACCTGATCGGCGATGAGTTCCTCACGCACGGCGCGCAGTGCACCATCGAGCCGCTCGTTCAGGACCCCAAGCATCCGGCGACCGCCCAATGGGAGAAGGGCACCAAGATCCTCGAAGAGGTGTACATCTTCAAGCACAACGACCGTTCCAAGGTCCGTGTGCTACTGTACCTCGATAAGAACCCCAACGACGGCCGGCCCGTTGCCAATCAGCCGGGAGACAACCTGCTGGCATGGTGCAAGGCTTACGGCAAGGGCAAGGTGTTCTACACTGCGTTCGGTCACCGAGGCGACGTGTGGACCAACGAGGTAGTGCGCCGACACATGCTTGGCGGCATCCGCTGGGCGCTCGGGCTAGCCAAGGGCGAATCGAAGCCCGGTCCGCTGTTGGCGCCGTAACCAACGCTTCCGAGCGGGCGTCCCGGCGCTTCGGTGCGCAGAGCGCCGAGCCGACCGGGCGCCCGCCGGCCCCATTGCATTTCGATCTCGTACCGACAGGGAGCATCCAATGTCTGAAGTGCGCATGCCCAAGATGGGCGACGGCATGGAGGAGGGCACCATCCTCCGATGGCTGAAGCGCGACGGCGATACGGTCGCTGTCGAAGAGCCGATTGCCGAGGTGGAGACCGACAAGGCGAACGTTGAGATTCCCGCGGAAGAGGCCGGGGTCATTGCGCGCATCGTGGTTCAGGAAGGCGAGACGGTTCCCGTCGGCGCGGTGATCGCATACATCGGATCGGCAGGCGATACGGTCGAGAGTCCGGCCGCCTCGCCCCCCGCCGCACAAGCAGAAACGGCAGCGCCGGCAGTTGTGGTGCGCGGCAGACCAGAGGAGGCGACGGCCGGTCCCGCCGAGACCGCACCGCGCCTGCGGGTCTCTCCGCTGGCACGGGCAATGGCCAAGCGCCTCGGAGTTGACCTCGCGCATGTGAGGGGCACGGGCGGAGGCGTCGGCCGGATCGTTGCCGCCGACGTTCTGGCCCAAGCCGGCCCCGGCGCGCCATCAGGCCCAAAGCCCGCCCCGATCGCCAAACCACAACCCGTGTTCGAGGCCAGGCCGTCCACCGATGTCGAGATCACGAAGATGCGGCGGGCCATCGCCAAGCGCACTGTGCAGAGCAAGCAGACGATCCCCCACTTCTATCTCGTCATGCCGGTGGACATGGACCGGGCGCTTGACGTGCTGGCGCAGCTGAATGCGCAGGACCCCGAAGGCCGCGTGACCGTGAACGACCTGGTGGTCAAGGCATGTGCTGTGGCGCTGGTCAAGTTCAGCGATGTCAACGTCTCGTTCACTCCGGAAGAGCGGATTCGCAAGCACGGCTCCGTGAACATCGGCATAGCGGTTGGCACCGACGATGGCCTGCGCATTCCTGTCATCACCGGCTGCGAAGAGCGGAGCCTGCGCGACATTTCGGCGGAGGCAAAGAAGCTGATCGCTCGGACCCGCTCGGGCTCTTTGACGCCTCAAGAAATGTCCGGAGCGACATTCACGGTCAGCAACCTGGGCATGTTCGGGGTCGAGGAGTTCGCCGCCATCATCAGTCCGCCGGAATCGGCCATCCTGGCCGTCGGGGCCATCGCGTCGGAAGTCGTCGTGACCGATACGGGCGCTTTCGTCGCGCGGAAGCGCATGCGGATCACCCTCTCGTGCGATCATCGAACCGTTGACGGCCTGCTGGGGGCGAGATTCGTGCAGGAGGTTCGGCGTCTGCTCGAGAGCCCGGTGGAGCTGATCGCATAGGCGCATTCCCTCATGGGGTGCCCCTGAACCATTTCGCGCTTCGCGGCGCAACACGTTCGGTCCGTCCGCGGTCCCGATGTCACAGAAAGCGGCGCGTCGCGTCGAGGTATACTGCAATATGTGTCGGAGCGTCGGGTGGCCGCGGCCAATGAGGACAAGCGCCTTGTCTGTCCGGCGCCTCGCCCCGATCCTACCCAACCGGAGGCGCCTTGAAAGATGAAGGCTGCATTGACGTGTGCATGCGGTCAGCGCATCTTCTCTCGGGATGTGATGCAGCAGAGCTGGATGAGAAGATCGTTCGGCGACGGCTACGTCTACCTCCGCTACAGGTGCTCGCGCTGCAAGCGGCTCAACGAGTGCTACATCAGCGATGGAGACTGGGACGTGCGCGTCCTGTTTGATCATTCGCCTGAGGCATCCGAAGAAGAGCTTCGAACTTTCGAGGAGATGGGCCCGATCACGGCAGAGGAGATGCAGCGCGTGCGGGCGCGACTGGTGAGTTTGCGCGATCTGCCGCGACCCGGTCCCGAGCTGTCGGGAGACTCGTCGCGCAAGTCGTCGAGCGGGTAGGTCATACCCCGCTCCTTACATCGAGGGCTCCGGCATGCGCACACGCCGCGTGTGGGTCCGAATCTTCATCGTCCTCGCGCCTTGGCGGCGCTGGCGGCAGTGGCCGTGGGCATCTGGATCGCGCGCATCGGCTTCGGCGCCGTGGGCGACCTCGCCTCCGGCGCGCTCGCCCTGGGCGCCGAGCTTCAGCAGGCTCGCCGCGCCGGCGTCCCTCTCGAACCATCCTATCTGCGCCCGAGCCCTCCCGTACCGCCCGATCGCAACGCGGCACCGTTCATGAGAGAGCTCGGCGAACTCTACTGGGCGCTGCCCGAAACGGAGCGCCATCGAACTGGGGACCTGTTGACGGCGATGGGCTCCCCGAATCGCACGGACACCGACCGGGAGATCGCGCGCGACTGGATCGAGCGGCAATCAAGGATACTCGAGCTGGCCGAGACGGCAGCCGCCCGGCCCGAGTGCGACATGGATAGGCCGTATGAGCAGGGCTACGAGCTGCAGTTCCGTGAGTTTGCCGCAGCGAGAGATGCGGCCCGCCTTCTGTTCTTGAGATCAATGCTCGCATCGGATTCGGGCCGATATGCCGATGCTTTCCGGGACATCGCTCGCGGCGCGCGGATCGGTCAGCACGTCTGACGAGAGCCCATGATCATCGCGCTGCTCGTCCGCGTCGCGATCAACGCGATCATGGATCGAGCATTCGTGAATGTGCTGACGGACCATATGTCCGAGCCGAGCGCCGTTCGCGCGGCTCGCTCGGCGCTGGGCGCTTTCGGAAGCGCGCCGGACATCGAGTACGCCTGCCGAGGCGAAGCCGTCATGGGCCGCCAGACCATGCGGGTGCTGCGGAGCGGGAAGCCGCTTGACGATGTCACCGGAACCGACCGGAAGGCACCGCTGTTCAGAGTGAGGCCAAGCCCGGCGACACAACGACTGTTCTGCGATGCGTCGGAGGCACGGATGATCAACTACTGGAGACGCGTCTTCGATCGGCTTCGCCGGCATCGGGGGGACTATATCGCCCAAGGCAGGGCCTTCGGTGACCTTGACCGCGAAATACAGGCCAAAGCCGAGGCGAAAACGCCGTCCTACATCCTACTGGCGGTCCTCACGCCGGTCTTCGAAGCGATTGCCGACAACGTCGCTCGCGAGGACGCGCTGCGCAGACTCCGCGAAGGGCTGGTGCGCATTGCCGAATACCGTCTGCGTTCAGGGCGACTTCCGCCGAAGCTCGCGGCTTGCGGCGGCACGCCGCTGCTGGACCCGTTCACCGGCAAGCCGCTAACCTACAGGCGCACTGACGACGGCTTCGCCTTCTACAGCGTCGGCGAAAACCGGAAGGACGATGGCGGTAACGGAAAGCGTCCCGAGAAGGGAGGCAAGAGCCCCGACATCGTGATACGGTACCCGCGGCAGGCCCAGTAGACGGATTGGCTTGTACCGAAGATCGGAACCAAAGCGCGCTACGGTCGCCTGACGCCGAATGCCACGGCAACAATCGGACCGGACCGGCCGGCATTGAGAGGTCACAGACGGGCGGCTATAACGCCAGGCGCGCCTCCTCGATCGCCTCGCGAACGCGAGCGGCAACCGGAATGTGGTGCCCGTCGTCACCGATTACCACCACCTGACCATCCCGCATGGCTGTCCGGCGTGAGACGGCGTTGGGGAACTCGTCGCGGCAATGCCAGAGATCGGGCGTGGGAAGGAATCCGGCTTGATAAGCCCGATACAAGCCTTCGGGCGTGTAGGGTTGCGGGATCGCGTCTTCGATCGCATCCAGGACGGTTCTCGCATCGGCGATGAGTTCGTTGGTCTTCAGCTTGAGGTCTCCGTGCGCCCCCATATCGTCAACCTCGCCCGATCTGCGAAGCTTGCGGTATTCGCGCAGCGCTGCGCGCGTGATGCGAATGCTCTCGTCAACTTCGGGCGGCGTGGCGAGGCTGACCGCTTCGCAGTAGCTGACGACATGGATGATCTGGGGACTGGTGTCATCGCCCGGCTCGATGTCGTCCATGAGCGCCGTCGAGGCCGCCAACTGAGCCCGAGCTTCATCCAGGTCGGTCGAGAAGTAGTCGAGGCCGGCTCGGGGCTGAAGCCAGATATGCCGGGGAACGGGCCGAGAAGGATCAGGCGTCTTGAGCAGCCCAAGAATGGCTCGCGCGCGCGCAAGGTCGGCAATGCCGCCGGTCCGTCGAGGCGTGTTCAGCATCGTCTGGAGGACCATACGCTCGATGCCCTGTGCCGCTGCCGCTCGAGCGGCGAGCACGGCCGAAACGACGTAGGTGACGTCATCGGCCCCGCGGAACATGAAGTGGTGGGGCACATTGGGCTCGAACGGCTTCCGCGTGCGCGCGATGTACCGCATCGTCTCGAAATGCTCGCGCAGATTGGTCAGCAGGTCATTCGGCCCGCGCCCGTCGAGCCGACAGAACCACCAAAGCGAGAGGGCATGCCAGGCGATCTCAAGGTTTTCTTCATGGATGCGCGCCAGCGCCGGCACATTGCGCGTGCCCGAGTACGTTCGCACAAGCATCGGCCTCGCAGCCTCGCGGAGCATCCTGTACTCCTCTGGCGTCTGCACGGGCACACCGCCGCCATTGGCCAGACCGGTCCAATCCTGCGCGAAATGCGACTGAGTGAGCTGTGACGTTCCCAGCGAGAGGATGTCCAGGTAGCCCGAAGCGGCCAGCATCCGGCACCAATCGCGCATCTGCCACACAGCTTCCTCACGGTTGTCCGAGTACGGACCAACATGCGCGCGCATGAGAGGCAGCGCATTGCGTTCCTTCGCATCGCCCAGCCGCAGCTCGAGCGTGTCGTGGCGTGTGCCGTACTCGCGGTACGCAGGCCGTGCCGCGCTCGCTCCAACCGCAAGGTCATGGTGGATCCCGCGCCGGATCAGGTCGCGACCGAAGGCCAGTCGCGCCTCATCGTAGGCGCCGAGATCCCGGATCCGGGCCGGGATGCGCGACGCAGGAACCCCCATCTTGAGGAGTGTCTCGTGGTCGGCATCCTCGCCCGAGAAGACCACCACCAGGTCGCCGTGGCGCTCGCGGGCTGTCCGACACGCATCGGGAAGGCCTGCGAAGTAGATGCTTCGGATGGGCCCTCCCTGGTCTGCCATCAGGCCGCGCACGCCCAGCGCCCAGATGAGCCGGTCGAGCTTCTCGGCTCCGGCCTGCGGGTCGAGCCTGTAACTCAGGCCAAGGCGAGTGACCCGGTTTGATCGGACCCACTGCTCGATCTGCTCCGCGCCTTCTGACGCAAGCGGCGCATCCAACAAGCGGCTGATATCGGGCCCCGCCTCAACGCTTGGATAGCCGCACTCGGCGAGAAGACCCGCGACAGAGACGAGGCCGAGAGTATGGGCGTCTATGGCCGGTTTCGCGAGGCCGATGACATCGTCGGGCTCGAGTGCGGGCGCGCTTGCATGGCGTTGAGGGCTTCGGGGCATCGGTTTCCTCCTTTGCGCCAGGAGTTGCCCTTCCTGGCTCGCCGGCTAACCCCAATGCTGCTCACGTAAGCAGTCCACGCAGGCGGACCTGGCGCCGTCCGGAGGCGCGACTTCTGTCGCCGAGCGTCTACCCCGGGCTTTGAATGAACTGCATTGCGGCTACATCATTTACGCGCAGCAACGGCCCGAGCATCCCGCCTGCCCCTTTGGCCTCATTCGTAACGCAGGCGTCCCGCCTGCATCCGT
>JBBIQU010000060.1:0-9369 GCA_037442185.1 Chthonomonadales bacterium | reverse complement strand
CGCAGGCGTCCCGCCTGCATCCGTTGATTCGTCAAGCGCCCACAAGTCCGCTCAAGGGCTGTAAGGCGTCCAGTCGGGGCTGTCGGCGCCGATCATCTCGTAGACCCTGGCCCGCACGAGTTTCTCACAGTCCGGCGTGTACATGAGGCTGTTGTAGTACTTGTGCGCGTATCCCACCTCGTACCCGCCCAGTGCGAAATCGGCGGTCGTCGGCAGATAGTTGAGCGCGCCATTCGTGCATCCGAGAGGGAACACCGGCTGATCTATCTGCACATCGAAGTCGAGGGCGTACTGAACGAACGTCTCGGCGGGCAGCCCGATGAACCTCGCGCCCCCGACGGTGAGCACCTGAATGTGGAAGGGAGCGGTCAGCGGCCCGCCCTTCTCGGCCTGCTCCCGCTCGTAGCGGTGGTAGGCCAGCATGCCTTCGGCATTCAGGATGGCGCCCATATGGCCGTTCGCCTTCGCCTGCTGCAGCTTGGCCTCCCATTCGGCGATCGAGGCGTCGCATTGCTCCACGCTCGGCGGGTCCTGAAGAGGCAGGTCAATGGTGCATTCGGCGAACCCGAGCGCCTCATCGTCGTAGAGCGGCGAAGCGTTGCGCCATGCCGCCATGGCCGCCTGACCCAGCATGCGCCCATTGTGCGCCGCCGAGATGTAGGTGCCCCTGCGGAACGGATTGATGTTGCCGCTGCAGCCCTGGAGGTACAGAGGCGTCACCACGCCATCGGTCTCGCGCCGCACGTGGTCTGCCGCGTATCCGCAGAAGTCCGCCGTGATCCGCAGATTGTCGCCGCCGAGGGTTGTGCCGTGGCAAGCATGGCAGAAGAGGATGGCGAAGGTGCCGCCCGAGGGCTCCGCGACTCCCAGAACGTCAACGTAGGGTGCGACCGGCCCGGCGAAGTTCTGGCCCAGGATGGTGCCGCCATTCGGTCCGTTCGCCTGCCGGCGGTTGATGCCTATCTGAACCGGCGCGCGGCCATAGGTCAAGACCGCCGGCTTCATCGTCTCCGCGGCCTGCCTGGTCATGCCGACGAGCTTGCGCACCAGCACGTCCACATACGCGGGGTCTCTGGAGCCCATGGCGTTGTAGAGGCCCAGATTCGGCCCGCCGTGCGTGTGGCTGCAGTTGAGCATCACCGCCTCGGGCTTGAGGCCGACCTCACGCGCAATGCCTTCGCGAATCTGGGCGACCAGGTCGCCGGGAAGGGCGATCAGGTCCATCGCGAGAATGGCCACGGCCGCCTTGCCATCGTTGAACACCACGGCCCGCGCGTGCAGTTCATCGTGCACCAGAGTGCATCCGGTGGGGCGAAATGCATAGCCTGCCATCCAGACGCCGAGAGGGGGCGTGATGTTGGTCTCGCAAACTCCAGCATACAGGGGCATCGGAATCTCCTGGCTCCAAACCGGCACTTCCGGCAGAGCCGCGCCGAGCGCGGCCCCGTGGGCAGATTGTACCTCACCTGAGTTCGAGCGCATTCGCCTCCCGTTGCGCGGGGAGCGCGCCCATCACTCCTCGATGATGCGATCTACCACAAGCTGCCGGAACTCGGGCGACAGGCTCGCGAAGTAGGCCGTGAAGCCGGTCACGCGCACGACGAGGTCCGGATAGGCGGCAGGATCGCGGTGCGCCGCGCGGAGCGTCTCGGCGTCGAGGATGTTGACGTTCATGAGCGATCCGCCAAGGTCGAAGTGCGTGCGTATGAGCGTTCCGATCTGCTCCTGCGCTTCTTCGCCTCGAGCAAGGCCGGGGTCCAGCTCAAGCTGCATGGGGGCCGTGTTGCCGTACCGTGGCTGAATGGCCGCTATGGCAGTGGCCATGGCCGTCGGCGCGCCGTCTTTGCGGAACCCGGGGTCCGGATTGGCCCCGTGCGAGATCGGCGCTCCGGCCTTCCGGCCATTCGGCGTCGCTCCCACGACCTTGCCCATGGGGATCGTGCTGGACCATGAGAACCAGCCAGGGATGAGGTTGCGCCCCTCGGGTGTCGGCCTCTCCTTCACGAGGCGCGTGAACAGCTCGGAGACCCGCAAAGCCCATGCGTCGCCCAGCGATCCGCCGCTGCCATACCGTTCCGAGCGCTTCATCATCAGGCGCGTTCGCTCGCCCTCGACGCCTTCCCAGTCGGCGCGCAAGCGACCGGCGAGGGTTTCCCACGTGAGGACCTTCTCGCGCTCGATGCGCTGTTCGACGGCCGCGAAGGAGTCGGCGACGGTGGCAAGGGCCGAGCCGTCAATGCACATGTTGTAGAACTCCACACCCCCGTCAGATGCGTCGAGGCCGCGCTCGATGGGGCCATGGCAGAGCAGGTTCAGGACGATCTCCGGCCAGTTCTCCTTCTGGTGAGCGAGATGGAAGTCAATGCCCCGGGCCGTGCACTCGACGGCCCGCCGCAGGTGGTGCTGGAAGCGCCGCCAGAGGTCCGAAACCGATGGCGAGCCCGGCGCTTCCATCATCTCCCAGAACGCCACCTCGAAGACCCTGGCGCAGTTGATCTTGACGCAGTCGTTGATCGTGTACTCGCGCCCCGGGATGGCCATCCAGTGGCACCCAACGGCGATGCGCTGCCGAGCCAGTTCGGCTGGATAGCCGTTGCGCATGAACCCCTCGGTTAGGCACTTGTCGCCCGAGAACCGGGGCCACCCTTTCCGGTCTTCCAGAAGCCGCCGTACTCCGAGCCGGAACAGCTCGGGATCGAGACCGTCATGGACGCGGATCGTCAGGTTGCACGGGATCGCCATCCGGTGAGCCGCTTCGAGGATCAGGAACGATAAGCGGCTCGTCTGGTCATGTCCGTCGGGACCCGGTCCGGCGATCTGGTAGTACTGCGGATCGTTGAGGAGCAGGCAGGCGATGAGGAAGATGGCGTCCTCGTCGTCAATGCGCTCATCGGCGATGTCGCGTTCGTAGTAGGGCCGCAGCAGTTCGTCGAGCTGGTCGCCGGCCCCGTCGCCGTTGTAGGTTCGGCTGACCATGTTGAACCATGCGATCCACTGGCAGGCTTCGCGCAGCGTGCGCGGCGGGTTCTCGATGATCCACTCGTTGGCGGCGCGCATTTCGGCGAGGTTGGCCCGAAGCTCCGGCCGCGTTTCGCGCGCCTCGGCTTCGCGGATGGCATCCACGTGGCGGCGAATCCACGTTTGGATGCCGAGGATTACGTCCTCCTCGGCCTGGTAGAAGTCCTCTTTATCGGGTCCATGGAGCGCGCGAAACCGCCGAACCTTGTCCAGGAGACCGCCCCAGCCGAGTTGGAGCCCGATGCGGAAGTCCGGACCGAAATGCTGGCCCGCGCCGATGCCCGAGATGATGCCGTAGAGCTCCTGCTCGGCTTCAAGATGGGTGTACGGCAGTTCAGGGGGCCATCCCATGCGCCGGTACGAGCCGAGGTGGACCATCCAGCGTCCGGCAAGGGCATCCGCAGGGTCCACGTAGGTCGGGTGTACCTCGAACAGCCGCCGGAAGTTCAGGCCGCACGCCCGGAAGCCGGCGACGCCGCCGTCATCGCGATCCGAGACGGCCTCAAATCGGAAGTCGGACGGCGGGGCGATACAGCCGTGGTCATCCATATCCATGAACCCGCGGACATCGAGCTTCTCGCGCGTCTGCCGCAGCTTGGTCTGCCGGAGCATCTCGATCCGTTGGGCATAGGAGCCCCCGGCGGTTGAAGCCGCGGCTGCCGACGGCACAAAGTCCGCCTGCGCGGACTGCAAATGTGAGGGACGTTGGGCGGAGGTCGGGCAAGGCGGGTCGGTCATGGTCGTTCCTTCATGCGTCCGGGTCGCCCGCGACGCGCACGGTCACGCCATGGTCGCGCGCAGCGGTTGCGAGCATGCGCATGTGTTCGCGGGTGGGACTGCGCAGACCTTCTGCCCGGCTTGACATGCCCAGAGCCGCGTACTTGCCCTCGCCGAGCGGATGGAAGGGCAGCAACTCGTAGTAGAGCAGGCTCCCGAGCGAGGTGAGAAGCTCGGCTATGCGGCCGATATCATCCGGCGTGTCGTTGAAGCCGGGCACCACCGGCGTGCGGGCGATACATGGCGCGCCGGTCTCGGCAAGTCGCCGGATGTTGGCGAGCACATGGGCATTGCCCGCGCCAGTTCCGGACCGATGGGTCTCGTCGCCGGCGCATTTCACGTCGAACATGACGAAGTCGGCCTCCGCGATGACGCCGGCGCCGCGCTCCCAAGGCCAGGCCAGGTTCGTTTCGATCGCCGTGTGAACTCCCCGCGCGCGGATCGCCGCCAGTAGGGCGCGCGTGAACTCGGCCTGGCAGACAGGTTCGCCGCCTGATACGGTCACTCCGCCGCCGTCTGAGTAGAACGGCGCATCGCGCATCGCCTCGGCGAGAACCTCGTCCACGGTCATCGAGCGGCCGACCCAGACGAGGCTATCGGCGAAGCACGCCGACGCGCACCGTCCGCATGTTCTGCAGAGGCCGCGCTCGAATACATGGCCCTCGGCGGTCAGGCGATGCGCGCCGCTCTCGCACGCCTCAGCGCACGCTCCGCAGCCGATGCACCTTGCGGGCCAGACCTGCAGTTCCGGCGCGGCGCCAAGCGTCTCCGGGTTGTGGCACCACCAGCACCGAAGATTGCAGCCCTTCAGGAACACAGTGGTTCGGATGCCCGGCCCGTCATGCACCGAGAATCGCTGGATGTCGGTGACGACTCCTGTCACGGGCTCGCCCACGCTCAGTTCTCGATCGCTTACGGAGCCCAAGGTCGGTCCCGGCGAGGACGCAGGTACGGAGGCCCTTTGGCTCCGCACCGTTCACACCCGCGCGCCGAGGCGGGCGAGCGTGGACGGGGGCCCGGCGATCGTCAAGCCACATTCGGCGAAGTACAGCCAGTCGTCGGGATCGTAGGTGTAGATGCGCCTCACCCCGTGATGGAGCGCGGTCGCGGCGTGCCGGGCGTCGTGGATGCGGCGCGCGGTCAGGCCCAACAGGCCGGCCCAGCGCAGGTGGCTGAGAGCAGGATCAAGCCCATCTGGAAGGACCGTGATGGCCGAGGGCGGCTCCACGAGGTTTGCCACCACGCGAGCCGCGTCCTGTGGAGCGTGCGGGCTCGGTCCTCCGGTCCATGTGAGGGCCGCATAGACCTCGCTCAGAACGCCCGCGCTTGTGCAGACCCGCAGATGGCCATGGCGTCCGGCCTCCACGAGCGGCAGCGCCTCCGATCCGCGCGGGTCTGCAAGCAAATAGTGCACCGACGAAAACACCCGCGTCGAAGAAGATGGCGCTGGCGTCCTCGCTCACCTGGGGCCGCTCTTAGGCTCGTAGATGGCGTCCTTCCACCCATCCGGCACGTACCCCGGCAACCGCTCGAGAGGCTTCAGGTGCCGCGAAACCGCCGGCGCCGGCGCGATCTGCACGGCTGCGCCCTGTTCGAGCTCGATTCGCACTGCCTCTCCGCCCTCAGCGATCTCCCGTAGCAGGTCCTCAAGGGGACGCGCCTTCGCCTCGGCAATCGTTAGGGTGTGTCCCATCCGAGCACCTCCTCCAATCGCTTCTCCATCGTACCACGATCCGCCGTCCCCGTGCCACCGGCGAGCGGTCCGGGACATGCGCCCTGCGGCGCGAAGCGTCTTCGGGTTGTGGCACCAGCAGCAGCGCAGGTAGCAGCCCTTCAGGAACACGGTCCCATTTGAGCCGGCAGGGTCCTACGTCAGGCCGAGTTCGCGGCGCACGGCATCGGCCGAGAGCGTGTGGCCGGCGAGTGCCTCTGCGCGAGCGGCCTGTATGATATCCATGAACCGGGCGTTTTCGCCAAGCGCGAGCGTCTCGATGTCTTCCTCGTTCGCCGGGATCATGGCCGCGATGACCTTGCCGTGATCGGTGACCACAATGGGGCCGGTCGCAGCCTGCAGCGCATAGACCGACAGCGGCTCCGTCGCCTTGTCCAGCTCTATCGTCTTCACAGTTCGACCACCTCCCCTCCCATGCGCAACCGGTTGCCTTCCTTCACCCCAACGGCAACCACGAGCACCACATCCGGGTCGCGCGATATGTCATAGAACACGCGCACGTCGGCCACACGGAGCTCGAACGGCGCGAGCGCGTTCGTCCGCAGCAGCTTCCGATTCCTAGTCTGAACGTCGGGCGTGTGACGTAACTCGTCATCAACTCGGTCCATCACTGTGGCCCGCTGTCGAGCGTCGAGCGCCCGAAGTTGCTCCACAGCAGACCGAGCATACCGGATCTCGTACACTGGCTCAGCGCTCCTGGCGCTCGCCGGCGACCCCGCCAGCCGTCCGATTCAGCGGCATTATAGCATCCGGTCCCGATCGGGGTCGGGAGCATGCAGCCCATACGCCGCGAAGCGTCTCCGTGTTGTGGCACCACCAGCAGCGCAGGTAGCAGCCTTTCTGGAACACGGTAGTTCGGATGCCCGGCTCGTTGTGAACCGAGAAGCGCTGGATGTCGGTGACGACTCCCGTAGCGGCGCCCACGACGCTCAGACGAGGATCGCCTCCTTGGCGAGATCGAACCGAGCCGTCTTGTCTGCGCGCCAGGCTCCCATTCCCATGAGCAGGGCCGTCTGAGTGTGGTACGCGAGCGGCATGGGGCTGGCTGTGGCCTTGTCGCCGGACCGCGCACATGCCAGCAGCGACTTCCAGAACTCGACGAGGTCCTCGCCGCGCTCGATCTTGTAGGATGCGGGCTTGGCGCTCGAGCCGTCGGTAGGCGTGATGACGATATTGCCGCCGGCGAAGGTCAGGGTCGCCTCCCATCCGCGGATAACGGGCGCGCGTCCCACCGATCCGCTTGGCGCATGGCCGGTGCCGGGATGGGCGTTGCCCTGCGTGCCCATGAGCGCGACGGTGATCTTCTCTGGGTAGTCCAGGAGCAGGTTGAACGTGTCGGGGACCTCACGCAGCTCATAGGGGTACCGGTATGTCCCGCCGCTGGCCACAACCGAAGAGGGGAACTTCACGCCGAGCATGTGGACGACTGGCGTGAACGCGTGCGGATAGAGGTCGGTCACGGGTCCGCCGGCATAGTCCATGAAGAGCCGCCAGCGGAAGAAGCGGTCCACGGAGAAGGGCTTGCGGGGCGAATCGCCGAGGAAGGCCGGCCAGTCGAGATCGGGCCCGGGCTTCGCCTTGGGATCGTCCACAGGCATGCCCCGCTCGCCCCAGTCGCCGACCCTGAAGTAGCCTGCCTCCGCGTGGATCGGCTGCCCGATCGCTCCGGCGGCAATCAGCTTGCGGGCCTGCTCCCATGCCGAGCAGCTCATACCCTGGGTGCCGCACTGGAGCACTGCCTTCGACCGGTCCGCGACGTGGGCCAGTTCCCTGAGCAGGCGGAACTGACGCCAATGGGTGATCGGCTTTTCTATATACACGTGCTTGCCTGCGTTGAGCGCGGCGATGGCCTGCGGCGCATGGAGATGGTCGGGTGTCGAGATGCACACCAGATCCACGGCCGGATCGGCGATGAGCTCGCGATAGTCCATGTACATGCGCTTGCTGCCGTAGGCATCGGCGGCGCGCCTCAAACGTGGACCGTAGACATCGCAGAACGCCACAAGCTCGACCGCCTCGCCGCCGTCGGTCTTGAGCCAGTGGAGCGTCTGCATGTGGGCGCCAGAGCGCCCGCCGCAGCCGATGAAGCCCACTCCGAGCCGTGCGTTGGGCCCGGCCTGACGCCTCAGCCTTGCGGCAACCGGAGCGGCCAGCGCCGAAGCCGCCGCCAGCGCGCTGCCGCGCTCGACCAGATCACGACGTGACAGGTCCGTCGAGTTTGCCATGTCTATCTCCCTCTGCCGGCGCGGCCCAAGAAGGCCATGCAAAGCTCCTTGATGCGATCACGCTCTGTATGGCCGTCCCACACGGCCACGCCGTAGCGAAGCCTGATCGCCTTGCCCGGCTGCACTTCCAGCGGGTCCTCGTGGAGCCGGAGCGTAGCGGCCAGATATCCGAAGGCGCGCGGCATGGTGAACCATGTCGCGGGGCGCGGATTCGACGGGTGGTCGAACATGGCCACAGTGACATCACGTCCATTTATCGCAGCATGGTATGCGCACCATCGCCCGCGCATGAGGCGCTCTTCGCCGCGGAAGACGACGCCCGGGTCGTCGTCGGAGTTCTCGAATGTCCCGCCGTCCATGGACTGCATGAAGCGCATCCCCAGGCCGTGGTAGTGCGCGCCGGTCAGAACCGCCGGCTCCCGGGCGCCTCGCGGCAGCGCGAGCGTGGTACGCCATTCGATGAGCGTGGCTTGGGGGTCCGAACTCGGCTTGACTTCGATCTGCCGGTCTTCGATGAGCAGTGGCAAATCCTTCCCCGGCGCCAGCCACTCGACCGAGTCCCGCAGCCCCTGTCGCATGGGACGGGTCCGCACGCTGCGCTGCGTGCCGCATCCGGCAACCTCTTCCCAGAAGTTGACGTCGCCCGCTCGCACGGCGAACATCAGCCCGTGGTGGTGCAGATGATCGGCGACGTTATCACGCAGCACATTCACCCCCGCGGGCGTCCGGAGCTGGGCCACATACGGCTTGAAGGGCACGCCGCCTCGCAGATATTCCATCACGAGATTCGTGCCCCGCGACACGCTGACGGCGTGGTCGGTCGCGCGGACAACAACCGGCTCTGTCGTCGTGAGCCCCACGATCGCACAGACCAACGCCACGCCCCGCATGCACAAAGTTCCCAAGTCAATGACCCTCCGACCGGCTACCCCCATATGGCCGCGGGGCGACGCCTGATCCGTACCACCTATCTCAGGTTCGATGCGACCGCATCTGTATCCTGCCACCCCTCACGGCGGCCTTCGCGCGTCGACCCCGTGGGCCGTGGCACGGTACAATATCCTACAGGGGGTCCGGATGTCATGGCACGTGTGTCAATCGAGGGTGTTTACAGGAACGGTGTGCTCGAGTTGTCAGAGCATCCTGAGGGCGTGTCGAATGCCCGAGTCGTTGTCACGTTCATGACTTCGGAGCGACGACCGCGGCGGCTCCGGCGGAGCGTTGCCCGTGAGCGCGCGTTCGCTCGCATGGAAGCCGGTATCAGCTTTGGCGGCGCGCGCTTCGACCGATCCGAGCTGTACGAAGAGCGCCTTCGCGAACTCGATCGGCGACGCGGTTCGCAATGAGACGCACGCGAGTTCGGAATCTCGCGCTGGTGGATACGAACATAGTCATCTACGCGCACGATACCTCCGAACCGCGCCAGCACGGCCTTGCTGCTGAGCTGCTTCGCAGTCTGTCCGACCGGGGCGTGCTCGCATACTCCACGCAGGTGCTCAACGAGTTCTGCTCGGCCCTGCTTCGCCCCGGACGTGGGCCGCAACTGACCCCTGCAGAGGCGCGCGCCATCGTGAGCGACCTAAGCGCAACCGGAGTCGTCCTTCGCGTTGATGAGAG
>JBBIQU010000059.1:0-23305 GCA_037442185.1 Chthonomonadales bacterium | reverse complement strand
CGAGGAACCGGCCGGAGACAATGGCGAGGACGATAGTGACGAACCGGTTGACTTCGACACCATCCGCGAGCCGCAGGCATGACACCAATCTCAGAGCAGTCGGCGAACCACTCAGCCGATGCCGGCGAGCCGGAGATCACTGCCCGCTTCTCGCGCCAGGAACTGGTTCGCGGTTGGCGCATGCGCGACGGCGGCCCGCCCTCCGTGGTTCCGCTCACACGCGTGGGTGTCAAGACGGACCTCGGGTGCGTCCGTGAGAACAACGAGGATAAGGCCGAATACTACGAGACCGACGATCCAACCACGCTGTCAGCGCGTGGTCACCTCTACGTCGTGGCAGACGGCATGGGAGGGCATGCGGCCGGGCAGATTGCTGCCGAGCTGGCCATCAAGCGCCTCCTCGCCGAGTACTACGACGGGCCTGCCGAGAATGCGGCTCAGGCGCTGCTCGACGGCTTCATCTCGGCCAACGAGCATGTGCGCAGCGTAGCGCGGGCCGTCCGTGCGCGCGCAGGAATGGGAACTACGCTGACCGCCCTCGCACTCGTCGAGGATCAGGCGTTCGTCTGCCATGTCGGCGACAGTCGCGCCTACCTGGTGCGCGACGGCGCCATCTCTCAAGTCTCCGAAGAGCACTCGTGGGTTGCGGAACAGGTGCGTTCAGGCGCGTTGTCTCCGGAGGAAGCTGAGTCGTCACCCTATCGGAACGTGATCACCCAGTGCATTGGGCCGCTTGCGGAGCTTTCGCCCGACATACAGGCGGTCCAGTCTCAGGCCCGCGACCGTTGGATTCTCTGCACCGACGGTCTCACAGGTCACGTTTCGAACGCCGAAATACTGGATGTGACGGCAGACGTTGCACCATCGGAGGCATGTCGTCGCCTCGTCGAACTGGCCTGCGCGCGTGGCGGACGTGACAACGTCACCGTGCTGATCGTGGACGTTCTGGAGCTGGTGCCGTATGCTTCGGATTGAGACGCGATTGGTCTTTGCCTCGGCATGACACCGGAGGTAGAATCAGCGTCCGATCCGCCCACTCCTGAGGAGCCAGTGTCATACGATTCAAGCCTGCCATAGCGCGAGCCCACTCGACGCAACCAAAGCTCAGCCTCCTCACGCGTACCGCCCCGAGCATTCCGTCCATCCTGTGCCTCCTTGCCGTGGCTGCCTTCTCTTGCCCGGCCGGGGGTCATGGCCAGGTTCCGGAGCCGCCGCAGATAGCAACAACCTCGGCGATTCTGGTTGACGCCGAGACAGGCATTGTGCTCTATGAGCGCAACGCCGACGCGCGCAGGGCGCCGGCAAGCACCACCAAGATACTGACGGCTGTGTTGCTCTTGGAAAACGTACCTCCCGATGAGATGATCGAGGCCGACAAGGAGTGCGCGGAGACCGACGGGAGCTCGCTTTACATGCTTCCCGGTGAGAGAATCGCCGCCGGCGAGATCATCTACGGCCTGCTGCTCCGATCGGCCAACGACGCATGCGTGGCGGTTGCCAAGCACGTGGCAGGCTCAGAGGCGGCCTTTGCCGAGATGATGAACCGGAAGGCAGCCGAGATCGGAGCGACGCACAGCCACTTTTCGAATCCCAACGGCCTGCCGGCGAAGGACCACTGGACTACCGCACGCGACCTTGCACTGATCGCATCGTACGCCATGCGCAATCCCGAATTCAGGAAGGTGGTCGGCACACGCTACCACACGATCAAGAGGGATCCGCGCAACAAGGACACGTTCATCAAGAACCGCGCGAAGTTCCTCTGGCAGTACCCCGGCGCCGATGGGATCAAGACCGGCTATACGGTGCCCGCAGGCCGCTGCTTCGTCGGGTCGGCAACACGAAGAGGCTGGCGTCTCATTAGCGTTGTGCTCAACAGCCCCGACATGTACGGCGAAACCAAGCAGCTCATGGACTACGGCTTCGCCGCCTTCGAGATGCGTGAGGCGCTGCCTGCGCGTGGCTACCGCACGACCGTGGGCGTCATCGGCGGCGCAGCAAGTTCGGTTCGGGTGGTGTCGGCTCAGCCGCTGCGCATCGTCGTTCCCAGAGGATCCCTGGACAAGCCAAACCTCACTCCGCAAATCCGCAAGCCCAGGGCTCCGATTCGCCCGGGCGCCCACCTGGGCGAACTCATTGCCAGAATGCCGAACGGAGCCGTTGTTTCGGTACCATTGATAGCGGCGTCGGGAGTCAGGGAGCGCCCAAAGCTCCCGCCGCCCGCGAAAGCATGGCCGAGATTGCTGGCAACGGCATTGGCTCTGGTGGTGTTCCTGTATGGTTCAGCGAGTTCAAAAGCTACTGGCTTCTTCAGGGGTCGCGTCACGGCGGGCGTGCGAGGCGCTGATCGCTTCCGGTCGCGTCACCGTTAACGGCCGGACAGTCGTCGAACCGGGTGCCAAAGCCGATCCCGACGTTGACGATATCCGCGTAGACGGTCGGCGCATCCGATCGGAAGTCCCGCCTGTCTACATCGCGCTCAACAAGCCGACCGGCGTCGTCACGACGGTGCGTGACCGCCATGCCGAGCGCACAGTCATGGAGTTCGTCCGCGGCGCAGGCGAACGCATCTACCCCATCGGTCGCCTCGACGCAGATACCGCAGGCTTGCTGCTGTTGACCAACGACGGCGACTTCGCCCAGGCGCTCACCCACCCGTCGCATCGCGTTTCTAAGACGTACCGGGCTGTCGTGCGGGGCATCCTCGACGACTTCGCCGTTACCGATCTGCGTATGGGCGTCCTGCTGGAAGACGGCATGGCCGCGGCCGACGATGTGCCGGTGATCGAACGGCGCGTGCGCGAGAATGTGACCGTCGTTGACTTGGTGATCCGCCAGGGACGAAACCGACAGGTGCGCCGCATGTTGCAGGCAGTGGGTCACCACGTTCTCGCTCTGACCCGAACGGCCATCGGACCGCTCAGCCTTGCCGGTCTCGCCCCCGGAACGTGGCGCAAGCTGCGCAGCGCCGAGGTTGCGGCCTTGCGACACTCGTCTGCCGCATCAGACGCCCATCCGCATGCGCCCGATCGGTCCGACGAGACACAGGAACCGGACAATCGTCCGTGAGCGCATCTCAGGGTCCAAGTGCGCCATCCGTCACATCCGCCGCCGGACGGTTCAGGCTCATCGTCGCCCTCTCGGTGGTGCTCTGCGCTGCGCTGGCGCTTCAGGGACTGGCAACCGGACCCGCCGGAGTTGACCTCGCGCCGGCCGACGTTGTCATGGTCATTGCCGCACATATCCCGGGGCTGTCAGTTCCGCCTCCTGACCCGGTGGGCGACGCCATCATCTGGGAGGTTCGCCTGCCTAGAATTCTGGCTGCCGGACTCGTCGGCGCGCTCCTCGCTCTGGCCGGTGTCGCGTTGCAAGGACTGCTGATGAACCCGCTGGCTGATCCCTACACGGTCGGAGCATCGGCCGGAGCGGCAGTCGGGGCCGCGGCAGCCGAGGTTGCCGGCGTTGCGGCGCTTGCTGCCGGTCTCGCGGGGGTCGCCGCGGCATTTGCCGCTGCGCTTGCTTCGGCCGGGCTGGTCTATTCGCTCGCTCGCGTGGGCGGACGGGTGTCGGTGCATACCGTCCTGCTGGCAGGCGTCGTGGTCGGAACGCTGCTGTGGTCGCTGATACCGCTCCTCATGGTCCTCGCCGGGCGCGGGGACGATCTTCAGCGCATCTACTTCTACCTGATCGGCAGCCTCCAGGGCGCTGATTGGACGCGCGTGTGGCTCCTTGTTCCGTTCGCCGCGCTCACCGTCGGCATCCTCGTCCGGTACCGACGGGAGCTGAACATCATCACGCTCGGGGAGGAGACCGCGTACCACCTGGGAGTGCCCGTCGAAGCTTTCAAGAGGGGCGTTCTCGGGATTGGAGCCCTCTCGACAGCTGCGGCGGTGTCCGTGGCGGGCATCATCGGGTTTGTCGGGCTGGTCGTGCCGCACATTGCCCGCCGTGCGGTCGGTCCCGACCATCGCCGACTTCTGCCCGTTGCCGCTCTGCTCGGAGCCTCGCTTCTTACGGCGTCCGACACGATCGTAAGGGTATGGCTCAACGAGATGCCCGTCGGCGTCGTGACGGCAATCGTCGGCGCGCCTCTGTTCTGCGTACTGCTGCGCCGTCGTCGCGCTGTGGCATGGTAGCGACAGCATCGTAGCGCAGGCGTCTCGCCTGCATCACCATGTTCCGTAGCGCAGGCGTCCCGCCTGCATCAAGTCACCGCGCCACTGCAGCGGCGTAGACCTCCGCGGCGCCTGCGGCCTTGAGCACGCGAGCGCACTCGTTGACCGTATGCAGCGTCGTGATGACATCGTCCACGATGAGTACCCTGCGCCCTTGCACCAACTCAGGAGAAGCCACCGCGAATGCGCCTGCGACGTTTGCGGCACGCATCTCGGCGTCCAGTTCAACCTGAGGTCTGGTGTTGCGCACACGTTTCAACAGCGTCGCTTCCATGCGCCAGGCACGATCGCCTACGAGGCCAATGGCGATCTCCCACGACTGATTGAACCCGCGCCGCCGCATGCGCCGCCAGTGCAACGGTACGGGCGCGACGATGTCCGGCGAGCGCGGAGGTACGAGAAGAGACCCGCCGCTTCGGCGGGCCCAATCGCCCAACAATGTTCCCATGCCCTTCCTGCCATCGTACTTGAGCGTATGTATGGCGTCGCGCAGGGTCCCCTCGAACCTGCCGGCCGCGCGTGCCCAGTCGAACGCGTACTCAGCGCCGCCCAGACAGTCCTTGCACAGGCGCCTCTCCGGACGGATCAACGCGAACTCGGCGGTCGGAGCGAGCTCCGAGCTGCCGCAGACCGCGCAGACCGGCGTCGGGATCGGCTCGAACGCAGCAACACAGCGGTCGCACAGGTAGGCACACCCGATCCGTTTGCATACGGCGCATCGTGGGGTATACAGCAGGTCAGCCAAGCCCTCGCGGATCTCGCATGCGACGGCGCGCGTCGAGCGCCAGACGTGCTTCGCGCCAGCCGATAGGGCCAACATACACGTCCTGTTCGCTTGATCTCAACGAATTCCTTCACTAATCTTGCTAAACGCCCTTGACACCTTGAGTGGACCCGTGTTAGACTTAGATGTCGGGCATGTATACCGCTCGAACATTATTGCCATTCGGTCCCACGCCCACACGGGCGGGTCATATCGGAAAGGAGATGCCCTGATGGTCCGACATACCAAACGCGGAGGTGCGTGGCGAACTGTGGTTGCCGTTGCGGCCGTTTCCGCGGTCCTCATTGCCGGGTCAGTAGGCGTCGCATTGGCCGGGCCGGCCGTTGATTTCACCACCCCCGGTGTGTTGGTCAACAACTGGAGCCCGACGAACAACGGCTTCAGCATGGGTTGGGAGTTCAACGTCCTGCAGCCCATCGAGGTCACCAAGCTCGGATACTTTAACTATGGTCCGCAGGGCGGGGGCATAGTCACTCCCCACCAGGTCGGCATCTTCGATTCACTCGGCACACTGCTCGTCTCCACGACAGTCAACCCCGGAGATCCGACATCAGGACTCTGGGTCTGGAAGAGCCTCTCGACTCCGTTCATGCTGGCACCCGGCAATGGTTACGTGGTTGCCGGTCTCACCGGCCCGACGGACCTGTATACGTACAGCGTGCCCAGCATTGTCGTGGATCCGAATATCGCCTACGTCAAGAATCGGTACCAGCGTACGCCGTCCGGCACGCTGATCAACCCGACGTTCACTACGTCGGTATACCCGGGTTTCCACTGGTTCGGACCCAACTTCGACAGTCGCGACGTCATTCCCGAGCCTGCGCTCCTCCAGTTGCCGTTTCTCCTCGGCATGGGCGGCTTCGCGTATTGGAGACGACGCCGAGCGTAAGCTCCAGTCCGTCATGAGGCGCGCGGGTAGCCTGCGCGACACAAACTCGAAGGGCCAGGTTCGTGATGAACCTGGCCCTCAATCTTTCGCCGCCCACACTCGACTGCGTTACCGCGTCCGAGCGGCGCCGCGCAGCCGGTGTTAGGACTTCAACGCTTCGGCTCCGCTCACAATCTCCGAAATCTCCTTGGTGATCGCTGCCTGTCTGGCGCGGTTCAACGAGAGCCTCAGCGCTGATATCATCTTCGTGGCGTTGTCCGTAGCCGAGCTCATGGCCGTCATGCGCGCGCCGTGCTCGCTCGCCGCGGCTTCCAGCATGGCGTAGTACAGCCTCGTGGTCAGGAAGCGAGGCATGAGGACGGACACCAGCGTGTTTCCGTCGGGCTCCAGAAGGTACCGTGCGTGTGCCTGTTGCGACGTTGGCGGCGGCTCGATGGGCAGGATGCGCTCGACAACCGGCTCCTGCGAGATCGCGCTGACGAACCGCGTGTATACAATGTACACTTCGTCAAGTTCGCCGGCCTCAAACCGCTCCCGCAAGCAAGCGCCCAACCGGACAGCGTCGGCATAGTCGGCCGTCCCGCTCTGGATCTCCGGCAGGTCATGTACCGGATAGCCGCGGCGTCGGAAGAATGCGTTTCCCTTCCGTCCGAGGACCATTAGCTGCAGTGCATCGGAACTGATCGTCTCGGAGAGCTCTGCCGCCTTTCGTATCACGCCCGAGTTGTAGGAGCCGCACAGTCCGCGATCCGCTGTCAGCACCACGACGCCGGTCGTCCGAACCGGACGAACCTGCATGAGCGGATGCGCAAGGTCGTCCGTGGCCGACGCAAGATCGGATACGACGTCGGTCATGCGATCCACAAACGGCCTGGCGGCCATAACTCGATCCTGCGTCCGCTTGAGCCGTGCCGCTGCGACCATCTTCATCGCTCGCGTAATCTGCGCTATGTTGCCGGCGACTCTGATCCGGGTGCGGATCTGCCGCATCGTTGCCATACTGCCTTGAGACCTCGGTTGGTGGTAGATTCTGGGGTCGTTAGACGCCGCCGAGAGTATACCGCGGAAGGCGCGCTTGCCGCCTCGCCGTTGACACGGATCGGCGCGCCGAAGTACGATGTTGCCCGCCGCTCGCTTGGCGAGTATGTTACCCATGAAGGAGAGAAGATGAGCGAGATAACCGTGAGCCCTGCCGGTGAGGAGTTTGCGCTTCCCGGCCCCGAGGATTATGCAAAGGAGCTTGAGCGCATCGAAGCGCTTGCAACGAAGGCGCGCGAACAGGGACGCGAGGTCGTGGTCGTCATGGGCGTCGGTTTCGTCGGCGCGGTGATGGCGGCGATCATTGCCGATACAACCGATCCGAACACCGGCGAGCCAACCAAGATGGTGATTGGCTGCCAGCGTCCCAGCACACGCAGCTACTGGAAGATCCCTCTGCTGAACCGCGGCGAGTCGCCGGTCAAGGCCGAGGACCCAGAAGTTGACCCCATGATCCGGCGGTGCGTCGTTGATAAGGGCACACTCACGGCAACGTTCAACAGCGACTGCCTACGGTTCGCCGACTGCGTTGTGGTTGACGTTCAATGCGATTACCTCAAGCATGCCCTGGGCAATCTCGAGGACGGCGAGACCGACATGGCAGCTCTCGAAGCCACAATGCGGGTTGTCGGCGAGCGCATCCCGCCCGAGTGCCTCGTACTGATTGAGACGACCGTAGCGCCGGGCACGACTGAGTTCGTGGCGTATCCCATCCTGAAGAGAGCGTTCGAACAGCGAGGGATCACCACTTCCCCCTTGCTGGCGCATTCGTTCGAACGGGTCATGCCCGGTCGCGAGTACGTGGCATCCATCAGGGACTTCTGGCGCGTCTGTTCGGGATGCAACGACGCCGCTCGCGAGCGCGTTGTGCGATTCCTGTCGGAAGTCCTGAACACGGACGAGTATCCCCTGACTGTCATGGACCGCCCCATCGAATCGGAGACGACGAAGATCATCGAAAACTCCTATCGCGCGACGATCCTGGCGTTCCTGAACGAATGGAGCCTGTTCTCCGAGCGCAACGGCGTTGACCTGATCAAGGTGATCCGGGCCATCAAGATGCGCCCCACGCACAGCAACATCATCTTTCCCGGACCGGGCATCGGCGGCTACTGCCTGCCAAAGGACGGAGGGCTTGGGCGCTGGGCCTACAAGCACATCCTCGGGTTCGAGGACGATATCTTCAAGATCACGACAGCAGCGATCAACATCAACGACACCCGGTCGCTGCACGTGGCGAGCCTGACGCGCGACGCACTGCGCAACATGGGCCGGGCCGTGACTGCGGCGCCCATCCTCCTCTGTGGGGCCAGCTACCGTGAGGACGTCGGAGACACCCGCTATAGCGGCTCCGAAATCGTCGTGCGCAAGCTGACCGAAATGGGCGCCGAGATGCGCGTCCACGATCCATACGTGGATCACTGGTATGAGCTTGAGAAGCAGGACACTTACCCGCACCCGAAGTACTCGTGGTCGAGGTTCTTCCGTAACCAGCAGGGCTTGAAGGACATCCGCGTCCAGAAGGACCTGAACGAGGCGCTTGCCGGCGTGTCCGCGCTGATACTCGCTGTCCGGCATCAGGCATACCTTGATCTCGATCCCGATGAAGTCGTCGCAGCGGCAGGAGGTCCGATAGCCGTCGTGGATTGCTTCGGAATCCTGAGCGACGACGCCATCCGCCGCTACTTCGAGCTGGGCTGCGAAGTGAAGGCGCTTGGGCGCGGCCATGTTCAGCGCATCAAGGAAGCCGTTCGCAGCAGCCGCATGCGCACCCCGTGATCGGTTCGCGCGGCGAGCCTAACGGCATAGAAAGCAAGTCGGGCGGGACGCCGGCGCGACGGCGGAACGCCCGGCCCGGGGCCTGCGCTGAAGCGGGAGCGGCGGTTGACTGACTATCGCCGAGTGGCGCGCGAGCTTGCCCTGCGCGTGCTCTATGAGGTTGACGTCGGGAGGCAGCCCGCCCGCGATGCTCTCAGCCGAGCGATCGAACAACTCGCGGCAGGCGTTCGCGCGGGCATCACAATGGCCGTTAAGGAAGCGAACTCGTCCATGAAGCCGAGGTCGGGTGGCCCTGCGGTGTTCACTTCGCGAACTGTATTGCGTGAACGCGACAGAATACGCAGGGCCGTCAACCGGGCGGTGGAGCGAGTCGCTGCCGGTTTCGACCCGACACTGACCGCGCTGTTCGCTGATGCATCCCGGTCAACGGCCGGCTCGGCCGAGACGCATGCGCTCAGGTCTCTTGACGAAGCATCAACGAAGCCCCTTGAACGCCTCGAACTCAGTCTCGCGAGCGCAAGCCTCACGGGCGAGGAGAAGGCCGCCGCGCGCCGGGCCGCTTCGGAAGCGGTCGCCAAGATGCGTCGAGTCCTTGAGCGCCGCCTCGACCTCGGTCTGACGACAGCCAGGATGGTAGCCGAGCTTGTCCGTGGGGCGCTGCGGCACAGGGATGAACTGGATGCGGAGCTGGGAACACTCACCGCCGATTGGCCGCTCGATCGCCAGTCGGCGTCCGACCGCAATATCCTGCGACTTGCTGCCTATGAGATCGCCCACCGCCCGGATACACCCGCTCCCGTCGCGATGAACGAAGCGGTCGAACTCGCCAAGAGGTACGGCACAGAGGAGTCCGGCCGTTTCGTGAATGGTGTCCTTGCCGCATTCGCAGCCCGACGCGCCGTCATCAATGGTGTCGGTTCGGACGATGCTACGCCGATCCCCAGTGCCGACCCTCAGCCCACAAACGACCAGGATCCAAGCGAACCCGCGAAGGACCAGTATTCACTCCTCCCGTCTTCCGGAGTGCCGGGAGAGGGCCGGTGTGAGGCACTCCGCTCCGACAGTGCCGAGGAGGTCTCAGATGAAACTGCTTGACGGCATCGAGCTATCCCGCGCAGTGCGCGCTGAGGTGCGAGAAGGCGTCCGCGCGATGACGTCCCTCGGCCTGGCGCCGCCGCACCTTGCGGCGGTCCTGATCGGAGACGACCCTGCCTCGGCAACCTATGTCGGAATGAAGGAGCGGTCGTGCCATCGCCAGGGTATGCGCTCAACGGTACACCGTCTGCCGGCGACCACAACGCAGGAGCAAGCCGAGGGTCTCATTGCCGAACTCAACGCCTCCAAGGACGTAGACGGGATACTGGTGCAGCACCCTGTTCCGCGAGGACTGGATGAACAGGCCATACTGGACCGCGTCTCGCCCGAGAAGGACGTTGACGGCTTGTCCACGACCAGCCTGGGCCTCCTCATCGCGGGCCTGCCCGGATTCCGCGCTTGCACGCCGCTGGGCATCATGGAGCTTCTGTCCCGATATGGGATTCCCATCGAAGGCAGGGAGGCTGTGGTCGTCGGAAGGAGCAACATCCTGGGCAAGCCCGCGGCGCTCTTGCTCCTCGAACGCAATGCGACCGTTACCATGTGCCACTCTCGCACTGCGAACCTTGCCGAGGTTACCCGACGCGCAGACATCCTCGTCGTGGCCGTCGGGCGCCCCGAACTCGTAACGGGCGACATGATCAAGCCGGGAGCGACCGTCATTGATGCCGGCTACAACCGCGTTGAGGGCAGAACCACGGATGTCGGCGACGTCGAGTTCGCTTCGGCGGCCGCGGTGGCCTCGCACATTACGCCGGTCCCGGGCGGCGTAGGGCCCATGACGATCGCCATGCTCCTCCGGAACACGCTTGAGGCCGCACGCAGGCGGCGTGGTTGACGGAAATGACTAACTGGCTCGACGCAGACACGTGGCAGCGCCTGTGGGCGAACGCCATCCAGACGCTGACCGGCATCGGCCTCCGATTGGCGCTGATATGCATCGCCTACTGGCTCGCCCGTCAAGCGCTGTTCCGAGTTGTGGACGGCGCAATGACACGGCTCCAGAACCGGAACATCGGCGGTTCGGATGTCTCTGCATCATCCGAGCGCCTGGGCCGATTGCGCACTCTCCAGACAATGGTGAAGAGCCTGACCGGCTATGCTCTCTTCTTCGTCTTCGTCCTTACCGTGCTTCAGACGCTTGATGTGAACATCACCGGCATCGTGACTACCGCTGGGGTCGCCGGAGTGGCTGTCGGGTTTGGATCACAGAAGCTCGTCAGGGACGTCATCAGCGGCTTCTTCATCGTCAGCGAAGATCACTTCTCGGTTGGCGACTTCGTGACGATCGGTTCGGCGACAGGGGTCGTCGAGGAGCTTGGTCTACGCACCACGCGCATTCGCGACGAACAGGGACGCATGTGGGTCGTGCCCAACGGCGATATCAGTTTCGTGCTCAACCAGTCGCGGGGACCGGTCATCACCGCGATGGAGATACCCGTTTCGTCGGTGAAGGATATCGAGGGACTCGTTCGGTGCGTCAACGAGATGGGTGTCCGCCTCCGTGATGCGCGACCGGACCTGTTCCGATCATCGCCACAGCTCGCCGGGCTTGTGGGCTTTGACGCTGCAGGCATCACTGCCCGGATCACCTTCGAGAGCGCCCCTCGCGCTCAGGGCGAGGCTCAGATGGCGCTCAGGTCTAGCCTGCGCGAGACGCTCATCGAGGCCGGCTTCCTCCCGCAGCCCGAAGCGTAACCGCCGTCCTTGACTTCGTCAGGGGCGGTAGCTATACTTAGAGGCGTGCGAGCGGACCAATCGGGTCCGTGCCGCGTCAGTTTTCGCGTACCCCACTGGGAGGCCGCCATGCCTAAGAGTTCAATGACGCGCTCCGACGTCCTGGAAAAGGAGTATGAAGCCGGGCTCACGCAGGTTATTCGTGGGGTGGTGATCCTCGTTGCCGCACTCATCTTGATGTGGCTCATGAATCTAGCATCACTGGCGCCTCTGGCCATCTTTGCGTTCCTCGGCGCCGTCGCGGGCGCCGTCATTGCCGCGGTCGGGGGGCGCAGGATGTATCGCGCGCGGTCCCTGCCGACCGTCACTGTATATTGCCCCTACTGCGAACACCCCATGGAGTTCCTGTCGGAACCGACGGAAGATTACACGTGCGAGAGTTGCAACCGTCGCGTCATATACGAGAATGGCAAGCCTGTACCCGTGCGCGAGATAACATGCCCCACTTGCAGGGCGGTTCACAAGGTCTCGGAGAAGACAACCACGTACACGTGCGATCGGTGCAACCGCACGCTCAAGCTCGTGGATCCTCATGATCCCAAGCGGGTTGTCGCTGAGCAGTCCGACATTTTGAGGAACTACGACGTGATCCTGACCCAGGCAGGCCGTCAGCCGAACGACGTAGCCATGGCCCTCCAGACGATCCTCGTCTGCAACCTGAAGGAAGCCAGGGCTCGGATGGAGGAACTGCCGCTCACCGTGGTCAGGGACGTTCCTGAGCGCAAAGCCGACGCCATTCGTACACGCCTGCGTGAGCTGGGCGCGACGGCAGTGATCCGGCCCACGGAGGATGCTTCGGCCGGTCCGCGCCGCACGCGGTAGCAAACGGGGACTTACCCCCTACGCCGCCGCCTCGAGCCCCCCTGAACATGCCCCGGCGGCCAAAGAGACGAACCGCGTATGCACGGGAAGGGTCCGCCCAATGCCGGCGTATCGTCTTCTGAGATCTGAGATATCGGATTTCAGATTTCGGAACTGGCGTTAATCCTGCGCATGTGCGTATTCCGTGGCAAAGGGGCCATGTCTCGCGTGCGGCTCGCCCATCCTCGGCTTGTGTAGGACCTCGGGGTCTGCGCAACGCGTGGTCACGGTCCGCCCAGCGCCTTTGGACGGCGGGTCTACCGATCGTGGATCAGGGCGGAGTTCAGACGCGGATCACTCGTCAGGCTTGTGAAACATGGCAGCCATGTACCAGCCAACCATCGTGGCAAACGGCAGCCATTGCAACGCGAGGTGCGTGCCCCAGTCACCATTGGGCGGCGGCGTAACCGGCATCAACGACTGCAACGCCTCGGCCACACCGGTGCCTGCCGCGAACTGGAGCGGGAACCGTAGCAGCAGGTATGTGATGAATATGCCCACAACCGCCGGATTGGCATCCGATCGCATCACCGCGACGACCCCGTAGGCCATCCCTCCCACGATCGGACCCAGAATCAGAATCAACGGTATTGCCCACGGCACGTCGCTGGAGTCGTCTTCACCGAACGGCACCACCCTAAGGACGGGCATCGCCATGCCTGCGGCAACGTTGGAAACCGCCAGGAACAGCAGATACCATTCCGGAATGGCACGAACGAACGGAACGCCAACGAGGATGGTTGCTACAAGCCCGATCGCGTATATCCCGGTCTGCCTGAGCTGGTCGGCCTGATCATTGACCGCGATATCTTCCTTGAGCTCAACGGGCGTATCCGTGGTCTGCCCCGTTTCGGCATCGTAGTGCTTGCCTGAGACCGGGTCCACAACCTGGTCGGCGTAGTACTTCGACTTCTGTGCCTGAAACGCTCCCATCGCCGGAACGCCGTCGTTCTTGGGCTTTGCAGGCTTGGGAACCGCCTTGGCGGCAGGCGATGCGACAGGAACGGCGGGAGTTGCGACAGCTGCAGCAGCTCCGCGTCCCGCAGAGACTACGGGAGAGACCGGCTGGAGCGCCGGTTTCGCCGAGTTCCCGGCCGGAGTCGGTCTGGATGGCGGTACCGGTCGCACCGCTCCGCGTGGACCGCCGTGCTTCTTGCCGGCCATGACGGGTCCCTTGCCCGACCCGCTTGCGGGCAGGTTGCGCAAATCCCTCTTGCACCAACTGCACCTGTCCGAGGTCTCGCTCTCCATTCCGCACCAGCGACAGTACCAGGTGCGGCCTCCTGCCCGCGGAACCGTCGTCGCCGACGGTGTCGGCGGCCGCACAAATGCCGGGAGCGGACCGGGAGCAGGCCGCGGGGTTGGTGGTGGTCCCAGCGGTGCCGCAGGCGCGCCCGTAAGGTCCAACCGATTTCCGCCAGCCACGATGGGTTCAGAGCTATCTTCGTCAATCTCGGGCAAATCCAGCGCCGGCAAGTCCAAGGCTGCCGGTTCGGCGGGCTGAATCTCCGCAGCGGGATGGACAAGCGGCCTTGCAGGCGGCTCAGGCTCGGGACGCGGTGGCTGCGGTTCAGGCACCCTGGGCGTCGGTGGCGGCTGCGGGGTCCGGAGAGGAAGCGCAACCGGAGGCGTCCGCTCAGGCTTCGGAGCCGCAACTTCGGTAACATCAGGTCCGGGAACCGCAGGCTCAGGCAACGGAGGAACGGGCGGTTGGACGGTAGGGATAGGCTCGGGCGTCGGCGCGGGCTTGCGTATGGGGATCGCTTCGGTTGACGCCACTCGGCGGATCGGAATGGCTTCCGGTGTCCTTCCGGTTTGAGGCGTCTCCGCCGCAGGCTTCGGCTCAGGCCTCGGCGTCGGCATTGGCGCAGCCGGCACATCTCGGAAAGCAGGCGGCGTGGTCTGCGCCGGCGCCGTGACAGTCCCGCTGAATGGAATCGGACTCAGATCGTCATCGAGAAAGCTGTCGAACGCTGCAACCGAAGGCTTTGCGACCTCGGGAGCTGCCTCAGTCTTGGGCGGGGTGGCCGATGGTGGGGCGACAGGCGGCTCAGGCGCCGGCGCGGAAATGGGCGGCTCCGCAGGCTGTGTCTGCGCAGCCGTCTTGGCCTGAGCAGCGAAGGGCCTGCGACACCAGCTACATACGTCGGTGGTGTCGCTTTCCAGCCCGCACCATTTACAGAACATTCACGGTCTCCTGGGAGGATCCACCGGACCCAGTCCGATGGCAGGCGTGCTTCACGAAGCTACGTGTTCCCCGCATCGTCCCTCATCTAAGCGCACGCCTATCCTGCCCGCGACCGACCAAGGCCAGTTGGCGCGTTGCCCTTCGCTCCTGAGTGATCGTGGTCGCAATAGGCACCCGCGATTGCTCGGCCCGATGGACCGGCAATCCATTATAGCCTTTGGCTATGGCCAAGTCAACGATACGATGGACAAGCTCAGCTTGTCTCTGCGAGTGACTTTTGCTATACTTGCGGTCGCATGTCTCATGACGCCCGATACCCGTCGGCTTGTTCCCGCACACGATGGGCCGATAGCTTCGCTCGGCTCGTCAGGCCGTGGCTGGGCCTCGCCCTGGTATGCGCAGGCTTCTCGCTCCATCCCAAGTTCCTACAGACGTTCTGGACACAAGACTACCTGCCAAACATCCTCCAGCAAGCCGGCACCAACATCGTCGTTGCGGTCGGTATGACGTTCGTCATCATGACCGGTGGGATTGACCTGTCCGTTGGCTCGGTGATGGCCCTGTGCGGCGTTGCGCTGGGTCTGGCTACGACTGCCACTCCCCCGCCGTTCATCGCTTACGCCGCTGCTGTGCCGCCGGCGTTCATCTTCGCCGCGGCGACTGTGGCGCTCTTGCGGCGGTTCGTTGCTGCCATGGCCGTTCAGGCCAGAGCGGGGATCGCCGCAGCGGTGGGTCTCGCTCTGGTTGTGGTGATCGGCATGGCAATCACTCGTGCATGCTCGGCCGGCGCGGGACTGGCGATGGGGCTCGGGGTCGCGCTGAGCCTTGGTGTGTGCTGCGGCCTGTTCAACGGCCTTGTGGTCACGCGCGGTTCCGTTCCGCCGTTCGTTGCGACCCTCGGCATGCTGACTGCCGCTCGCGGCCTGACGGTCTATGCGACGGACGGCAACAGCGTTTCGGGGCTGCCTGAGGCGCTGGGCCATGTGGGCCAGGGCGCGCCGTTGATTGCTGTCGCGCTCGTCTGCACGGCAATCGGCGCGTTGGTGCTGACACGAACGAGGATGGGCAGGTACATTACCGCCATCGGGGGAAACGAAGAGGCTGCCCGCCTGAGCGGCGTCAACATCGCCCTCTACAAGACGATTGCCTATTCGATCTCGGGGCTTACCGCCGCCATAGCCGCCATTGTGCTGACCGCGAAGTTCAGGCTGGCAGACACCGGCGCCGGTGCCAACGCCGAACTCAGCGCGATTGCGGCTGTCGTCATCGGCGGAGCGAGCCTCAGCGGGGGTCAGGCAAGCGTCGCGGGCAGCCTGGTCGGCGCGTTGACGATTGCCGTGCTCAATGCAGGGCTGGTGCTGGTGGGCATTCCCGATACCCTTCAAGGGGTCATCATCGGCGCCGTGATCATTGTGACGGTGCTCATAGACCAGCTCCAGCGGCGGTCGAGAGGCTGATTGCTGAATGCTGAAGGTTGAAGGTTGAAGGGCGAAGGGTGAAGGTTGAAGAGTGAAGGGTGAAGGTTCAAGGTTGAAGGCTGAAGGATGGAGGAAGGCGATGGTACGAAGGTTCGCGATCGTTTCGGCGACACTGGCGGCAATGGCGATGCTCGGATGCACTCCGGAGAAGAAACCCGTGGCCGACGCTCCGGTGGCGGCACCGGCTGAGAAGGTCACGACTGCCGAGCTGGAGGCGGTGAAGAAGGCGATAAAGCCGTACAAGCTTGCCCTGGTCGTCAAAACCCGGAATAATCCGTTCTTCGACCCGATGATCAAGGCTGCCGAGTCGCAGGCCAAAGCCCTTGGCGCGACGCTCGAGGTCCAAGCTCCGCCTCAGGAGAGTGACAAGGAGCTCCAGTTCTCGATCGTCGAGAACCTGACGGCCAAGGGCGTGGACGCGATCCTCATAGCGCCGGCCGATTCGAAGGGGATCGTACCGGCACTGAAGCGGGCCGCTGACAAGGGCATCACCGTCATCAATCTCGACAACAGAGTGGATGCCGGTGCCGCCGCTTCGGCCGGACTCGCGCTCGCCGGCTACGTCGGGGCCGATAACGAGGAGGGCGGCAGATTGGCCGGACAGGCCATGCTCGGCTACCTTGGCGGCTACGGCAAGGTGGCGATCCTAGAGGGCATTCGCGGAGCCGATAACGCCGAGGCAAGGAAGCGTGGGTTTGAGTCGGCCGTGTCAGGGTCTCTCGAGATCGTTGCGCGTGACACCGCCGAGTGGGACACCCAGAAAGCGTATGCCAAGTTTCAGTCCATGCTGGCCGCACACCCCGAAGTGAAGGGGCTCTTCTGCGCGAACGACAAGATGGCCCTGGGCGCAATGAAGGCAATCGAAGAAACCGGTCGCCGTGGCGAGATCGTGGTGGTTGGCTACGACAACATCCCGGAGATCCGGCCGTATCTGTCGGCCGGCGACCTCAAGGCCACCATCGAACAGCATCCGGACCTGATGGGCCGCTACGGCGTTCTGATGGCGGTCGGCGTACTGGACGGCGTCATTCCCAGGGGCCGCGAGTTCCTCGTCCCGCTCGAAATCATCACCAAGTGAGCGGTTCGCGGCACGCGGACCGACGGCCGAGGAGCCGGAGCGGAGCCGTGAGGAGATAGAGCACGATGGCAATGTCGGATCAGAGGAAGGAAGCCTGGACCGCATACGCGTTTCTCGCTCCGAACTTCATCGGCTTCATCGTATTCACATCCGCCCCTGTCCTGGCGTCCCTTTATCTTGCGTTCACTCGATGGGACCTCTTCCATGCTCCGCGCTGGGTCGGACTGCAGAACTTCGTCAGCCTGCTGGGGTTCACTCGCTCACCGGATGAGACCACGAGCATTCTGGGTCTGACGCGGGTTCCGTATGCGCCCAACGATCCGTTCTTCTGGCAGTATTTGTACAACACGGCCTACCTGATGCTGGCAATACCGGTGACGCTGTTCGGGTCGCTGTTGCTGGCCATCGCGCTGAACCAGAAGATACGCGGCGTCGTGGTCTACCGGACGCTGTTCTTCCTGCCGAGCATCACGGCAGGCGTTGCGGTACTGATCCTCTGGAAGTGGCTCTACAACACGGACATCGGCCTCATCAACGGGGTACTTACCCAGATCGGAGTCCGCAATCCCCCCGACTGGCTCGGCAGTTCCGCCTGGGCCAAGCCCGCTCTCATGCTCATGGGCTTCGTCATGGGCGTCGGCGGCAGCAGCATGATCCTCTACCTTGCAGCGTTGCAGGGAGTGCCGAAGGAACTGTATGAGGCAGCCCAGATTGACGGCGCGTCCGGCGCCCAGCAGTTTCGCACGATAACGTGGCCTCTCATTGCGCCAACCACCTTCTTCCTGGCAATCATGAGCGTCATCGGCGGGTTTCAGGGCGGGTTCATGCAGGCGTATGTCATGACCGGCGGCGGTCCGGCGGGTTCGACAACGACACTCGAGTACTACATCTACAACAAGGCGTTCGCCGTGTTCAACATGGGGTATGCCTCGGCTATCGCCTGGGTGCTGTTCGTGGTGATCCTCTTTGTGTCGCTTGCGACCTGGAAGTACGGCGGAAGGGCGGTGCAGTACCATTAGCCCGACATCGGAAACACCTCCCAAGAATCCCGTGCATGCTCAGGATGGACAGGCGGGACGCCTGCGCTACCGGCCGGAACTGCGGGGCAGCAGAGGAAAGCGGGCGGACCGATTGCGCCACGCCCTTCCGCGCACCGTCGCGCTGTACGTCTTCCTGACGCTCGGCGCAGCGATCATGGTGGTTCCCTTCTACTGGATGCTGATCACGTCGGTTCGTGAGCCGAGCGCGGCTTTCTCGACCGCGTCCATCGAGTGGTGGCCTTCGGAGTTCCACTGGTCGAACTACGCGGAAGCCATCCGACGCATGGCGCAGGACGGGATGAGCTTCTGGCGTCTCTACGGCAACAGTCTGCTGGTGGCCGCCATCGGCACGTTCGGCCAGGTCCTCACAAGCGCCATGGCCGCCTACGCGTTCGCGAGGCTGCGGTTCCCGGGGCGCGACAGGCTGTTTTTCGGGTATCTGGCCACCATGATGATCCCGGGTTCTGTGACGCTTGTGCCGGTGTTTGCCGTGGTTCGGGCTCTGGGGTGGGTGAACACCTACTATGCCCTCATCATTCCGGGCATCTTCAGTCCGTGGGGCACCTTCATGCTTAGGCAGTTCTTCATGTCGCTTCCGCGTGAGCTCGAGGAATCGGCACGCATAGACGGCGCCGGTCTGACGGAGATATTCCTCCGCATCACGCTCCCGCTGTCGAAGACGGCGCTGGCGACGCTGGCGACGTTCACGTTCATGGGGTTCTGGGGGAGCTTCATGTGGCCGTTGATCGTGACGGTCACCCCGGAACTGAGAACGCTGCCTATAGGGCTGACGGTGTTCACGCAGCGCTACAGCACGGACTACAGCCTCCTCATGGCCGCGTCTGTTATGGCGACGGTGCCCGTCATCATCGTCTTCCTGTTCAACCAGCGCTATTTCATCGAGAGCATCAAGCTTCAGGGCATCAAAGGCTAGCGAGACTCGGGGTCGGAGCCGGAACCCGAGACAGACACGACGACGCCATGCGGCAGCACGCTGCCGGCGACGCGGACAATGTCGGCGACCGTGACTTTCCGCACGTCTTCGGCGAAGTCCTCGGCGCGTCGCCAGTCGCCGTCAAGCAGCTCCGCCTCGGCGAGCGCCTGTGCAAGATCGAGCGTGCGCTCAACGGACCTCATGTGGCTGCCGACAACGTAGCGTTTGGCCCGTTCGAGCTCGACTGGATCAGGGGGACGCTCGGCTATGCCGTCGAGGACCCCGAGTATCCACCGGGAAACATCGCCGTCGGCGCTCGCGCTACCGTCCGATTGTGCGCGCTCCGATGAACGCTCGACGTACGCCATGAGCATGCCCCGCTCCGCCAGAGCTGCGTTTCTGCGCCAACCACATAGCCTATCCCGCGAACATCCCTGATCGCTCGAAACAGCCGTGAGGCCTTGCCTTCCCCCAGAAGCGCCGCCAGAACCCTGACGGCGGCTGCATCGCTGGACGCACGTCCGGGGGCTTTGCAGGCCGCCACTACCGCGGTGGTGGACGCCCGGATTGTCACGCGCTCTACGTCTCGCCCGGTCATCCTGTGATCGTCCGAACTCGGGCCGGCAGGCGGCCGAGTTGCGCCTGACCTGCGGTCGTAGTCCACCATCTGGTTGTCCACTGTCTGAATCGCCGCCCGGGGCTCGATGTCGCCCACAACGGCGATCGTCGTTCCGGACGGAACGAAAGCGGTTCGATAGTAGCGGAGCAGATCCGCGACGGCCAGAGATCGGGGGTTCGGGTCGGAGGGAAGCTGAACGACGCCATATGGGTGGCCCACGAAGAGCTTCGCACGCGCCACTGCCGCCCCTATGCTCAGAGGCTGGGCCGCCATGGCGCGGTCCCTATCCGCCGCCGCTGCCGCCCGACGCACCGTCTCCGCATCGAACGCGGCGTTCTTGAGCGCTTGCCCGATCAAGTAGACCGCATCGCGGAATGCGTTCGGCGTCGTCAGACACCGAAGCGCGATGCTGTCCGGCGATGTCACCGAAGCCACGCTTCCGCCCGACCGATACACCTCGCGAGCAACTCCCTCGGCAGACAGATTGGCGCCGGCGCCGAACACCGAACGGGCAACGATTTCCTTCACTCCGGCCGCCGCGCGCCGGTCGGCCTCGCCGGGGTCCACAACTGCAACGATCGCGACAAGCCCTGAACCGGGTTCGGCCCGAACAAGGACGCGGACGCCCGTCGCAGTCACGTGTCGGATCGTGCCGTCTTCAGCGAGCCGATCACGGTTGCTGCCGCTCGCTGATCCGGCCATGAACGCACAACCCAGGGCCACGAGGACCCCGCAGGCGCGTGCGATCGCACAACAGCGCCTCATCGCGGCTGCTTTCCCTCTTGCGTGGGTATCCCTCCCAACCACCTGGACGCGTATGCCTGTAGGTCCGCCCTTCCGATCTGCTGCAGGCGCAGGCCGGCCTCAATCGGAGCCTCAGCGTCACCGAGCATGGCCCAGAGCCCCAGGTCCCGGGCCAGCCCAGCGCAGGTCTCCTGTCGAAACAGGCTCCGTCCGAGGACGCGCCGCCGCGCCACGGCAAGCTCGATCTCCGAGGGTCCGTCAGTCGCGAGCCGCCGAACCACTGAGTCCAACACCGCCGAGGAGACCGCCTTGCCGGCGACGCCAATGGGCGAAGCAACATAGAGGAGAATGCCGCCGGCAAGGGGAACGGCGTCAGCTCGCGCGACTGCGAACGTCTCACCCGCCGACTGAGGGCTGCGCGCCGAAGCCAGCGCCTCTTCGATCACCGCCGCGAGCAGTTCGGCCATGAAAGCGTCACGGCTGTCACGCCGACCCAACCGCCAGGCCCATATCTCTTCAGGAGGGAATCCGGTCCTCGGCGAGGTGCGAACCGGTCCACATGCAGGACCCGGCTCCGGCTGTGTCTGACTGTCGCGCGCCGAGCCCGCAACATCCGCCGCGGGAACCGAACCGAAAGCCCGCTTGGCAGCCTCCAGCGTGGCGTTCGGACTGACATCTCCGACCACCACGACAATGACGTTCTCAGGCCGGTAGCATCTTCGATAGAAACCCAGAATGCGGTCCCTGTCGAGTGAAGCGATGTCGCCTGCGAGACTCAGCACGGGCCTGCCGTAGGGGGCATCGCCCCAGGCAGCACGGAACGCGCTCTCAACGGCGTCCCGGGCAGGATCGTTTCGGGCCGCAGCGAGCTCATCGAGGATCACCGAGCGCTCAATGTTCACATGTTCGGCCGCCATCGTTGAGCCGAGGAGCGCATCGGAAATCACTGCCAGGGCATCGGGAACAGCCTCTGCCGGAAGTACGGCGAACATGTGCGCGTGATCGCGCGTCGTCCCGGCATTCAGGAGGCCGCCCAGCAGCTCTATCGCACGGTCCACCTCACCTGGGCCGCGTGTTGACGTGCCCCGGAACAGCAAGTGCTCGACGAAATGGGCCGCGCCAAACTCGTTCGGACGCTCAACTGCCGATCCGGCGCGCACCCACACATCAACTGCGGCCAGACCTCGGCTTGGGCGAGGGCAGACGATGGAGGTCACCCCATTCGCCAGCGTCGCGCGCACCAGACGCGGACCGTCGGCACAGGCCGGCCTTAGCGAACATGAGAACATGATCGCCACCGCCGTAAGGACGCTGATGCGAGTGCGCCACATGCTACATGTCCACCCCGACACCCGTATCGAGCGCCTGCCCGTACACGCCGGTACCGAACTGCTGGAACACCGGAAAGGCCTTGACGCGAATCTGGAACATGACCTGTCTGTCGGCACGCCAGCCGTACGGGTTGTCCATGAACGTCAGCGAGGCCTCGAGACAGTGCATGTCGTGGATGATCTGAAGATTACGCGTCTCGAACCGGTTCAGGTATCCGTTGTACTGCGTCAGAATGACAGCCCGCCAGGCCGGAAGCACGGGCAGGTTGAGATAGGCATGAACCTGGCCGAACCTGTGTGTGCGTGGATCGTAGCGCGTCACAACATCCATCGCGAAGTCGCGGCGGCCCCGCAGGCGAAGGTCACCGGTAACCGAGGCGAACTGCCCGTTGTTCGGATTGAACGTCAGGAGCGTTCTCAGACGCACGCTGTCATTCGGCCGAAATAGCATGTTGGCCGATACCGTCTGCCATGGTTCGCTGCTGCCGCCGAAGACCGAACCGGCGAGGTCGTAGCCGAAACGTGCGCTGATCTGGAAGCGGGCATCGTCCAGCCAGCCAACGTCGCCCGTGATCGAATGGTACTTGCCCTGACGATCGAACCGGAACGGCGTCCCGCCATGGGGCTGCTGATAGGTGTGCCGCAGGTTCACGCCGGACTTTCCGCCCCAGCGTTGGGTCAACGACGTCGTACTGCGAAGGATGTACTGGGCTGCTCCTTCGCCATAGAAGTACTGCGTGAAGCCCGCGCCGGCGGCGATCTCAGCCGATCTGCCGACGCCAATGCGCATCGAGGTCAGGTCGAATCCGGCGGCGATGCGCTCGGTAGCCGTCCGTTGCGCTCCGGCCGTGCCGCCCTCGGAATACAGCCCCGCGCCAAGGTTCAGCGCAAGAGGCAGGCGCGCCAGAGGACCGCTCGTGAAGCGGAACTGTGAGACGCCGATCTCGGGCAGCTTCTCGACGCCGCCGAAATAGGATTGCGCCGTGGACTTGCCTATCGGGACATTCCGGTTCGCCGCAAGCTGCAGCACATAGTTCGACGCGCGGTAGTCCCCCTGAAGCCGCGTCGTCAGTCGCTCGTTGACCTGCGCCTGCGTCCCCGTGGTGCCGCTCTCGTAGCGCGAGAAGTCGGCATCAAGCGATAGGGTTCCTCGCTGAGTCAGGGTGAAGCGCTGATTCCACGAGGCATTCTCCGAGGCCGAGCGATAGGCCCCGGAGCTGTTCGAGCGCCGATTCAGGTTCAGCCGAGTGTCCCAAGAACCTGCCCGCAACCCGTAGCCCAGTCGGAGGCCCGAATCGCTGGAGTCCGGGAGCGTCCGATAGTCGTTCTGGCGGAAGTCATAGCCGACATCAAGCTGCTGCTCGGCCCCGAGCCTGATTCGGGACATGACCCGGCCCGACAGGTTGCGTCCCTGACCGCCGGCAGGAATGCCGTAGAGCGTGGCCTCTCCCGTCGTCGCGGCGGACCGCCATGCCTGCTCGAAGCCGACGCCGATCCCCTTGCGCTCCATCAGGTCAACGCGATACATGCCGGGC
>JBBIQU010000058.1:6803-23489 GCA_037442185.1 Chthonomonadales bacterium | reverse complement strand
CCCTCTGGGCATACCCACGACGCAGGCCGCAAGAATGGACCTCGCGCAGCCTGCACATTGCGAATGCGGTGAACGGCGACGTCCTTTCGGCGCTTCGGAACGGCAGGCGAGTTGTCATCCTTTCGGATCGCGCGGCTCGCCGAAGCATCAAGGGAAGCGCGCTTCCGGTCTTCCGGAGCCCCGTCGTGTACCCGGTCGGCCCTCGCACGATGGGCATCCTGTGTGACCCGAACCATCCTGCCCTTGCTCGTTTCCCGACGGATGCGTGGAGCGACTGGCAGTGGCACGACATCCTGCAAGCGTCGCGGAGCATGGTCACAGGCGACAAGCAGCCGCTCATGGAACCGGTGGTGAGGGTGGTTGACAACTTCACGCGGAATCTGCCGCTTGCTCTGGTCGCACAGGCACGGGTCGGCCAGGGGCGACTGCTGGTCTGCGGAGCCGATCTGCGGACCATTGCCGCCGGCAGCCCAGCGGCGGGTCAGCTCTTGGCCAGCCTGCTCACCTATGCCGAGTCCGAAGCCTTCGATCCTCGAGCCACGATTGAGGAGTCGGAACTGCTGTCGCTGTTCCGCGGAGACGACGATCGGAACGCGGCGAGAACGCCTCCGCCCCTTTCGGACAGCGTTCTCCATGTGCTGGCGGGCGCCCGGGCCGAGAAGGGCGTCACCGATCTCTGGGCAAGCGACAGCGATCGAGTAGTGGCGCGTGCCCCGGGCTTCGCCTACAAGGTGAGTGGCAGCGTGTATCGCGATGATCGCGTGTCCGGCTGGACCGGGACGCGTGAACTGCGCGTCACGGTCGAGGTGCCGAAGGGCTTTGAGGGCATTGTGGCTACTCGATTCTCGGACTGGAACGACGCGGGTCGCGTGGCTCAGGTCTACGTGGAGGGGCGCTTTGTCGAGACCGTGACCGACTACAGCGGCGCCGGGAGATGGCTGAAGGTGCCCGTGACGGCAAAGGACACCTCCGACGGCCAGATAACGGTTATCAGCCGACCCGAATGCGCCGACGATTTCATCTCGGAGCTTGCCGTAATACCCTCGGGCAAGGGCAGGCCATGAGCCCGAGTCGTCTCCGGAGCTACACTTCGTAATCGAGCGCGAGCGAGTCCTCGCGGATCGGGTTGATGTACTTCTCGACCACCGTTCGATGGGCCGGATGCGGCAGGTAGGCTTCGAGCGCCGCGCGATCCGCGAACCTGACCACGAGACCGGAGTCGTAACCCTTTGCTCGATCGGTGAAGTTCTCACCGCACGTGAGCTCTACGATCCCGGGTATTTCGTTGGCCAAGCGACGCAGAGCCGCGTGGGCTTCCTGAATCTGAGCGGCGTCGGCATCGGGCCGCCACCGGAACAGCACGATGTGGACGACCTCACGCGGCATGGGCTGAGTCCTCGCCTCGAGGACAGATCGCATGATGCCCGACCAGGGCTAGGTCGGCGAGCATGGTTGATCCGAACTCGCGCTCGACGTGCGTAATCGCGTCCTCGATGTGCCGGTGCAGTGGGCACAGGGCGCCGGCGGGCTCGCGATGCCATAGGGGACACCTGCGTACATGCTCGACGGGATCCACGGCGTTGACAACATCGAGTACGCTGATCTCATCGGCAGCCTTCGCGAGCGCCACTCCTCCGCCGGGCCCTCTGCGAGCGCTGACGAGACCCGCGCGCACGAGTTCTTTGAGGACCTTACCGAGGTACGCAGACGGCACTCCAATCCTCTCGGATATTTCTCGAACCGACGCTCGTTCGTTCACCGACGCAAGGTGAACCATCGCACGCAGGGCGTACTCACTCGTCTGGGAAATCAGGTTCAATCGCGCATTCCTCCAGGTCGGAACATCGCCGACCCAACGTCACGGCCACGCATTACGGCCGTCAACTTCGGCCAAGGCTGTAACCCGTCTCATACATGGCCACTATGTGCTCCGGCGGGCTTACGGCCTGTATGTTATGACACGGCGCAAGGATATAGCCGCCACCTTTGCCGAGAATCTCGATATTTAGCTCCACTTCGCGGCGAACTTCCTCAACGGTGCCTCTGGCCAGCGTGTACTGATTGTCCACGCCGCCGTGGAACACGAGCCGATCGCCAAAATCGCGCTTCAGTCCCTCCCGTTCCATGCCGGCGCATCGCCATTGGATGGGATTCAGGACATCAATGCCTGCCTCTATCATGGTTGGGATGATCGGTCGGATTGCCCCGTCGCTATGATGGAAGACGAATGCGCCGGCCTGATGCGCCAGACCTATCATGCGCTTCATGCCGGGCAACAGGAACCGCTTGATCTGGGTCGGCGAGAACAGCAGACTTTCCTGTGAGCCCATGTCCTCTGCGACGTAGGTGATCATCACCTTGCCGGGCGCCTGCTCGTATATGCGGGCGGTCATCTCGTAGGCATGGTCAAAGAGCTTCCCGAGGCAATACTCGACGATGTCGGGGTTCTCGATCAGGTCCATCATGGCCTGTTCGAGCCCGCGTAGAACGCAGTATTGCAGAAACGGCTCCGAGCCTCCGCCGCGGATAGGGCGCTCCCCTGCGGCCTGGACCTGGCCCGGTATGACGGAGTAATCCCACCAATCCGGACTGGGCCATCGGTAGTTGGCTTCGATCTCCTCGACAGTTGCGTACTCAGCCAACGGGTGGCTAACGGGCTCGGAATAGACGCCCGTCGCATATTCGATCTGGCGATGCCGGACACCCCATATGTCCTCGCCGTCCGGCGGCTGCGGACCCACATATGCAGGACCAACGTGCGCGACGGCGTCAATGTGCAGTCGCTCATAGACCTCGTCCATGGTAGCGCACTGCAAGTGACGCATCAGGTTCTGCGATGCCTCGCCGGTCGCCCAGTAGTCCATCGGCAGACGGTCCGGCTGGCGGCGCGTCAAGACCGCGAGCCATCGCTCGCGCGGAGTCATGGTGTCCTTCGGCATGGTTGCGGGTCCCTCACGACATAGGGTACCCGTTCCTTGAGCGCGAGCGTGCGCTGCCGCGATATCGGGGTACTATCGCGACGAGGGGTATGCACTGCATGAACATAGCATTCCGTGACTACGAGCACGAGCGGGACTTTGCCAGCGCCATGCGCATCTGGCGCGAGATCGGCTGGCTGTCGAAGGACGAAGAGGATAACCTGCGCTGGTACATTGAGGACAGCAGGGGCATGGTGGCGGATCTGGATGGAAGCACCGAGTGCTACGTGCTTATGACCGACGGGACCATGCGGTACTTGGATCGTGATCTGCCTATGGCTGCCTGCACCGGAATGACGACCGGGCGAGTGGCGCGTCGTGTCGGACTGGCGCGTCGGCTCCTGGCGCGATCTCTGGCGGCAGAGGTCCGTCGTGGCGCCGCGCTATCCGCTCTCGGCGTGTTCGAACAGGGGTTCTACGATGCGCTCGGGTACGGGACCGGGTCCTACTCCATCCGAGCACGTTTCGACCCGGCGCAGCTGCGGGTTACGCGCGCGCCTCGACCGGCGTCACGGATTGGCACCGATGATTGGGAGGAGGCCCACGCCGCCAGGCTGGCGCGAAGGCGTCCTCATGGGGCGTGCAACCTCTTGCCCTCCGGCATAACGCGAGCGGACATGGCTGACCGCGAGAAGGCCTTCGGCATGGGCTATCGGGATGCGGACGGAGGCATGTTGAGCCACTTCGTCTGGTTCTGGGCCGACAACGTGGAGCAAGGACCCTATCGGGCTGAGCTGGTGTTCCGAAACGGCGATGAACTGACCGAACTGCTCGCGCTGCTCAAGTCGCTGAGCGACCAGGTTCTGACGGTGTCCGTCCGTGAGCCGGGCGGCATCATGCTGCAGGACTGGCTGGACCGGCCGTTCCGCAATATGAACGTTGACGAGGACGGAAAGCATGAGCGGCGCATCACGGCTTCAGCGTACTGGCAACTGCGCATACTGGACCTCGACGCCTGCATCCGCGCAGTGAGCGTGCCTGGGCCGGATGTCTCGTTCAATCTGAATCTCGGCGACCCGATGGCCAACTACGCTGCCGAGACCGGTTGGCAGGGCATCGGAGGTTCCTACGTCGTCACGGTGGGTCCTGCCTCGCATTGCGGCAAGGGTCGCGATGCTGCGCTGCCGACGCTGGAAGCAAGCGTCAATGCATTCTCGCGGATGTGGCTCGGCGTGTGTCCGGCGACGGGACTGGCGATTACCGACGATCTTCGCGGACCTGAGGACTTGCTGATCCGTTTGGATACTGCCCTGCGGCTGCCCGTTCCGCAGCCCGACTGGGACTTCTAACAGGCGCGGGCCGGCGTGAATTGTCCGGTGTCCGAATGGAGCAAGGTCGGCCGCCGTGATCTGATTGGTTCAGCAGCCGCTGTTCTCGCCGGCCTCGGGATTGGCGAGGAGGTGAACGTGGGCAACGCGACAAAGAAGCCGCAGTTTCGGACGCGCGGCATCGTGCTGACGCCGGACGACCTGTCATTGGGGGACTGGCCGGAGCGCGCCGCGCGCGCCGGATTGACAACCATTGCCCTCCACCCGACCCCGTCCGTCGCAACTGCCTGCGTTGCGACCGATGCAGGACAGCGCTTCCTCAAGCGCTGTGCCGACCTCGGCATTGCTGTGGAGTACGAGCTCCACGCGATGTCCGACCTGCTGCCGCGCGATTTGTTCGAACGGAACCCAGAAATGTTCCGGGCCGATGCGGACGGGCGAAGAGTCCGTGACTACAACCTGTGCGTATCATCTTGCGACGCTTTGGAGATTGCTACCGAGAACGCGAGCCGGTATGCTCGGCTCCTGAAGCCCACGACGGGCCGTTACTTCTTCTGGGGCGACGATGCGGTGCCGTGGTGCCGGTGCCCAGAGTGCCGCAGCCTCTCGGACAGCGATCAAGCGCTGATGCTTGCGAATCACCTGGCTCGCGCTCTGCGGAAGGTGGATCGTCGGGCGCAGGTCGCTCACCTGGCCTATCACAACACCCTCGCAGCTCCGACGCGAGTCAAGCCCGAGCGAAACGTCTTCCTCGAGTACGCTCCGATCCACCGACGATATGACGTCCCCTATGAACAGCAACGAGCACACGATCAGGCAGACCGGCTGGAGGCGCTCGATGCGAATCTGACGGTCTTCGACCCCGCGACCGCACAGGTCCTCGAGTACTGGATGGATGCGTCGAAGTTCGCCGGCTGGAAGCGGCCGTCACCCCGCCTGCCCTGGGTTGCCCCGCTGGTTGCCGCGGACCTCGATGCGTACGGCTCCCGGGGAATACGGCATATCACGAGTTTCGGCGTGTACCTGGATGCGGATTACGTGAATGCCCATGGCGAGCCGCCGATCGAAGACTACGGTAGGCTGCTGATCGGCTGGACGCCGCGCCCGAGATACCGCAAGAGCGGCACGACGGTATCTCCGGAGCCGGTTCCCGACCCTGCGGCGTGCCTGACCGATCCTTACAGGGATCGCCTCATGGCTGCGGGAGCGAGGCTTCCGGATCTGATGGAGGCCTGCGCGGAGCCGCTCTACGGTGAGCCCGCATTCGATCCAGGAATGATCTGGCGGTTAGCGTCCTCCATGCATATCCCCGGCCTTTCTTCCGAGCCCATGCCACCCGAGACGCGGCATTCGCACCGTCTTCTGCACTGGGCAGTGCGCATCGGCTTGGCGCACATCGAGGCAACGTTCAAAGGCGATCATCCGAAGTATGGCGTTGGCGCGTATGCCGATGAGATTCACGACGGATTCCCGCCGACGATCATCGCGGCCGTGGATGCGCTGGTCAAGTGGGGCATGCGATCACGCGCCGAGTCTCTGCTCGGGTACTGGCTCAGGAACTTCGTCAAGGATGACGGCTCAATCGCCTACTATGCTCCGTCTCTCAGCGAGTACGGGCAGCTCATCACCTCGGTGCGGCAGGTGATGGAGGCAGGGGCGAGTCTCGATTGGCTGAGCGGGGTAGTGAGCCAGGTCGCGAAGCTCGCTCGACGCTTGTCGGACTTCACCGGGACCGGGGCGCGGCCAACGCTTGCGAAGGGCGTGCCGGAGGCCGATACCGCCGCGGATACCGCCACCTACTTCCACAACAACGCGTGGCTCTGGCGCGGCCTGATGGACTGGTCCTGGATGCTCGAGAAGCGGTTGCGGATGGACCGTGAGGCCGAAGCGGTGCGCATGAAGGCGGTGCGTCTGCAGGTTGTGCTGCTCTCGGCCATCCGCGATAGTTGGCCGAAGGACCGCGCCGACTGGTGGCTGAGACCGATGGTTGAGGCGGAGGGCGACGGCAGCATGGCCCGACCCGTTGGGCGCGTCACGGCATCTCGTCTGGGTTCGTACACCAACTATCGCTACTGGCCGGAGCTTCTGTCCAGCGGCGTGCTGCCCGACGATCTGATGCGGCGGGTGGTGGATGCTCGCCTCAATGGCGGCGGGCAGTGGCTGGGAATGACGCGCTTCGAGGGGCACGCCGATGATTGGCCGCTGATGCACTACCTCGATGGCCTCTGGTCGCTTCGCATGCGCTCGGAGTACGCCTACGTCCTCTGGGGCCACATCCACTTCCATCAGGCGCGCGGCCACATGACGGCGTACGAGCAGGTCACGCTCCCGCCCGGGGCAAGGCGAGCCGATTACTGCCTGCCGTGTCAGCTGGTGGCGGTTCGGGCGGCGAGGAGGGTGCTGTGAGCCCGCCGCTATGGCCGCCCCGGTCTGAAGGTTGCACCCGGCCCAGACAGCAAGTTCCCGGAGGCGTCGTACAGGTAAGCATGGACCTCGAGGGAACGGGTTCCTTGGAAGGTGAGCTGCCGTAGGGAAATCGCCATGCGGACGACCTTGTCCGCATGTGGCGGCGGCCCCCCACCGCCTTGTACGGCACCCTGGTGAATGGGCGGAATCAACGTGCGGAGAACAGGGCCGGTGAAGTTGATCTGCCCTTCACGTAGCAGTCTCTGTCGAAGGCCAGAGCGTTTGTCCACGAAGCACAACACCGACTGCACCTCGGCCAGCTGTGCAAAGCCTGCCATGTACGGCTCGAGGGCACGCAACTGGTCGGCTGTAAGGCTCCGGCAAGCATCCAAGACCGCTTCAGCCGTGATCAGGCCATTGTTGTTCTCGCAAGCGCTGCGCAGTCGCCGAATGACCGAGTATGGAGGCCGATGCACCTCGTCGGGCATATGAAACCACCCAGCATAGCTAATGAGAAGGAATCCCTCATGCCACTTGTGCGAGGCGGCGTAACGCCCGGGCAGCGTAGAAAGGTACTCGCCGAGCAGGCGGCCTGCAGGTGACTCATTGGTGGTTGTGCTTCGCAGACTGGGCGACCTCACGAGGATCGGCAGGTCGGTCAACTCGGCAAGCTCCATGCAGACTCGCTCCAGATGGTCCAAGCGCTGTGTGTCCTCGCTGATCTTGCCCGACGCCACCAAGAGCCGTTCGCGCTCGTCGTCGCCGGCTGCGTCATCCTCGCCAATCCAGAGGTCTCTGAGGTAATCTCTGAACGCGCGCTTGAGGGGCATGCCCCCCGCATACGAGTAGCCGCCCATGTGGCCCATCTGGATGTACAGTGACCGAGTTGGCTCCGGCAGTGACAGGCTGGCCATGAACTCAACGTGCGCAGGCATGGGCAGGGCCTCGATCGTGCCATTCGCGTGGGCACGGTAGGGCCGCATATGCTGGTAAGTATCCTCGACGAGACGGCGACCAAACGGTGGCAGACTGTCCACCGGCACTGTGACCCTCTGTTCACCCCGAAGAACCTCTCGCTGCATCTCGGGTGACAGGCATGAGGCGAATAGCTGTACTCCCCAACCGGTCCGTTCTTCGACACCCACAGGTTCCGGGCTGGCAAGACGCTGGGTCCATTCCTGGGAAGAGCGACGGGTCGCCGTGATCAGGTCCGCCGTAACGCGCTCGAACTCGGCCTGTGCGTGGTCAACAAGACGCTTCGCCAGCCGTTGGGCGCTACGAGTCTGAACCAGCCGGTAGACGCCCGTGCTCACATCTCCCTTGCGCTCCCAATACCACCCCGCGTTTCGATAGCTGAACAGCGAGGCGAGCGCCGACATTGCTTTCCACGCGGGCTGATCTTTGATCCACACGATCAACCGAGGATCGGCGGCGCCGGAAGCGTCGTCCGGTGTGATGCGAACTCCAGTTCGCTCAGACAGAACCTCAAGCACCTCGCCCACGAACTTTCGTGGGCCGAGGACGGTGACGCCCTGCTGGAGTCTTGCATCGGCGCGAAGGTCGCGGGAGGTGATCGGCAACCACGATTCGTGGTCCTCCGGAGCAGCGATCACTGGCCTCGCGAGTATGGCGAACACCAGGGCGGCGAACACTAACGGCGCCGGCATCTCTCAGACCTCCTACTGGCCGCCGCCACCGCCGCCTCCCTGCGGAGCAACCACGCCGAATGAGCGCGCGGCTGTGGCCTGGGTTCCCGATGACGTGTTCGGGATGCGCACTTCTGCGATCGTGATCGCGTATCTCTGGCCAACTGCGACGTCCAGAGAACCATAGAGGGCTGGCTGGACCTGCCACTCGCCTTGCGCGTTCAGGCTAACGATGTTGCCCAAGGGGCTGTCTCCTGACGCACTAGCGGCAACCGCCATGTCGTTGCTGACTCCATACCCGGTTTGGATGGTCCAGACCACGTTTACGGAACCATTCGGCTGGCCGCCTGTCACCCGAACATACGACGTCGTCGTCTCAAATGGCACGAGGGCATACCAGGTGCCATTCATCTCCAACGTTGCCTGATAGCTCGTGTCTGGTTTCTCGACCGCCACGTAAGCCGCTAGCTGGATTTCAGCATGCACCGGCAGCAGGGCTGCGACGAGCAGAGAGACTGATGCTCCTGCAGATTTCATTCCTTGGCACCTCCTAGCGAGTTCTCCGATCACTCCATCTAACCCGACGAGGCCGGCAGACCGGCCTACTCCTCCCAAGAGCCTTACGGAACCCGGTTTGTATCCATTGTTGCGCACCCCCCACCGCCAATCAAGTGTACATGCGTCGGCTACTTCTGGCCTCACATGATCAGAGTGCGGGGCAGAATGCGCATGGTACGAGCGGCCCATGATCCGGCCTGGCCATGGCAAGTGCGAACCGACGTGCATTCACCCGCTTCGACGGGCACGCCGATGATTGTCCGCTGATGCACTACCTCGATGGCCTCTGGTCGCTTCGCATGCGGTCGGAGTATGCGTTCTCTGTGGGCACATTCTGTTCCATCAGGCGCGCGGCCACATGGCGGCGCACAAGCAGGTCATGCTACGGCCGGGGGCGAATAAGGCCGACTACTACCTGCCATGTCAGCTGGTGGCGGTTCGGGGTGCATAGCGGCTCCTCGGATAGGAGAACACGATGCTGCGTGATGTGTGCCTCGCAAGCCTTGCTTGCGTAGCGCTGGTTGCTCAGGCGGCCGGTCAGTCTTGGCGCAAGCCGCTAATGATCAAGACTGTTCATCCGACCCCCGATGTGGTGATCGCGATGGCCGTGGTGCAGCCGCCGGCTGCAGGCTCCGATGCTTCGGTTACCATACAGTCTGCCATTGACCGCATTGCTGCCGACGGTGGCGGCACGATCTTCCTCCCGTGTGGCCGGTACCGGCTGGAGACGCCAATCACACTCCGGGAAGGGGTCGTGCTGCGGGGCGACCGGCCCCCTGTCGGCCCAGATGGGAAGAACGTCTGGAAGCCACTCAACGGCCCAGCCACGATCCTGATGCCCGTGCACGGCCGCGGGTCTGAGGACAGGCCGGCTGCGATCACGATGGAGCGGGGGACAGGTCTGTGCGACGTGGTTGTGTGGTACCCGGACCAGAAGCCCGACGAGGTCGTGCCGTACCCGTGGACGGTGGCAGGCTCCACGAAGGTGTCGGGCGACAACTACACGGTGCGCAACGTGCTGTTCGTGAACCCTTATCAGGCCATGAAGTTCGGGCCGGAGTGGAACGAGCTGCACACGATCCGCGACGTCACGGGTACGCCTCTGAAGACGGGCATATTCGTGGACACCTGCACGGATATCGGCCGACTTACCGACGTTCACTTCTCGCCGCTCTACTGGCAGACATCGAACCTGTCGTCCTGCTCACCGAATGACCGCATCTGGGCACGGCTGCGGCAGCGTCTGCTGACCGACGCGGTTGGCGTTGATATCGGGAGAAGCGACTGGGAGTATCTCTATGGCGTTCGGGTCGGCGGATACGGCACCGGCTTTCGCTTCCGACCCGGCGCTCAGGGCACGACCAACGCCGTTATGTACGGCTGCATCGCTGAGGGGTGTCGGGTCGGACTCGATGTGGTCGAGACCAACGCCATCGGCATATCAGCCACTGATTGTCGGTTCGATGGCAGCGAGAGCGGCGTATTGACCCGCTCGTCGTTTTCCGGCGTGTTGCAGCTTAACGCGTGTGAGGCGCAGAGCCAGGGACCGGCACTTCTCCATACGGGGCGCGGAACCGTCACCGCGTGCCGATCCCGGTTCATGAGGCACGGCGCCCCGGCTGTCGAGTCACAGTCCGGAACTGTCGCCTTACTGGGCTGTCGCGTGACGGGGAGCGGGCCGCATGTGAAGCTCGGATCAGGCGTCAGGACAGCTCGGATTATCGGATGTGACATTCTGCTCCCGAGAGGCGCCAAGGCTCTCCCAATCACCTTGGATAGTGAACGGAGCGGCGACGTGATCGTGTCGCCCGACTCGGTTGCGCTCGATGTCCCTGTCCACAGGCCGAAGGTCATCGCTATGCCAGGGCCACGGTCGAACTCGCTCATCAACGCTGCGGATCACGGCGTCTCGGTCGAAGCCGACGACAACGCCGCCGCGCTCCAGCGCGCGCTGAACGCGGCCGGCAAGACCGGCGGTACGGTCTACATCGCCGCCGGTCGCTATCGCATCAATGGCAGTGTCGCAGTGCCGGGCGGCGTTGAACTTCGGGGCAGCTTCGACGTGCCGCATCACACCATTTCGGGCGGAACCGTCCTGCTCGCAACCGGCGGTAAGGGCAACGAGAAGGGCACGCCGCTGATCAGTCTGAACCCGGGTTCGGGCGTTCGTGGCCTTACGATCTGGTATCCGGAGCAGAACCTGACGGCTCCGGTCCCGTACCCGTGGACCATTCGAGCGCTTGGGCCAACGTGCTGGCTCACGGACGTGACGATCGGCAATGCCTGGCAGGGCGTGGACTTCTTCACGCATCCCAGCACAGGTCACCGCATCCTCTACCTTGCGGGCGGCTTCCTTCGCCGTGGCCTGTTCGTCAGTAAGAGCGACGGCGGCGGTCATGTCGAGGACGTGCAGTTCAACCCACACTACATGGCTCGCCTGCCGCAGGGCATGCCCCAACCAACGTATGCAGGCGATCCATTCGGACAGGTGATCGAGTTCCAGCAAGCCAAGCTGGAAGGCCTCGTGTTCGGGCGCTGCAAGGACCAGCAGATACTCCGAACGTTCCTCTACTCGGCCGTGGACGGGCTGAAGTTCGTGGACGACAAGGGAGGAACGTCCGGCATTGTCGTCAACCACGGCACCGATGCCGGAAGCCGGGCCATAACGTTCGAAGCGGTGGGATCGCGAGGGATTGACCTGCTCAATACGCAGTTGGTGATCTTCGGCAAGAGCCAGGTCGCCTCCATCGTGACGACGCCGGGATTCGCCGGCAACGTCCGATTGATGAACACGCAGCTCTGGGCCGGATCGAAGATGTCCACCTTGGAAGGTTCCGGTCGGGTCAGCCTTCAGCAGTTCAACAACCTGACCGGTCCCATCGCGATCGAACGTGGCACGGCTCGGCTGGACCTCGGCGTTTTTCAGGGCAACTGGAGGCCGGCCATTAGCCTCGGGGCGCAGGTCGCAGGCGCGCGCGTGGTCGCCTGCATTCAGGGAAAGGGCCTCCTCGTGCAGGACAGGAGCGCAAGGGCAAAGCTCGTTGCGAACTCCGAGCCTCCGAAGCCGCGTCCCGGGCCGACCGAGTTCAAGAGCGGCTTCGAGTCAGGCGATCCTGAGCCGTTCGCCGACCTCGTCCAGATTGAGGGAGGCGGCATCAGGTCGGTGAGCGGCCTTGCATGTAGAGTGTCCCAGGGCATTGGACGCGAAGGATCGGCAGCCATCAGTCTGTCCGGCAATGCCGACGATGCGGGGCACTCCTATGTCTATTGCCGCCTTTTCGAGGCAAGTGTCATCGTGCATCCGGATACGGTCCTGAGCTACTGGATCAAACCCATGAATGCGGTCAGCCGCAAGGCGGGGCCGGACCTCCTGTTCGACGACGGCACAACGCTTCGTGATTCCGGAGCAACCGATACCGAACGCCGCGGCGCGCATCCGGGAACCGACCGGGGCGAGGTAGGGGAGTGGCGGCAAATCGTTGTTCCGCTTGGTCACAAGGCCGGCGACGCGATCACCACGATCATGCTGGCGTTTGACGGCAGGCCCGGCGGCGGACCGTTCGAGGTGCTGGTAGATGATGTGCGGATCGGGCGTCGCGCGCCTCGTGATTGACGATGGTTACGGCCAAGCGCCGTTGCCGGAGATGCTCCATAGTTCTGCCGAACCCGCCAGATCGCCGACCTTGACGGGCTTGGTGTGGCCGTCGCAGAACACGGTGACGTTCAGCGCTGCGGGGTCAGCCCGATCGGCGATTCCCTCCTTGCGGTGGGAGGCAGCATGTCGTCCTGCGAGTGTCGCAATCGCTCCAGTAACACCAGACGGAAGGCGGTCGAGCGGACTGAGAGCGAGCGCAGCGCCGGGAAGCGACCGGTTGGTGGATATCCAGTCGAAGGTCTCTGTGAGAAGGACGCATTGCGTCGGCGCCGCCACTTCGGCCATGCAATGCGACACGAAACCGCCGCAGTAGGATGGCGTCCACCAATTGACGATGTGGTCGCTGATCCCGTACGACGATATGTTTCCCAGCCGCCAGTTGCCATCGCGAAGATTGCCGCTCCACTCCGGGCAGATGAAGACGGACGAGAGCTCATGGATCAGAGCCTGTCCATGTTCGCCGGAGTGACCGCTTGGAGGAGCGATGTACGGAGACACGAGCTCGGGCCAGTACTTCTGGGCTCCATCCAGCACCACCATACCGTCGCATCGGCTGCCTGAGGCGTGGTCGAAATAGGGGGGGAATACATCGTCGAAGTCCGTCGCATAGAGCAGAATGGCGTGGCCAATCTGGCGACAGTTGCTCACGCACGCAGTGCGCCGGGCAGCCGCGCGCACCTGTGCCAGGACAGGCAACAGCACCGCAACCAAGATGGCCAGAATGGCCACGACCACAAGCAGTTCGACCAACGTGAAACCCGGCTCAACGACGGGCCGTTCACGCGCTGAGCCGCGCGACCTCGATCCTGCGGCGACGTACGTGGTCATGGCGGTGCTCCTATCCTGAGCTCGTTCGCGCGCTCCATGATGGCGAGTATATCGGCCTCATCGGCCGGCAGCTCCACATGGAAGTGATCGTGGTGACGGACCGGCTCATTGCCCCACCAGAGCGCGCGCGGAAAGTGCTTCTGAAGCAGTCGGCGGACCTGGTCCAGCTTCGCGGCCGCCTTGGGATCGGCATTAGGACGAGCCTCGATGACCCGTCCGCCATCGAACACAAATGCCTGAATGTCGAGGGCTCGTCCCAGAGCATGGGAGGATGGCTTCGCCGAACTCCCACGCTCGAAGCGATCAACGTACGCTCCCAGGTGCACGATGCGCCTGAGCCCCAGTTGGAGCCGGGCATCACGCACAAACGCCCGGATGCGGCGGGCGAAGTCCGGATGAAGATGGCGCAACGGGCGAGCGGTCGCAGGATCGAGGTAGGAGCAGAACGACACCTCGCCGACCACCGCAGGCAGATCGGCAGTGGCGTCCCGTTCCTCAGCGGTGACATAGGGCCGAACCCAGCCCTCGATCGGGCGCATGGCGGCTTCGTACAGGGCTGCTGGTGTGTAACGGTCCGGGTAGTAGTGGGCGATCCGTCCCAGCGCGCGCCGGCGCCCCGAGTTGATCGCCTCGGCACTGAGGAACTGCTGCGGCGGCGATGGAACGAGCCCAACCAGGACGGCGGACTCGGCGAGATCGAGCTCTTCGGGCCGCTTCCCAAAGTACAGCCTGGCCGCCTGTTCGATGCCTCGGCATCCCAGCCCATAGTCCACGCACCGCACGTACATACTCAGTATCTGACGTTTGGTGAGTCGTCGCTCCAGGACCAGAGCGAGGTCCGCCTCCAGTATCTTCCGTCGCAGCGTGCGCTCGGGGCCGAGGAAAAGGTTCTTCGCGACCTGCTGCGTAATCGTGCTTCCGCCCTGGACGATGCGCCGTGCCTGAATGTTGCGGCGGAGTGCACGATGGATGGATTCGAAATCCAGCCCACGGTGCCTGTAGAAACGGCCATCCTCCATGGCGACCGTGGCATCGAGGAATGCCCTGGAGCAGCTCGCGGCGCGGATGGGCTTCGACGCGAGCCTGGCGACCTGCGCCTCAGCCCAGACGTAGGTTCCGACCGGGAGCGCCCAGGCCGCAACGACTGCGCCGAAGACGCTGTAGCGCCTGAGCCGCGTACGCAAGCATGATCGCCCGAGGGTGCGCAGAGCGGGCATACGGGCCAAGCCGTCTCCCGCCAGTAGTAACCCGGCCAGGAGCCATGCCGCGTGCTCACGGTAAGGAAACGGCCGACTCCAAGGGTAGTCCATCCAGACGTGCGCCTGCCACGCAACCAGTCCCATGCCCGCCGCGATCTCCAGTAGGAGTGGGCGGCATGCGCGCCGGGTCTGTACTGAGGCTATCGGCAACCCTGTCCTCGCCACTCGAGGACCACCCTCTCCGTCCAGAACGTATCACCAGCGTTGAAGTGCACGTCAAGCAGCGACGGCGACCGACCTGATTCGGGGTGCTCGGACGGCTCTGTCACGAGCAGCGTTGCGGCGCCGAACGGTTTCAACGTGCCCGCCCGGGCGTCTACTGCGGTACATCCACATGACGAACCCGCCCAATAGCGAACCGGGCTCCAGCGGCAGCTTACCAGAGTGACTGGGCGGATCCGATCTGTGTAGTGCGTCTCCGGCGAGGCCCAGGCCGCGCCTGCGAGGACGAGTACGCCATGGTGTAGCGTCGCATAACCGACGGCGAGGGTTATGGCGGCACAAAGCGCGAGAAGCCCCATTCGTCTCGCGGGTTTCATTCTGGCCGCCCGGCGCTGACCGCGCGATGCTCCGTTTCGCTGACACAGAGGATCGTCATGCCGACCAGCATCCCCAGGACAACCCCACCGGGGCGATTCGACGAACCGTAGGCCGGCACAAACCACCCTGTCACGGCATACGCCAGCCAGGCGCCCGAAAGGCCTGCCGCGACATGTCCTCGGTGGGCCCGCAAGATAGACGCGATTGATAAGGCGAGGAGCACGTACAGAGCTCCGCCCGCGACACCGAACTCGGCCAACCACTGAATGGGCAAGTTGTTGGAGACGGGTACCTGCATCTCCTCGGTGACACCATTCGCCTGAACCGGAATGGTGGTCATTGCTGAGCCTCCTCCGGCTCCCATGCTCCAGTGACTTCGAAATGCACTCAGGCCGCCTTGCCAGTACGAGACGTGCCCGCGGGTCGAGCGTGCAGTGGACTCCCTGCGGATCGGGTCCAGGTTTCGTAGCACATTGACAGTTACCAGAAGCACGCCGGACGTGACGGCGATCGTCAGAGCCGCTTTGCGGGCCGACTTATCGGACAGGAGGGGGAACGCCATCGTGGCGGCGACGACCGCTCCGCCGAGGAATCCGAGCGCTGCCGCTCGGCTTCCACTTAACAGCAGGCCGCAGTACAGCGCCATGGCACAAATGGCGCACGCTACGGTGCGGACGGGCGAGCCGGGCATCTGCATGAGAGCGGTTGAAAGTGGCAAGGTGCTCGCAAGTAGCATACCGAGTGCATTGGGTCGGTCGTAGGTTCCGCCCGCGCGAGCAAGGCTGCCGGAAACGAGAACGTGCTCACCGTTGAGGTAACCCCAGTAGGCGTAGACTGCCTGGAGCGAAGCGGCTGTGATGAGAACCGCGGCTGTCCGCGTGGCTGTGCCGGCGATCCGGGCGCCCAGCAAGCCGCAGGCGATGGAGAGCAGGAGCGCGGAGTTGCCCCCAACAATGCTCATCGGGGCGGAAGGCAGCAAGGTCGGCACGCCGTAGGCTGTAAGAAGCATGGCCATCAGCAGCCATACGGTACGGCGATCGGGATCGCCCCAAGCCTGTCGGCCATAGCAGGCCCAGACCAGCAAAACCGTACAGAGGAGCACTGCCGCGTGCGCCCTATGATAGACCCCCACCTCGATCGTGTACGCCAACCACACCGGGAGCCAAGATGCGGCCGGCGTTGCGGGGAGCATGATCGGCGCGACCAAGAGGAAGGCCGCCCCTGTTGCGATCTTCGCTCCGACGCGCATGTTGAACCCTCCGCTATCGGGAACGGAAACGTCGAGTCGCGGCGACGCCAATGACCCCAAGGAGCACAACGATGCCGCTGATACCGGTGACCGTCCAAGTTCCGCGACGGGCCTCGGCTTGCTCGCGGCGACGCTCCAGCCGCGCTCGTTCCATCTGATCAGCCAGACTCCCCCGACCCGAGCGATATCGGAACGCAATCGCGTCGCGGGTTCGGTAGTCCTGAACGACATCCTGATCGCGGAGCCAGTGGTCCGCATTGAACGTCCCTTCCGGCAGCGGGTCGGGGGATGCGTCCAGC
>JBBIQU010000058.1:0-6786 GCA_037442185.1 Chthonomonadales bacterium | reverse complement strand
GAAGGTTCTTGTCGGTTCGCGGATGGGCTTGTCGTTCGACCACCGGGTTCCGAAGTCCGTCAGGACGGAACGGCTCGCCAACATGACGCCTTGGAAGACCCGATGACCGGAGAAGTCCCAGCGCTGGTCCAGTTCGTTGTTGCGTCCCAGAAGAAGGCACCGGGCGATCGCAAGTCCGGCTGCAGTTTGACGACCTTCGGCTTGGCCGCTCCGCAGGGACCACTCGTTGCCCCCGGAGGTGTTCATCGTCGGCGACCGACCCTGTATGAGGACCGTCTTTCCGGTCTGCTCGAGGCTCGCCGGGGTGATGAGGGGCAGCGAGGGCAACCCGGCGCCTGGCAGGGGCACCACTTCCCCTGCCCAGGCGCCGTGCTGAGGATAGTACATCACCCCTCCGGAACTATGTCCGGCATGGGTCACGCGCTTGATCGAGTAGGTGTCGCAGGACAGGAACTCCTGTTCGTATGTTCCCTCGAGCAGTCTGTAGTATGTCTTGCCGTCGAACAGGGACAGCACGGCATTGAGGCGACGAGGCGGTTGCTGTCTGCCTGGGCCGGCTGCGGCTTCACGTGCCGCAGCCTCAGCGCTCTCACGCGAAACCACGCCGCGGTTAGCGAGCCACCGCCGGCTGTCCCTTGAGTACTCCTTCGCAAATCGGCGCATCTCATCGGTGCTCACATCGCGGACAATGACGTCGAACTCTAGCGTGCAACGGGCCGGCAGTGTCGGTACGCCGGACGACCGCGCGTGCGGGTCTCCTGCCGCAGTTGACGGGGTGCAGAGTGAGATCGCGACAACCAGAACCGGGATCAGACAATCATTGCGCCCCTGCATCGTCCACCCTCCAACCTGCGTTGGCGACGGTCACTCCTCTGTAACCTGGCATATCCCGCTGTTCGTTGCCAGATGGCTCCAGTAGCTGTTCTCCTTCTCGCAGTCGTTTTCATTAGCGCAGTAGCCGAACCCGAAATAGCCTGGGTGCTTCGGCTTCCATGTGTGGTACTGCACGTAGTTGGACACGGTGCAGTCTGCGGCGCCCGTCGTGGCCACCTTGCAGGCGCCGTCTTGGACCAGTTCGTCGTCCGTGCAGTAGACATAGGGCAACGTTTCGTGGCACTTGCCTCCGTTTCTGATCTCAGGCATGCGCGGATCGCCGTAGCAGTCGAGAGCGATCGCCGCAAGCGCCGCGCCGAGGAACATGGCCCAGGCCGAGAGGAAAACGCGAATCTTCAAAGCAACACCCTCCCACACCAGTGATGCGGCGCGACTGCGCCGTACACCCCTGATCGCTCCAGCGCACCAAAGTGTGACGTTCAGAAGCGCAGACCTCGGCATGGCTTCGGGCGGGGCAACCCGACGTGCGTTAGCCGACCTTGGCTGCGGGGGGGGCAGAGAGGGTGGCTCGAAGGGCGACGAGGGCTCGACGGAGAGCCTGCCGCACGGCATCCGCACTGGCGCCCGTCCTCCGGGCGATGTCTGCCGCGCTGAGACCATCGCGAAAGCGCAACCGAATCACCGTCTGCTGCCACGTCGTAAGCGTCTTCAGATGCTCCTCGATCGAGGAAGTCAGCAGACGCTGCATGGCTTCCTCTGCTACGTCCGCTTGCGTTGGGTCATGCAGAGGGAGGGCGTCGCCGTCGCGGATGGCGCCAAACGGCGCCTCTCGGGCGAGCGTCCGGGTCCAGCGTCGCTGCCACGAGATAGCATGCCGTCTCGCGACCACCCCGACGAAACGGAGGCACTCCTGGCATCCGCGATGAGTGGGAACAGCCCACGTCCCATCCCGCCAGAAGCGCGCGAGCATATCCTGCACGCAGTCATCCACATGGAGGACGCCGCGATTACGCGCCGCGCGCCGCCCGGCCAGCGCGAGGCAGGCTGTGCAACGGTTCTGAGTGCAACTCGCTCTTGCCCCTACCATCCCGCTTCTACCTCAGATAGAGCCGGTTCCGACTGTGAGAGCCAACTACCCCATTATACACTCGACGGGTACCCCACCATCGGACGGGGATATGCCGATGTCCTGTGGCACCCGCAGAGCGCCATTGCGCGCGCAGGAGCATGCGCACCCCGGTGTGCCATGGGAGGAACGTGTGTGTCTGGCGGAGAACCAGGGAATGAGCATCTTTGGAATGCGGAGCGACAGATGACAACCGACGACCGGTTACATGGCGTTCACGGGCCTCGGCCCGAAGCGCATGCCGCGCTGGGAGCACCGGTCGTGCCCTGACGCCGAGACGTGCCTGACGGGGATTGACTACTACGAGCATCCGCGCCTGTGCCGGCTGAAGCTGCAGGAGCTGTGTCCCGAGCTTGGTCTCGGCGTGCCGGAAGGCGACGAGCCGCGCCCGCGTCCGCAACTGGACTTCGGCGAGCACAGCAGCGCGACCGACGACCGTGGCCGCCGCTCTATACGATGGGGCGGTACGACAAGCTGGCGCTGCGACTGGGGCAAGAACCTCAGCGACGTGGAAGAGGTGCTGGTGGACGATGTGCGGATTGGGCGTCCGTGACGGAGCGTAGTCTGGGGTGTCGAGGTTCACTCGGGGCCCGCCTGTTGATCCGCCGTGGGCTCTGGCGTCTCGGGCATGAAGGTCGGGTAGATTCCCCTCGGAGGACGCGATGAAGAACCGGGTAACGTTCGGCAATCGGACAGGCATCATCGGACTGGCGGTCTTGGGACTCGTTGCGGTCGGAGGCTGCGGAGGCGGATCGAACGGCAACGGCGGTGGCCCTGGTCTGTCTGTACCGGTTGAGGTCGCGGCTGCTCCTTTCGCGGCTTCGGTTGGAGTGTCGGTTGGCACCTACGATCCTACCGATGTCGTCGAGAGCGTCACCTTCGGCGATACGGTTACGCTCGATTTCTCGACCAACACAGCTTGGATCGGGGATGGCCCACACCAATCCATCACGCCAGACGGTGTCACGCTTGTGTCCTCCGATGGCCGCACCGTAGTCGTTGCGCAGACCGACACCGGCGTCAGCGTGAACTCGCTGGCGACAGGAAACGTCAGGTTCGTGCTCAGAGGTCGCCTCGATGGGACCCTGACCGTCGCGAGCAAGGCCGCATACGCGTTAATCCTTGGCGGGGTCACCATTGTCGGGACCTCGGGGCCGGCGCTCAATCTCGAATCGAAGCAGAAGGTCTTCATGGTGTCGGCGCCGGGCACGACGAATGTGCTTGCGGACGCGGCCAACCGAGCGCTGACGATGAAGGCCGCTCTCTTCGGCAAGGGGCCTATGGTGTTCAGCGGCGATGGTGCCATCGAGATCACCGGAAGCTACAAGCACGGCATCTTCAGCAATGACTACATCCGCATTCGCGGCGGCACGCTGTCCGTAGCGGTCAGCGCCAGGGACGGCGTGCGCTCCGTGAACGGCTTCGTATTCGATGACGGCCGCCTGACCGTCGTAGCGACTGGGAACACGTTGGACGAGGAGAGCAAAGGCATCAAGGTCGAGGGCTCAGAGGGCGCAGGACGAGGCAAGGGTTCCATTGTCATCAACGGCGGCTACATAACGGTTACATCAGTCGGCAAGGGCATCACGGCGGGATGGGACGTCAGGGAGGATGCCAAGACCCCGGAAACATCCGATGATCCCGACCCCGACGTTACGATCAACAGCGGCGTCATCTCCGTCACAACCACCGGCACACCCTACAAACTCATGGCGGATGGAACTCCGGTATCGTCCAGTCCGGAGGGGATCGAGGCCAAGTCCGACCTGACAGTGAACGGCGGGTACCTGAATCTTAACACGACCGATGATGCGCTGAACTCGGGCGCCAACTGCGCGATTACCGGCGGCTATCTCTATCTCGCCAGTTCGATGAAGGATGCCGTTGACGCAAATGCTTCGCTCACCATATCGGGCGGAACCATGGTTGCCGTCGGGGCAGACGATCCTGAAGGTCCGTTCGATTGTGATCGGAACACCTTCCTCGTAACGGGTGGCACGTTTGTGGGAGTAGGTGGCTGGATAAGCAAGCCGACGGCGACGCAGAGCACGGTCGTGCTGGATGGCATGCCCAGCGGAACGATCATGTCATTGCGTGCCAACGACGGCGCATCGGCATTTGCCTGTGCGGTACCGAGGACCGCCGCGACCATGGTGATCTCCGCGCCGACTGTCAGAACCGGCACCACTTACTCGTTATCCGCGGGTGGCACGCCATCGGCGGATCACGTCTTTCGGGGGCTGTTCCACGGTTCGTTGAGGCATGCCGGCGGAACGTCAGGACTCAGCTTCACCGCGGCACCGGGAGTGACAAAGGTCGGCGGCGTGTACTTCTGAGCGCGATTACCGCGCTTCCGGGTACACTCCACAGCGCGGCCGAAGAGGCGATCGCAAGGACCCTCACTGCTCGTCGCGCGTGGCCGCCGCTGAAGACCGTCACCTTCAGCGCCGCGGGATCGGCTGCAACGGGAAGATCGGTCTGTCGGAACGCGGCGTGCCTCACTGCGAGCCTTGTCGCGCCGTTGACGCGAGACGGTGGGCGATCTGAGGGACTGAGGCCGCCCGAAAGCCACTGCAGGATAGGCGTGTATGCCCGACGAACAATCGGCCGACACACTCCGGAGGGAAACGCACCGCATGGCCGCCGACGATCGTTACCTTGCGTTCATGGGCCTCGGCCCGAAGCGCGTGCCGCATTGGGAGCACTGGTCATGTCCCGATGCCGAGACGTACCTGACCGGCATTGACTACTACGAGCATCCGCGACTATGTCGGCTGAAGCTCCAGGAGCTCTATCCCGAGCTTGGACTCGGCGTGCCCGAGAGCGACGAGCCACGACCGCGGCCTGAACTGGACCTCGGCGAGCACAGCAGCGCGACCGACGACCGTGGCCGACACTCCATCCGATGGGGCGATACGACAAGCTGGCACTGGGACTGGGGGAAGAACTTCCGCGACGTGGAGGAGGTGCTCGCGTGGTCGCCGCTGGAACACGCGGACTTCACCGATGTGCCGGTCGTGGAGAGCCGCGACTACTCGGACGAAGAGCGGCTCTACGAGTCCTACCGCCATCACTATCCGCTCGAGCACGGCGACCGCGCGCCCGAGGACTCGACGGCAAGCGCCGGCTTCTACAATACGATGTTCATGTGGCCCTTGCTGACCTTCGGGTGGGACCTGTTTCTGCAGGCATGCTTGGATCCACGCTTCGATCGGGTGATGGATGAGTTCGCCGAGATCAACCGCCGGGTGTTCCGGACGTTCGCAAGGCTTCCCGTGAACTTCGTGATCTGCCACGACGACATCGTAAACACGCGGGGACCGGTCTGTTCGCCGAAGTGGATGCGCAAGCACATCTTCCCGCGCTATGAGGAGTTCTGGAGCATCCTCAGGGCTGCCGGCAAGCACGTGATCTTCATGTCGGACGGCAACATGGATGCCTACGCCGACGACGTGCTGGCGTGCGGCGCTCGAGGCATCGTCACCGAGCCTTACACAGACTTCAAAGCCATCGCACGCAAGCACGAGAACGTGACGCTGGCAGGGGAGGGGGACAACCGCATCCTGACCCGCAACGATCCGGCTGAGATCGAGGCCATGGTCCGCTCGATGGTGGAAACGGGCAAGATGGCGGGCGGCTACTTCATGTGCATCGGCAACCACATTCCCTGGAACGTAACGCCCGAGGGCATCAAGCGGTACCTCGACCTTTCGCAAGAGCTTGCGTGGCGGTAGCCGAATGATTCACGTGGATGTCTGCCGCGCCGGTGCGGTCACTCGAGATGTTGATCCGGCGTCCATATCGGCGCTGCTCAAGAACGGCCCCGACCTCCTGTGGGTGGATGTAACGGATCCCACCGAAGAGGACTTTGCGCTCGTCGAAGCGCAGTTCGGTTTCCATCCTCTGGCCATGGAAGACGCGCGCAAGCAGAACCAGCGCGCAAAGATGGACGAATATAACGACTATCTATTCATCACCATGCGCGGGTACTCGACGGCGGCAGGGGAGGGGACCGACGAAGACGCGGCCCGGCAGGAGATTGATGTGTTTCTCGGCCGGCGGTATCTGGTGACCATTCACCGCGGCGAGTGCCGAGCGATCTCGGAGACCCGCACGCGATGGGAGCAGAAGCCCGGGCGGATTCCCGACGAGCCGGCTTTCCTGCTGTATGTTCTCTTCGATGCCGTCGTGGACGGGTACTTTCCGGTCATGGATGCGCTGGACGATGCCATAGACCGCATCGAGGATCAAGCGTTCATGCCGTCATCCGCTTTCGACATTGCGCCGGCCCTGGACCTGAAGCGAAGGCTCCTCGTGCTGAGGCAGACGCTGGCGCCCATGCGGGACCTTGCGAACGCGCTTCTCAGGGCGGACCTCGATCTGGTGCCGCCGTCAACGCGTATCTACTTCCAGGATGTCTACGACCACACGCTGAGGCTGCTGGAACAGGTGGACCTGCACCGGGACATACTGGGTACGGCTCTCGAAGCGCAGATTGCCCAGACCGGCAATCGGATGAATCAGGTGATGAAAACGCTGACCAGTATCTCCGCCATTCTCATGAGCCTCGCGCTGGTGGCCGGGATATACGGCATGAACTTCCGCCACATGCCGGAGCTGGAGTGGGACTACGGGTACTTCGGTGCGCTGGGAGCGATGGGCTTGCTTGCCGGGGCATTGGTGGTCTATCTCCGAAGGATCAAGTGGCTGTGACCGACGCGTGAGCCGCCCCGCGTCCTTCTCATTCGTCGCACATGTCTCATTCGTCCCATCTCAAGCCTGCGAATCACAACGGCCCCGACGAAATGATCGTCGGGGCCGTTGTG
>JBBIQU010000057.1:10747-23702 GCA_037442185.1 Chthonomonadales bacterium | reverse complement strand
CGACATCTTCGTCGCCCAGGTCTGTGCGGTCAGCGTGCCGTTGCCGGAGCTCGGCGAGTACTCGGCGTCGCCATGGAACGCGCCGTTGATCGTCCGCGTCGCCGGGCCGTTGGAGATCACCCAGAGGTATCCGGCGAGCCCGTCAACGTTCGTCACGCCCGAACCGACGAGAGTGCCGTCCACCTTGAAGTTGACCGTCTTGCCCTGAAGCCAGGCATTGTCGGTGATCCGCTTCAGTTTGCCGCGGAGGGAGACCAGCTCACCTATTGTGCCCGTTCGGTCGAGGACGAAGAGTGAAGTTCCGACGCGCGGTATCGTGAAGAACCGAATGTTGTTGAGCTCGTTGGTTTCGCTGACGCCGTTCTCGTAGTCCACCTTGACCCAGAGGGTGTTCGATGTGACCGGAGTTGGCGCCGTCAGGTCCACACTCGCGCCGTCAAGAGCACCAAGTGAAGCGACGTCGGCCGTGTCCATGAGCACTGCGCCCGACAGCGCCGGATCGCGGTCGTAGAGGCCGACCTTGAATGCGCCGCAGCCGGTATTGCCGATGTTAAACACGGTTATGGTGCCCTGGCCGGAGCCGTCGGCCTGCCATTGCCACTGGAAGTCCTCGGTGATCTGCAGGTCGGTTCCCGCAACGGTTTCGCCGTGATAGATGGTGCCCACAGCGCCGAACTCGATACCCCAGCCTCCGTTCACGTTGATGCCGCCGCTCGGAGACCAGGACTGACCCGGGTCGGTGTAGACGGCAACACGGCCGCCGCCTCCGCCGCCCACATTGGCTGCCTGGTAGTTGGCGGAGCCGCCGTAGGCGTAGATCGCTCCGCTTCCGGCAACGTCATGGGCCGCCAGGAGGACAGAGCCGCCGCTTCCTCCGCCGCCATCGAAGGGCGCGTTGCCTCCGTGTGCCCAGATCTGCCCATCCAGTGTGATCGTGCCCGGTGTCGTCAGGCTGATGCGTCCAGCGCCGATGCCTCCGGCGCCGCCCGGGTTGTTGCCGCCCCCGCTGCCCGGATGAAGCGGCATCTCGCGAGCGCCATAGGTCAGGGTGTTGAATCCGCCTGCTCCGCCGTAGCCGCCGCCTGCCCCGTTTGTGCCGCGACCGGGGCCCACTTCGGCCGGGAGGCCGCGGCCCGTGACATCCAACCTTGACCACGGGTCAATGCTGACGTTGCCGCCCGAGATGATCTGGAGCCCCTCCGGCGAGGCTGCCGGGTGGGTCAGGATGCTGTTCGCCACTGTCAGAGTTCGGACCGCCATGCGCTGGAGGCTGCAATCTATGTCAACGTACGCGCCGTACACGGCGAAGTCTACATCGGGGATGGACAGCGCAGGTTGGATCGTCCAACCTCCTCGCCCTTCGTTCCAGAAGTCGAGCGACTTGGTGGCCGCTCCGAAGTTCTCCCAGTAACGCGTGCCGGCGCCCGCATAGAAGTTGGAGCCGCCCACTCTGCCCCAACCGCCGCGACAGTAGACCCCGCCGGTAAACGTGCTCGATCCGTAGAGCAGCGCGATGCGACCGCCGCCGCCGCCGCCTTCGGTTGCGTTCGGATCAGGTCCGGCTGAGCTTAAGTCTCCGCCGTCCGCCAACATGTAACCGCTGCTGTCCAGCGAGCCGCACGTGACCATGATGGTCCCGCCGGAGCCCGAACCCGCCTCGTACGCATTGTCGCCGCGGGCGCGCAGATTGCCGTCAAGCTTCAGCGTTCCGCCAACGGCGAGCTGAATCCGGCCGCCGCCGGCTCCGCCTACGCCGGTAGCGCCGGACACGCCGCCGCTGCCCAGGTCTGTGGGATTGGAGAAGCTGCCGTACACCGTCGCGGCGCTCCCCTGACCCGTGCCTCCGTACGTGCCGCCTGCTCCCGGACTAGATCCTGCGCCCGGACCGGTATCGGCAGGATGCCCTCGGCCGTCAACGTTGATCGAAGCCCAGGAATCTACGTCCATGTCGCCGACCGTGACGATCTGTAGACCTTCAGCGCTTGCCGGCGGGTGACTGACCGTGCAGGCCAGCGCCTGGAACTTCAGGACGTTGAGAGGCTGTGCCGAGCAATCGAACTCCACCATGGAGCTGATTATGTGCAGATCCGTGTCGGGTATGGAGAGCGCCGGCTGCTTGGTCCAGCCGTACCGTCCTTCATTCCAGAAGTCAAGCCTCTTGGTTCCCGAAACGTCGTCCTGCCAGTAGCGCGTGCCGGGGCCGCCGTAGTAGTAGGAGCCGCCCACTCTGCCATAGCCGCCGCGGCACCAAACGTATCCTGTGAACGTGCTCGAACCGTACAGGATAGCAATGCGACCGCCGCCGCCGCCGCCTTCGGTCGCGTTTGGGTCCGCGCCGGCTGAGGCCAGATCGCCGCCGTCCGCCAACATGTAGCCGCTCCCCACGAGCGTGCCGCACGTGACCATGATGGTCCCGCCGGAGCCCGAACCCGCCTCGTACGCATTGTCGCCGCGGGCGCGCAGATTGCCGTCAAGCTTCAGCGTTCCGCCAACGGCGAGCTGAATCCGGCCGCCGCCGGCTCCGCCTACGCCGGTAGCGCCGGACACGCCGCCGCTGCCCAGGTCTGTGGGATTGGAGAAGCTGCCGTACACCGTCGCGGCGCTCCCCTGACCCGTGCCTCCGTACGTGCCGCCTGCTCCCGGACTAGATCCTGCGCCCGGACCGGTATCGGCAGGATGCCCTCGGCCGTCAACGTTGATCGAAGCCCAGGAATCTACGTCCATGTCGCCGACCGTGACGATCTGTAGACCTTCAGCGCTTGCCGGCGGGTGACTGACCGTGCAGGCCAGCGCCTGGAACTTCAGGACGTTGAGAGGCTGTGCCGAGCAATCGAACTCCACCATGGAGCTGATTATGTGCAGATCCGTGTCGGGTATGGAGAGCGCCGGCTGCTTGGTCCAGCCGTACCGTCCTTCATTCCAGAAGTCAAGCCTCTTGGTTCCCGAAACGTCGTCCTGCCAGTAGCGCGTGCCGGGGCCGCCGTAGTAGTAGGAGCCGCCCACTCTGCCCCAACCGCCGCGGCAGTAGATTCCGCCCGAGTTCGTGCTGGAGCCATAGCGAAGCGCGACGCGTCCGCCGCCGCCGCCGCCCTCGATGGCGTCAGGGTCCGAGCCGACGCTGGATAGATCGCCTCCATCGGCCATGATGTGGCCCGAGCCTGCATAGGTGGCGCACGTTATGCTCACGCCGCCGCCGGAGCCTGCACCCGCCTGTTCCGCGTTGTTGCCCCGGGCATACACCCACCCCTGGTTGTCGAAAACTCCGCCGCACGTGATTCTGACGAGGCCGCCTCCGGCCCCGCCGGCGTAGCCCGGTCGCGAAGCGCCGCCGCTCCCGAGTTCAGCGGGAGCCGCGTACGAGCCATACAATGGGGTCATGCTGCCCTGACCCGTACCGCCGTAGGAGCCGCCGGCGCCGGGCACCGATCCGACGCCGGGTCCGGTTCCGCCCTGATGGCCGCGGCCATTGACATTGATCGCAGACCAGACATCAATGGAGACGTTCCCGGCGATGTTGAGCCACAGCCCGTTGGCGGACTCCGGCGGGTGCGTCAGCGTCGCGCTCTGGAGCGTGATGCTGTTGTAGTTGCCGATACCTGGCGCGCAGTCAATCGTCAACGTACATCCGCTGACGATGATGTCCTGGCCCACGTACTGTGTCGTGTTGATCGTGGTGTCACTGGTGAAGGTGACGCCGGCTGCCGGCAGGGCCTGGCCGACTATCAGTGCGATCAGAGCGATGCGCACGGACGCGATCAGACCGCCGGACGGGCGAAGCCGCTTCGGCATAGTGTTCTCCCTTTGTGCCCGACGTTGGCTAGGTGTGTCGGGCACTGATTGTTGTATTTCGTCGAGCCGCCGCGTGATTCCTGCTGTCATGGTCGTTTTGTTTTTTGAATGCGCCCTATGGTTAACCCGAGCTGCCGGGGCGGCGTCATGCGAGCGCCCGCCCGTGTTGTGGGCGGATGCATCTGGCGCACTCCCTTACGGACGGCGGTTACTACTCTTTCACAATCCGGCGGGCGGCGGCAACCTGGCCGATGGCTTCGAGATGCCGGTCGCGGCAATCGGGGAGCGTTGGGAGCCATGGGGTCTGGAGAAAGCCCATGAGTCCCTCCCGCCTGACGTTGCGGAGGCAGTGGCGGACGGTGGCCTCGAAGTTGGTCGGGTTGCTCCAGTTGCTTCCCGTCGGTATCTGATCGAATCCCTCGGCGCTGAGGTCCCGATACGCGAGGTAGGCGCGGTCGTAGGTGTACGGTTGGACGCCGGTGGTCGGCTCCGCGTCGAACGAAGCCTCGTAGTACCAGTTGCTCTGCACCACGCTCCGGGGCATCCGCACGTAAAACGCGTCCGGGTGCCGCCAGACATAGTCCGACCACACCCACGCCCTCGATCCGCATCGCTCGACTTCGGTCACAAGGAACAGCAGGTCATCCCACCAGAGCTCGTGCTGCCGCATTACGGCGTATGCGTAGTTGCGCTGATGCTCGGCTGTCTCTTCATCCATGCCCAGATGGAAAAGCCGCGGGCGGTCGAAAACTGCGCAGACCTCGCGAATCAGATCGGAGCAGACCCGGTAGTACTCGGGGGTCGAGACCGTACGTGCGTAGGGGCCGAGCCATGCGTCGTGCGCCGTGCTGAAGTTGAGCTTTGGGATCGGCTCGATGCCGGCCGCACGCAGGCGATCCAACTCTCGTCGGAGCCTATCGGGGGTCCATGCGCCTTCCACGGCGATCTCCGGGCGGCTCTCGTACCGCACACCATCGCCGAGGTCGAGCACAACGGCATTGATCCCTGCCCCGCGCATCGCCTCAATGAGCTCCTGCCACAGAGACTCATCGAACCGCAAGTACGGCTGTGCCACTGTGTGCGCCGGCGCGGATGAGCGGGAATCCACGACTCGGTCGCACCACATGTTGTAGCTGAGATGGATCAGGTTGGCCCAGATCAGGTCAGGCGCATGACTGTCCATCGGTTCTCACTTCGCCCGCTCGACTGCGTTCGGCTCAGGGCGCCGGCGGTGCCGGGGCGCCGCGGCGAGCCGGAGCGAGCTTGCGGGAAGTCTCGCGGAACCACTGGACGCACTTGCGCACGTTCTCGACCAGCTCTGCCCCCGATGTTCGCTCGAACTCAATGGAGATGGGACCCCGGAATCCCTGAAGGGCCAGTTCGCGGAGCTGCCCCTCGGCATCGCCGACGCCCGTTCCGAACGGCACATCGCCCTTTTCGGCGTTGAGGTCTTTGAAGTGCAGCGAGACTATGCGCCCCTTGAGCTGTTTGAGACCTTCCACAGGGTTGAGGCCCGACCTGTACCAGTGTCCCGTATCGGCGCATGCGCCCACCAGATTGCTCTTGCCGTCAACGGCCTTCAGAACGGTCTCGGGGCTCCAGTAGTGGGACGGCTTCGGATGGTTGTGGATCGCCACGCCGATCTTGTACTCCTGGGCGAGCTTGTCGAGCATGGCGAGGTCCTCCTCGCGCGGCTCGGTTGCGATCACGCGAATGCCCATGTTCTTCGCGAACTCGAAGACCTTGCGCGCCGAGGCCTCATCGCTTCCCAGCCCAACCACTCCATAAGCCACTGCCCGAACGCCCGTGGCCTGGAGCTTGGCCTTGACTTCGGCGATCACTTCGGGCGTCGCATTGTGGTCGAAGCCGGTCGAGTTGTCCCTGGAAAGGCGCTGCCCGGGGAAGAACTCGACGAACCGAATGCCCAGCGACTGCAGGGTATCGAGGGTCTCCAGCACCGTCAGTTCGCGAAACGTCCACGCCTGACAGGACAGTTGCCAACCGCTACGCTGGGCGCGCTCCCCTGCACGCTGGGGGGTCCCTGTCTGCGCAGTCGCGCCCATCGCGATCGCAGCTGCGCATACGGCGATGATTGATGCTCTCATTGGTGTATGTCCTTTCGTTGGCCGACATATGGATTCGCAGGGTCCGGTATGCGGTCCTTCATCCGTCGCCCGTCACGGCTCGTCTGATCGCAACAACCGCATCGAGGATTCGATCGGCAAGATTGCGCTTCGACATAAGAGACAGCGGCTCGCGCTTGCCGGTGGGCCACATCAGCGTTGCCTCATTGGTGTCGGCATCGAAGCCGGAGTCCCGCGCAGACACATCATTGGCGACGATCAGGTCCAGTCCCTTCTCGGCGAGTTTGCGGCTCGCGTTGGCGAGCAGGTCGCTCGTCTCAGCCGCAAAGCCGACGACAATACGCGGACCTTTGACGGCTGCCAGTTCTGCGATCACATCGGGCGTGGCGACAAGCGTAACGGAGTGCTTCGTGCCGATGTCCGCCTTCTTCATTTTCGTTTCGGATACGGTCTCGGGCGCATAGTCGGCCGGAGCCGCCGCTCCGATGAAGGCGTCGCATTCCGCAAAGGCATCGCGCGCGACGCGCAGATACTCTGCCGCAGTCGTGAAGCGCACGACACGAACGCCGGCAGGCGGCGCGACGGTCAAGTGACCTGCGAGCAACGTAACGGCGGCGCCGCGTCGGCGAGCGGCTTCGGCAATGGCCACGCCCATCTTGCCCGACGAGCGGTTCGATATGAACCTGACCGGGTCGAGCGGCTCGCGCGTTGCGCCCGCGCTCACGACGATCCGAAGCCCTTCCAGATCGGTCCGAGCATCGAGCTTGCGATGGACTGCGGCAAGGATGGTCTCGATATCGGCAAGCCGCCCCTTGCCTTCGCTGCCGCACGCCAGACGCCCCGTGCCGGGCTCGACGATCTCAATCCCACGAGCATGGAGGGTTGCCAGGTTGGCCTGCGTGGCCGGGCTTTCGAGCATGACAGTGTTCATTGCGGGCGCGACGATGAGAGGGGCCGTTGTTGCCAGAACGAGCGTGGTGAGCGCGTCGTCGGCGATGCCGTGGGCGACTTTGGCGATCAGGTTGGCCGTAGCGGGGGCAAGCAGCATCAGGTGCGCGGTCTGCGCCACGGAGATGTGCGCCATCTCACCGCCGTAGGGCTCATCGAAGACGCCGGTCAAGACGGGCTCGCCCGTCAGCGCGCGAAACGTGGCCGGCCCGACGAACTCGGCCGCATGTTCCGTCATTGCGACTCTGACCCGCGCGCCCTGCTGAACGAGCTTTCCGGCAATGTCCGCAGCGCGATATGCGGCGATGCTGCCCGATACGCCAAGTACGATGTTCTTGCCGTGGAGACGTCCTTCGCCCATGTCCGTTTGCCTCTCGCCCTTCCGGGTCTATCCGATCACATTATGATGCAACGTACCCGAAAGGTCGTTCACGGCTTTATTGGCCGTCACGCGGGCGAGCCAACCGCGTCGGTACGATTGCCCGCTCGGCGAGGCGTTGGTCGCGCGGTTGACTCGCCCCTACACCGGCGGGCGTGTGCGTCGCTTGTGTCGCTTCGCCGGATGTCACGAGGGCGAGCCAACCGCATCGGTACGATTGCCCGCTCGGCGAGGCGTGGGTCGCGCGGTTGACTCGCCCCTACAACGGCAGGCGTGTGCGTGCGTTCAGGGGCGGCCCAGCCGGACCGATCACCGGACATGACGCTTCGACCGGCCGGCAAGCACTCGGGTCGGCCGGCGGAAACCGGCGGCCGGCAGGAACGCGGCTGTAGCTGGACGAATGGACGACGGGCACGCGACTAGCGCAGGAGGGACGCATGGGCCGATGGGCTTGTTTGTTTGCCGTAGCGGCGGGCTGTCTGTCGGTCGGCGCAGTATCGGGACGACATCAGGAGCGCAATGTGCGCGATGACGGATATCGGGGGATCTGGTTCACGCTGGGCCAGTACAAGGGCGAGTACGGCGACAAGTACTCGGGGGGACTGGGCACATACACTGCCAACCACGTGCCGATTGCCGTGTATTCACCGAAGGCGCGCAAGACCTTCTTCGTCTATGGCGGATCGAAACAGGACGCCAGGCGCCTGTTGATCATGGCGTCGTACTACGACCATCGCCGCGGAGTTGTGCCCAGACCTACGATCGTCTGCGACAAGCAGGGCGTAAACGATCCCCACGATAATGCCTCCATCGCGCTCGACGACGATGGGTTCATCTGGGTTTTCGTGAGTGGGCGCGGGCGGGCGAGGCCGGGCTTCAAGTACCGAAGCGCCACCCCGTTCAGCATCGAGCGGTTTGATCTGGTCTCGACTGAGGAGATGACGTATCCGCAGCCTTGGCACCGCGCCGGCCGCGGGTTCCTCCATCTGTTCACGAAGTACACCAACGGCCGCGAGCTCTACTGGGAGACCAGCCGCGACGGCCGAACGTGGTCCGACGACCGCAAACTGGCCGGCATCGGAGGACACTATCAGGTCTCGTGCATGCGTGACGATACGGTCGTAACGGCGTTCATGCGGCATCCGGGCGGCAACGTTGATCGGCGCACGGACCTCTATGCCCTCAAGACCGACGACTTCGGCGAGACGTGGCGGACGCTCGACGGCGCGCCTGTGCAGACGCCGCTCACCGAACCCGACAATCCGGCGCGCGTTCGGGCCTACTCGGACGAGGGTCGCCTTGTATACATCAACGACGTCAACTTCGACGCGCGCGGCAACCCGATCATCCTGTATGTCGTCAGTCGCGGGCACGAAGCGGGTCCGCAGAACGGTCCGCGCATGTGGACCGTGGCCGCGTGGACCGGAACCGGTTGGCGGTTCTCGGACGTGACGGCTTCGACGCACAACTATGACATGGGATCGCTCTATGTCGAAGGCCGCACATGGCGCATCATCGGACCCACCGAGGCAGGCCCCCAGGAACACGGCACCGGAGGCGAGATGACGGCGTGGGTCAGCCGTGACGAAGGCCGAACGTGGCAGAGGCAGGCCGTCCTGACCTCCGGCAGCGATTACAACCACAGCTACGCGCGCCGACCGGTCAACGCCCATCCGGCATTCTACGCACTCTGGGCAGACGGGCACGCCTATCGGGAGTCGCCGTCGCGGCTCTACTTCACCAACCGCGCATGCGACACCGTGTGGATGCTGCCGACCAGGATGGCCGGCGAGTTCGCCCGACCCGTCGTGGCCTTCCGCAACGGTCGTAGAGCGCCTGCGACGCCGGAAACCGAGTGACGCCTATGCTCTCATCGGTTGAGGAGCTTCGCGACAGCCTCGAGATCGGCCTTCAACATCGAGGCAGATTCTGGATCGTCCACACGACCCAGGTCAGCCCTTGCCGCTTCGAGGGCCTCTGAAGCTGACCCGATATCGCCCGACAATGCGCATGCTCGGGCGATGGCTTCGCGGGCGTATCCGGCATAGAATGGTTCCAGCCCGCCGCTCTGAGCGCTCTCGAGGCTGAGCGTGCCGTAGACGCGCAAGCTCGGCGTTGCCGGCCAGGGCTTCGACGCGCGAGACCTGCCAGTAACCGATGGACATGTTCTGTGAGGTGCAATCCTCTCGCTGCGTCCAGTGCCACAGCGAGGCATAGGCAAGCCGTCGCATTGTCTCGGTGTCGGCCTCAGACCGGTCATGCCTGTCAATCAGGTCCCAGCATGCGTTGAAACAATCGGCCGAGAAGGTGCGGTGCGCTTCTTGCATGGGTTGATCTCCTTGTTGCGAATGACCGCCTCGCGGCACCTTCTCTCCGTGCGTCGAAGCGCGCGTTGGCGGCGTATCCGGTCCAGCCTGGCCGCCCATTCCTCTCTACGAGATTCGGGGCGCGGCGACTTCGGCATCCAAGAAACCGAAGCCTGCAGGACCCGTATCGCGTCTTGCAGTATGCGGCTTTGCTCCGCATTGGGATTGCGCGCGCCGGATCTGCGTAACACATGTAGGTCTCGCGCATGGCCGCGCGAAGCGCACTGCACCATCGGACACGAGGAGGACACCTATGCCGGTAGGTTATTTTGTGGCAGCCCTGGCGCTGTCAATTGTCGGTTCACAATCCGTCGGAACCGAGGCCGATGCCGTCGGCAAGCGCTTCAAAGTGCAGGTGGCGGTCGAGTCCGGCCTGACCGTTCCGACGTCGGTCGCTTCCGCCAAGAAGGCGGCGACAATCGAGAAGGCGCTCGATGCCATCGTCGCGGAGGTGCCCGGCAGCGGATGGCGTCGCCTGCATGTTCAGGTACCTACCGGTAAGCCCATCCCGACTGCGCGCGCGCTGGCCGACCGCGTTCGAACAGTCGAGGCCCAATCCGGGGCCAATCTCGTCATCGAGAGACCGGATGGGTCGCGAGCCACCGTGCTCATGGCGAACTATGCCGTCTCGCCGGCCTATCGGACCGAGCTTGCCAAGGCTCAGTACCGGACGATCTACCTGATCTACAGCCTGAAGCCGCCACGCGAGGCTGCGGCCAAGCCTGTCCTTGACGAGCGCCCCAATCCCGACCAGTCTCCCGTGACCGACGTGTTCGGCGACATGCTCGGGACGTTCTTCGCCCTCGACCAGAGCTCGCAGCAGGCGGGAATGCAGCAGGCCATGACCCTGCTCCAGACGCTCGACCCGGCTTCTCGGGCCGACTTCGTCACCACCATGTGGCGGAGCATGTCGCCCGAGCTGCAGGCCGACGTGGTTCGGTCGGTCATGCGGTTCGAGCAGGGGCGCATGCGCCGGCCACAGTGAGGTCGCCCCGCGAGAGTACGGCCGGATCGGTTGCGTATAGGGGACCGGGAGGTTCCACATGACACGACGAATGATGCTTCCGGTCGCACTCGGCGCGGGGGCAGTGATGATAGGCATGCTGGCCTGGGCGGGTCAGAAGCGCCCGTCCGGCGTTCGGAAAGGAAGCACAACCAAGGTGACCACAGAGGTTCAGGTCCCGCCGGGCCGCGAAATCGCGACCGTTGCGGGGGGATGTTTCTGGTGCGTTGAGGCGATCTTCGAGGACCTGCGCGGCGTTGACAGCGTCATGCCCGGCTATGCGGGAGGCAACGTGCCGAACCCGACCTACGAGCAGGTCTGCACCGGCACCACGGGACATGCCGAGGCCATCCAGATCGTATTCGACCCGAAGGTGGTGTCGTACGGGGACATCCTGCGCATATTCCTGACGACGCACGACCCGACAACGCTGAACCGACAGGGAGCCGACGTGGGCACGCAGTATCGCTCTGCCATCTTCACCCACTCCGACGCTCAAGCCAAGGAGGCGCGCGAGGCCATCGCGGAGGTTACGCGCGAGAAGCTCTACGAAGACCCGATCGTTACCGAGGTGACGCCGTTCACCAACTTCTACCCCGCTGAAGAGTATCATCGGGACTACTTCGCACGGAACCCGCAGCAGGCATACTGCCGCGCCGTCATCGCTCCGAAGGTGGCCAAGTTCCGCGAGAAGTACCGCGACAGGCTGAAGCGTTAGGGGCGCAAGGCTGAGGGCCGTTGCCACGGGGGAGGGATGTGTCCGATGCGGATGTCGCGACGCGCCTTGCTTGCTTCGGGCGCGGCCATGAGCTTGATTGAAACGACGCTGGGTGCGGCGCCGGCCCGAGTCCGCACCTATCACGCCTGCCTGTCGCCCGAGGCTCTCGATCGGGACCCGGACCTGCTGGACGTGGTCGCCAAGGCGGGCGTTTCCCATGTGTGGATCGCCGGGTTCTTCTACGGGCACTGGCCCTATCCGATCGAGAGGATCAGGGCATGGCGACAACGGGTCGAGGAGCGGGGGCTGGCTGCATCCGTGGTCAATGTTCCGCTCGGGCATCCCGGCGATTCGCTCGGCTCGACGGACGCCGGCTTCCCGCTGACGCCCGACCGTCGCTGGCGGGTCGCGGTCCGACCGGACGGCAGCACATACGTCGGCACGTCTTTGCACGCGCCTGCCACCGAGGATAACGTGGCGGCGCTCAGGCGGCTGAGGGCTGACGGAGTCCGGCTGGTGTTCCTTGACGATGACTTTCGCCTCGCAACAGGTCCAGGTGTCATCGGCGGGTGCTTCTGCGACGAACACAAGCAGCGGTTCTTGCGACAGGGAGGCTACAGTGAGGGGCGATGGAGCGATCTGCTCAACGATGTGCGTAACCGCTCCTTGAGCCCCATCCTTCGCGCATGGGTGAACTTCACATGCGATGAGTTGAGCGCCGCCTTCCGCGCTCAGGAGAAGGCCATCGGCGGACGGGGACGGCTGGGCATCATGGTCATGTACCTCGGCGCCGAGAAGGCGGGTATCCGGCTGACCGACTACTCGGGTGTCCCTCTGCGCGTCGGCGAGCTTATGTTCGATGACGCCTCGTTCGGGCGCATCAAGGGCAAGACCGACGAGTTGTTCTCCGCTCTGTTCCACAGGCGGTTCGTGCGGCCCGAGCTGGCCTACAGTGAAACCACGGCCTACCCGGCAGATCGCCTCTCTGCCGCGAACATGGCAGCGAAGCTTGCGGTCAGCACCGTGTCCGATGTCCGCAATACCATGTTCATGAGCGGACTGACGCCGTTTCCGAAGAGCCATTGGGATACGCTGGCCTCTGCAATGAGGACGAACGCCTCCATCCATGAGCGCATTGCCGGCCATGCGCCGCGAGGGCCGCTGAAGCTGCTCTGGGGCGAGGCAAGCCGTTATGTCGGCGACGACAATCCCTTCAGTCTGCCCCTCGCGCTGGGCATACCCTTTGAAGTGACCGCAAGGCCCGCGAACGGCGGCTGGACATTCCTATCGGATGCCGACGCCGGTCAGGCCCGATCGGGCCTCCTTCGATCGTCGGGGACGGCGTTCATGGGCCGCAAGGGTCAGGATGGACCGGTGCGCGAGATACCCGAGAGCATGGATGAGCTGCGCGAGTGGAAGCGTTCCATCCTGCCCGAGCGTGCTCGCGTGCCCTATCTCGCCGATGACGGCCATGCGGTGCTGGCGTGGTATCCGACAGCGAATGCCTGCCTCATCTGGAACCTTGAGGAGCGCCAGCGGGAGTGCGTGCTGGCATTCGGCGCAAACCGACGCACGGTCACGCTTGAACCTCTCGGAGTCGCTCTGGTCGCCAAATTTCCGGATTGCCCGATGCGTGCCGATTCACATAGGTACGGGCATTGCAGCAGC
>JBBIQU010000057.1:0-10647 GCA_037442185.1 Chthonomonadales bacterium | reverse complement strand
ATTTCCGGATTGCCCGATGCGTGCCGATTCACATAGGTACGGGCATTGCAGCAGCTTTGTCTGCCCGACATGTGAGGAGGTATGCCAATGAGCAAGGACAGCACGCACATCACGGTCATCCTCGACCGTACCGGCTCCATGGAGGTAATCCGGGACGACACGATCGGCGGCTTCAACGCGTTCCTCGAGGGCCAGAAGAAGCTTGAGGAGAAGGCAACCATGACTCTCGTCCAGTTCGACTCGCAGGACCCATACGAGGTCATGTACTCGTTCCTGGACATCGCCGAAGCGCCGCGACTGACGCGCAAGACCTACGTGCCCCGGGCGAGCACTCCGCTGCTCGATGCAATGGGCAGGGGCATGAACCACCTAGAGAGCCGGTTGGCGGCGATGGACACCACCGACAGGCCTGAGAAAATCGTGTTCGTTGTGGTGACGGACGGACACGAGAACGCCAGCCGCGAGTTCAGCCGCGCGGACATCCTGAAGATGGTGGAGCGACACAAGAGCCGCGGGTGGCAGTTCGTCTTCCTTGGCGCCGACCCGACCGGCTTCGACGAGGCAGGGGACCTGGGTGTTGCGTATGCGTCACGCCTGAAATATCACAAGTCCCAGCGCGCTGTTGCCGAGGCATATGCATCGCTTGACGACAAGCTCTCGGCTTACAGGAGCGGAATCGCGCACTGCGTCAGTTTCGACAGTAGCGATCGCGCGGCGCAAGACCAGGAGGATGATCCGGATCAATGAGTCGCGACCGATCCGGTGCGAAACCCCGGCGGGCTTGCGGGCGTCTAATCAGATGAGCGGCGATTGTCCGAAGAATCTTGATTAAGCAGGTGTCACACGGGCAAAGAGCCTGCGTATGTATGGGGTCAAGACCGGAAAGGCAGCGGTGAGGGGAAGGTGAGCGCAGCGAGTCTGGCGCAACCGAAGACGATCAGGGCGGCGAGCGCGTCGGCGCATTCGCCGGAGATCCTTGCGGCTGCCGATGAGGTGCTGGCATCCGTCGGCGCGCGAGCCGTTTCGCTCCTCACCGCCCCTCGCCATCTCGACGATGGCCGTGTGCTGCCTCCGCGGCTGAGCGCAAACGACTGCTATGTGGCGCTGCCCGAAGCGTGCCGGAAGGTGGCTCGTGTCGTCGTTGCCCGGCGACGCAAGCTGGGCGCGACAGGCGAGTCGGCCCCTCTCAGCAGGATCTTCCCTGAGCCTGCGGCCTATCTGGCCCGAGCAGTCCGGTCCGTGGTGAGCGATGCCGACCGAGTCGCGCGACGCGAGCCCGCCACAGTCTCGCTGGATGCGCCAATCGGCCCAATCGGCTCCGAGGGCTCCATTTCGCTGGGCGACGCGATTGCCGACGACGATGCGACCCGACTTCCGGATGCGGCCCTCCTCGACAGCTCCGAACGGACCGAGTTTCGCGCGGCGCTGAAGAAGGCATTCGGCGCGCTCCCGCCGAACTACCTTGCGGCGCTCGAGCGCGACATCCGGCGTGAGCGTGAACGGCAAGCCGGCGGAGTCGTGGCTCCGGCCACTGAGGCCGAGCGGCAGACGCTCTGTCGCGCCCGGGCAGCAGTTGCGCGCGTCCTTCGAACGGAGTGTACGGCAGATAACCCGTTTGTCTGGATGCTGGGCAAGCAAAGGGCGGCGCGCGAGCAGGGGTCAGGCGTGGCGAAGAAGAGCCGACAGACAACCAACTGGACAGGCGAACGGCAGGATGCCCTGCTTCGCCGACTTCTCGATATCGGCTGGGCCGAGCGAAGCGCCCATAGCCCAGACGGGACCGTGGCCGAGGCGGTCGTGAACGACGTCACGGCGCCCGGGTCGGTGGCGCCGCCTTCGCCCGAGGTCCGGCAGGCCATGCGCGTCCTGGATTTGTACACGGTGGACCGCAAGCAGCCGAGTTCGGACGAGGCCCGCGCTCTGTACAACGAAGCCCGGGAGCTGCGCGCGGCCGGCCGGATCGAGGAAGCCCTCGCGCGATATCGGCAATGCCACCAGGTTGAGCCGTCGTTCGTGGAGGCTCTCAACGAAGTCGGCGTCATGTACAGTCAGCTCGGCCGCCTGCGCGATGCGCTCAATGTCTACCTGAGCATCATCGAATCGAACGCTCCGGCGCCGCACAGGCACATAGCGGCGACCAACGCAGCCGACATCTACCTGACCTGGTTCGACGCGGGCCGCAACCGAGATCGAAACATCGAACTTGCTCGCAGGTACGCCGAGATGGCGATGGAGCGACCGTCGCCCATGCGCGCCTGCAACCTCATATTGGCGCATGTGAAAGACCGATACTACCTTGAAGCGCGCGCCGTGCTCGAGCGGGTCATCCGCGAGGATCTGCCCGAGTGCCGCGCTCAGAGGTTCCTTGAGACTCTGTTCCAGATCAGAGACCCGGATCTGGTCTCATGGTGGACCTGGCTTGAAGAGGCTCTGGGAAAGGAATAAGCTAATGAGAAAAGTAAGCGAAATCAAGAAACTGATCGTCAGCGCCGCCATCGCGTCTACGATGGCGCTGGGCATCCTGTCCGCTCTGCCGACCGGCAACGGCGCGGAGACGCTGCGCGCCGGGACTGCGATCCAGGTTGCCGACAAGGGCAGCGACGGCCAGGAAACGCACGGCTAATCAACTACTCTAAGGCCGGGGAGCGCAAGGTCCCGGGCCTAATTGCATCTCGGCGGCCACTCGCAACCGGTCTGCGAGTGGCCGTTGGCATGTGGGCGGGCGCAACGTGGAGCGGGTACCATCGGACATGCGAACCATAGTCGAGACGCGTGTGGAACCCGTCGAGATACCCCTGCTGCATCCGTTCGCAACGGCTCAGGACCAACTCGCGCGGCAGGTCAGTCGTCTCGCTCGGATCACGCTGGTACTGAGTGACGGCTCGGTCGCGGTGGGCGAGTGCGTGCCGGTTCGGTACGTAACCGGCGAGACCCAGGAGAGCGCCCTCGAAGCGCTGCGCATCGCTGCTCCGGCGCTGGTCGGCATGCCCACGGACAGACCCCTCGAGGCGATGGCCCGGGCCGATCGTGCCCTGAGCGAACGGCCGGGCGCCCGCGACGTTGCCGCCGAGATGCCGTCGGCCCGGACCGCAGTCGAAATGGCTCTCTACGACGCTATGTGCGCGGAGGCAGGGCTTCCGGCATGGTCGCTGTTCGGCGGAGCGACGCCCGATGTCGAGACCGACGTCACCCTCGCGCTGACCCCGGATACCGAAAAGCGAGCGGCAGAGATGGCAGCGAAGGGTTTCCGGCGGTTCAAAGTGAAGCTGGGCAGAGCCGATCCCGACGATGACCTTCGGACCCTGCGGGCGGTCCTGGATGCCGTTCCCGACGCCGTGTTCCGGCTCGATGCCAACCAGGCGTTCACTGCCGATGAGGCGACGGCTTTCGTAGAGCGAGCCATTGGCGCCGGGGCTCGCATCGAGTGCCTCGAACAGCCGGTGGCCAAGGATGACCTGCGCGCGCTGGACGCGGTCTCTCGAAGGTCCCCGGCGCCGGTCTTTGCCGACGAAGCCGTGCGAACGCCCGCTCAGGCGCTTCAGGCGGTCTCAGAGACGCATGTACAGGGCATCAACGTCAAGCTGATGAAGTCGGGGATCGGCGGAGCGCTGCAGATTGCAGCCATCGCGCGCGCCGCCGGACGCAAGCTCATGGTCGGGTGCATGCTTGAGACTCGCAGAGGAATCGGATGGGCGCTGGCTCTGTCGGCGGGCTCCGGGGCATTCGATCTCTATGACCTTGACTCCCACATGCTCCTCGATGAGGAGCGGGCCGATCCGAAAGACCCGGAACCCGATCGCGCCGCCGTTGGCTTCAGACAGTCCGGACCCGTCCTGAGCGTGTCATCCGCCTTCTGATCCGCAGCGACCAGGTCCATCTCGGGCGTGATCAGCCGGCCGTTCCGTGGCCCGAACCTGTGATGTAGTTGTACTCCGATCCGAACACGCTGTGGGGAATGAGGTAGACCGCCAGTGTCGCCAGACCGGCGAGTATGACCGTCGCCCTTGAGCGTCGCGTCCCCCTGTTGGCCCAGAGCGCTGCCAACCAGAACGCCAGCTCCACCACGACCTTGTTGTCGGTCCAATCGTAGCCGAACGGGAAGCCCGACCACCACACGCCGAACGCATGCCACTGAACCAGCGGCCCGAAGACAAAACCCCCGATCAGGAGCGTCAAGATGGTGGCATGGATCCACCTTCGCAGTTCTCCGCCGATGACGGCTGCCAGAGTCGCGCGGATAGCCACCAGCATGGACGCGAAGATGGCGACAATATGGGCGATCAGAGAGGCCGCAGGCACCGGAGCTTTGTACCGCGCATAGATGGGGCGGTCGTCGGTGATCGAGAGGGGGGCGCTTCCGTCGCCCGGATCAAGCTCGACGAAGTACTCGTACCGGCCTGCGCGTTCGTTGAGCGTCGGCAGAACAGCCCCGAGGCCGGCGACCGTCGTGCTGCGGCCGCGCCCCGATACTGCGAACGACCCGCGCTCCATGGGAACGGTGCGCCAGGGATCGTTCGACCGGTGCCGCCTGTAGCGGACCGAGCCGCGGACTGCCCCGGGCACTGAATCTGTCAGGACTATCGAGAGCCCCTTACCGATGGTCTGGCTGCGCATGCAGACGAACCGCACAGTGCCGGAGGAGATCCGTACAGACCCCCTGAGCGGATAGGTCGGCCCGGTTCTCTCCTGGTAAGCGAGGGCGCCCATAGTGGCGACGATGCTGACCGCCCAGGCCGTCCTGCTCCCAATCCGCATACGCCGGTTGTCCGCTTGTTGGCTCACTCCATATCTCCTTCGGCCCGCAGGTCCGACAGCGTCACTTCCCTTCCTCCCGTTTTCTGGTCTCATAGGATACCGAATGACCCAAGGGTGGACCCCAAGCTTCCAGACCGCGGGAACCCGTTCGATTCCGCGGCGTCCTGATTCTGGCTAATGACAACGGACGGCCAGACGTACAAACCTGTGTAAGATGTGAACCCGTTCGTACGACGTTTGGAAAGCGAGGTGAAGCGTGGGTCTCATTGTCGCAGATCGCATCTCAAAGCAGTATGTCACCGGGGAGGTGGCGCTGCAGGCGCTAAAGGACGTGAGTTTCACGATAGAGCCCGGCACCTTCAGCGCTTTCATAGGCCCTTCGGGCAGCGGCAAGTCAACCCTCCTGAATCTGATCGGATGTCTGGACAAGCCGACCGAGGGCAAACTGACGGTTGCGGGCACGGATGTCGCCAGGCTCGTTGGACCTGCCGCGGCCTTGTTCCGAGGCAAGCATCTGGGCTTTATCTTTCAGGACTTCAACCTGATCCCCGCCCTTACTGTTGGCGAGAACGTCGAATACCCGCTACTGTTGGTGCAGCGTGTGCCCGAGCAGGACCGCCGCCGCCGCGTTGCCGACCTGCTGGAAGCTGTCGGGGTGGCCGAACAGAGGGACAAGTTCCCGGATCAACTCTCGGGAGGCCAAAAGCAGCGCGTGGCGGTCGCGCGGGCGCTGGTCACGGATCCGAAACTCGTCCTTGCGGATGAGCCTACAGCGAACCTTGACCATGCCTCTGCGTTCGCTGTCATCGAGACCATGCGGCGCATGAAGGACAACCTGGGAACGGCGTTCGTGTTCTCGACCCATGACACCAAGGTCGTAGACCAGGTCGAGGTCCTCTATTCGCTTGAGGACGGCAAGCTGATCGGAACCGAGGATCGCCGGACGGGGGTGAAGCCATGAAGCAGATATTCGTCATAGCGGTTCGCAACCTGTCAAGATACCGGCGTCGCACCATGCTTACAGGGTCTCTCGTTGCGATCGGAGTTCTGTTCGTTCTGGTGTTCGAGGCAGCTGCGGGTTCCTTCAAGGGCTTGATGATTGGCCAGATCACGGACTCCATGCTCGGACACCTGCAGATTCACCGGAAGGGCTATGTTGCTTCCATCGAGACACTGCCGCTTTCGATGAACCTGAAGCCGGACGCGGTTAAGAAGATCGAGTCCGAACTGGATAAGCTGAGCGCCGTCGAGGCCTACTCGCCGCGTGTGAAGTTCGGGGGCGTCTTCAGCACGTTTACCGAGAGCACCAGCGTCAGAGTCAATGGCGTGTATCCTGAGCGCGAGGTCGCGACCGTGCCCTTGTTGACCGGTCGCATCGTGAATGGCAAGCCTGACATTGCACCGGGCGTCATGCTCGTGCCGGAGTTGCTTGCGAGGGGAATGCAGGTCAAACCCGGAGACACGGTGGTATTGCTGGCCACGAATGCTGACGGATCGGTTAACGGCAAACAGATGCAGGTCGGCGGCATCCTCTCGAGCATCTCCGGTCCCGGAGGACGCGATGCGTACGTTCACATGGACGACGCCATGGAGGTTCTGCGCATGGAAGAGCCGTCCATCAGCGAGATCGCGGTGCGCCTCAAGGACTTCGGACAGCTGGAATCTGTTTACGCCTTGTTCTCGGGCAGCCTGGGATCAGTCAAGAACAAGCAGGGCAAGCCGGCGTTCGAGGTGCACACTTGGGAGAGCCTTGCCCCATTCTCCAACGTTGCGCGGATGATAGACATCCTGACAATCTTCATCCGCCTGATGCTGGTGAGCGTCGTGTTGGTCAGCGTCATGAACGTGATGATCATGGCCGTGTACGAGCGCGTACGCGAGATAGGCACCATGGCCGCCATTGGGACGCTTCCGGGCACGATCCGCGCCATGTTCCTTGTCGAGGGTCTCGTACTCGGGATTCTTGGCGCTCTCGCGGGCACAGGCATCGGCTTGGCTCTGATCGGTATCCTGCGGATCGTCAAGCTGTCATACAACTTCGGCCAACAGCAGGGCCTCGTCCTGCAGCCAAGCGTCGGCATTGGTCAGGTTCTGATTCTGGCAGTGATCGTGATCGCTGTTGCCGCGCTGGCAAGCCTGCAGCCGGCAATCAAGGCCTCGCGCATGGAGCCCATCGAGGCGCTTCGACACAGTTGATCGAGTCCGTCGGTCGCCCAGAGCATCTCTGGCGCGCCTGATCTGGCAGCATAGAAAGGATAGCTATGAAGCACACGCCCGTTTGGATTTTGGGGATAGCCGCGATGGCCCCGTCGGCTCTGGCCATTGACGGTGAGGCGCTCTTGAAGCAGATTGACCGCAACCTCAACCCTCCGGCATACGAATCGTACCGAAAGATTGTCAACATCGAACCGAACGGCAAGCGTCGCGAGTTCGTGATGTTCACCGTCAAGAAGGACCGCGATAAGGTCGCCGGCCTGTTCATCTCCCCGCCGACCGAGAAAGGCAGAAGCACACTGCGCCTCGGCGACAACATGTGGCTGTACATCCCGAATGTGGGCAAGCCCGTACGCATCACCAGCCTACAGTCGGTCGTCGGAGGCGTATTCAACAACTCCGACATCCTGAGTCTTGACTACGCAGCCGAGTACTCGGTCGAGCGGGTCGAGGATGCCGGAACCGAACACCTCCTGCACCTCAAGGCGCGCAACAACACGGTTGCTTACGATAAGCTGCGCATGTGGGTGAGCAAGAAGTCGCCGCAACCGTCCAAGATCGAGTGTGTGACTGCTACCGGCGTTCTCGTGAAAACGTTGCGGTTCAAGGACATCAAGGACTTCGGAGGCATCACACGCCCGGCCACGGTTGAGACGGACAGTCCGTTGCAGAAAGGCTACAAGTCCATCATGCTCTTCGCCAACGTCAAGGCCCGTGTCGTGAAGGACGAAGTGTTCACTCTCGCATACATGCCGAAGCTCGACTCGCTGCGATGAAGGTCTGCCTGCCATCGCTGGCTATCGTCCTGTGCGCGCTGCCGTTGCGGGCACAGGACGACATTACCTTCGATCTGTCGGAGATTCGGAAGCGCCCGACGACGGTGGCGGGGTACCTCGAGGCTCGTCCGGGTCTGTACGTACCTGATCGCGATGCCCCGTTCTACATGGTCCGAAACTACGGCCACAGTCCGAAGAGCCCCATGGCGCAGGTGAACTCCGTTCTGCAGCTCGACCTGAAGCACCAGGTTGACCGCACAACGCTTTTCGCTCGCTCCAACTCGAACCTCAGCCACACATACCAGGGGTGGGCGACAGATACGCGCCTCTACGAGACCTACGCATCGTTCCGACCAACGCAGAGACTGACGCTTGACGTCGGCAAGAAGTCTCTGCGCTGGGGAAAGGGGTATGCTTGGAACCCTGCCGCGTTTCTCGACCGCCCCAAAGACCCGGAGGACCCGGAACTGGCCCTTGAGGGCGTCACATTCATCGGCGGTGAGTACACCGTCTCATCCGGCGGACCGCTGAAGGCCCTAACCGTCACTCCCCTGATCCTGCCGGTACTGAGCGGGCTGAACGACCGCCTTGGGGAGGCGGGACGTCCGGTATTCGCTGTCAAGCTCTACGGGCTTGTGGCCGACACGGACGTAGACCTCATTGCCGTCGCGGGCGGAGGTCGGGGAGATCGCTTCGGAGCGGACTTCTCGCGCAACATCAACCCGAGCTTTGAGGTCCACGGCGAATGGGGCCGCGACACACGCGCGACGCGGAAAACCGTTGACGCCGCATCCAATGTTCGGACGATCGAAGGCGCTTCCGAGTCCTATCTGGCCGGTGTCCGGTTCATCACTCCTCAGGAGATCACCGTCATCGCCGAGTACTACAGAAATGGTGCCGGCTATACGCCCGAACAGATGCGCGCGTTCTACGACTACACGGCCGCGGCGCATGCCGAATATCTCCGTTCGGGCGACCCATCGGCGATGGATCGCGTCACGGCTCTCGCAGAAGGAGGCTACGGGCGTCCCAATGCAGGTCGGTCGTATCTGTATGTGCGCGCCAGCCGTCCCGATGCGTTCGGCGTCATGCAGCTCACGCCCGCGGTGATGCTCACCATCAATCTGGACGATGGCAGTTTCGCCCTGACGCATGAGGCAACGTACAAACCCGAGGGTCGGACCGAGATCAGGGCCCAACTCTCGTTCATCTCAGGCGCAAGATCGAGCGACTATGGCGCCAAGGCCAACGACATGCGGGCCGACGTGCGGCTGCGGTGGTATCTCTGAGGCGACGCGCTTTTCAGTCGCAGTCGGCCGGCCGCACGAGAAGCTCGGCCTCCCCTGCGGGCGCGGCCTCGATAGGGCGCAGGAGTGTCTCGTCCGGTCGGAGCGGAGCTTCGGCAGGGCGCAGCAGCTCGGCCCGTTCCCTGGCGCGCAGCGCTGCTTCACGAAGCGCAGGCAGCGCATCCCGGGCAATCTGCTTGACTTCGGCTACGTGTCGCCCCACTCCGATGGTCTTCGTCAAACGCTCGGCAAGGTCGGCGCCATGGCGGTCCTGCAGCACGGTCAACGCGCGCAGCGCCGTGCGGATGAACTCCGGCGTGTAGAGGCGCAACTGAACGAAACCGTAGTGGTTCGCGCAGCTCGTCAGGATGGAACGCAGGCCCGCGAGGTCGGCATCGTCCAGAGCATTGCGGTCGTCGGGTTTGACGGCGTCGAGGATGCGGCTCAGAGCCGCGACGATGGTCCTCAGGATCGGCAGCAGCCAGAACGTCCCTGCCCAGACGTTGCTGCGCACCATGTCGGTAAGCGGTTTCATGGCGCGCGCGTCGGCGTGTTCGACTATGCGGGAGAGCTCCGATGCGCTCCGCCGTGAGTACCGCCCCAGACCGAAGATCATTGCGCCGATGACGCCCGCCAGATACACCACCATGCCGATCCCGGCCGCCCAGTCGTCGCCGAGGATCGGCCTGAGCAGGAAGAAGATGGAGAACCACCCGCCGAGGCCAGTCAATATGCCGGGCATCATGGCGAAGGACATGCCGAAGCGCGTCTTCCAATAGCAGTTCCTGGCGCGCGCCGTCAGCTCGGCCAGAGCCGCGTCGGCCCGTTCGCGCTTCGTCAGCTGCGTCGGGACCTCCTGGATCTCGACAACTTTCGTTTCCATCGGAAGGAATACCGTCAGGCGCGACCGCCGGTTTCGTCGAGCATGTCTCGGCCGGTCGGCGAGCTACCAGTAGTAGATGCGCACCGCATGATGGAACATGGCCGATCCGTGCCCATGCGATGCGTAGCAGTGCATGTACAGCGTCTAGCCCTTCTTGACCGGCACGTGGCATCCGGCGGGCATGTTCTCTTGCCAGCATACGTCGCCGATGCCCGAGCACTCGCCGTAGTAGTCACGCCCCGCATAGGCGAAGTAGTCCGTCGAGCCCGTCGGCTCCATGCCGGTACCGGCCTTCTCCCATTTGACCCACGGGTTGTCCGGCTTGGTCGAGAGCATATGGCCGTTGTCGCTGGGGATGATGCCCGACTGGACCCCGATGAAGTGGCTCACGCTGACGATGTGCATGTCCTCTGCGGCTATGATCTTCTCCGACCGCTTGTCCGTGCCGGTAACCGTATACGCGCCGGTGTTCATCGTGATGACCTTCAGCGCGTGCTCGCGGGCAGGCGCAGGGTGGGCAGGTATGCGGGCCGACTGGGCTTGACCCCGCGACCCGTAGGCAACGAGCGCAGCGATCCCGAGGGCCGCCATGCCGAGGACGACTCTGGTCTCCTTGTTCATCGCATTCTCCTTTGATCGATTGAAATCCGCGGCAAGGACCCGCGGCCACACGGCCTGCGGCCGTAACCGCAACGCCGTTTCCCCCCTCCCCCTTGCCCCCGCCCACCCAGGG